>NZ_CP013612.1:983267-1311023 GCF_001482385.1 Pseudoalteromonas rubra
ACCGGCAAGCATTTGATCGACGGGCAATGGTGCGCACAGAGCTGCGAAAGTTTTTCAGCCTATGCGCCTCAAATGGATGAATTTATATCCCCACAATTTCACTCTGCTGGGGCGGCAGAAGTTAATCTGGCAGTTCAAGCTGCGGAGCGGGGCTTTGAGGTGATACGACAGCTAAGCGACCATCGTCGTAGTGAACTGCTGACAAATATTGCGCAACAGCTGGAATACATCCGGACACCCTTAGTTGCTCGCTGTGTACGAGAAACGGGGTTGCCAACCGGCAGGGTAAATGGAGAGATTGATCGCACAAAAAAGCAACTTTTGCACTTTGCCAGCTTGCTCATGGAGGGGAACTGGCGACGAGCGTGTTCAGCATCTTCGGATGTCACCTCACATCCTGATTTACAACTAAGCTCGGTGCCATTGGGTCCGGTTGTAGTATTCAGTGCCAGCAATTTTCCTCTGGCCTTTTCTGTCGCCGGTGGTGACACAGCATCCGCATTGGCAGCAGGGTGTAGCGTAATCGTAAAGGCCCATCCGGCTCATCCGGGTACGTCAGAAATGGTTGCTGACTGTATTTTAAGTGCGTTAAAGCACCTGGATATTCCGCCTTGCGTTTTTTCTCTATTACAGTCAAAAGACCATGAAGCAGGGGTTGCGCTGGTGACCAATCCGGCCGTTAAAGCCGCTGGGTTTACCGGGTCAATTCAAGGGGGCCGGGCTTTATTCGATATCGTCAGCCAGCGGCCAGAACCGATCCCTTTCTTTGGAGAGCTGGGGTCTACCAATCCGGTGTTTGTTTTTGACAGCACATTTGCCAATGGGGTTGATGCTTTTGCTCAGGCATTTTTAAGTTCAATGACGCAAGGAGCCGGGCAGTTTTGTACCAGCCCGGGGATCCTGGTACTACAAAAGAGCGAGCACCTAGATACTTTGCTAACCAGCTTAGCCGCTGCTATTCCCTCACAGGCGAAGCAGACAATGCTCACTCCTCATATTTGTTCAGCATATCGCAGAGCGACCAAACAACGTCAGTCTCGCAGTGAGCTGAATACATTGGCCGTTGGAAGGGTGGCCGAAAACGCGCAAAGTCAGGCACACATTGCTCTGTTTAGCGTTTCAGCACAAGACTACCTGAGTAATCCCGAACTGGAACATGAGGTGTTCGGGCCATCCACCCTGATTGTGATATGCCAGGATTTTGCCGAGCAGCTAGAGGTGGCCAAGAGCCTTCGGGAGCATCTCGCCAGCTCTGTTTTTTCAGGGCCTGATACAGAGGACCGTCAGCAGATAGCGCAATTAGTGGATGCGCTCTCCCTGAAAGTGGGCCGACTGGTGTTCAATGGATTTGCCACTGGAGTCGAAATCAGCCCTGCGATGCAACATGGTGGCCCTTACCCCAGTAGCACAATTGCGGCAATCACCTCAGTCGGAAGTCGTGCAATTGAGCGCTTTATGCGGCCTGTGTGCTTTCAGTCAATGCCCGTCGATTATTTGCCTGTTGTGCTAACCAGCGCGACAGCAGACCAATAACAATCAATGTAGAAACTCAATAGGATATGAGAATGAGAAACAAATTAAGTCAAGACAATGTTAGCTATGTCGTCAACAACACAGGTCTGGCAGACTGCGTCAGATATCTGATTAATGCGGCGGATCTGGAGTTGTTTTTTACTGAGAATCCGGCGCTCTTCAATGCGCTGATCAATAAAAGCAAATCAGTAGCGGCAGACGCCATCATCAGTGGCAACGAGCATTCGTTGTATGAGCTACACCGAAGCTTGTTTGAATTATATAACATGAATATTCGAGAGCCTCGCCCCGGTCAGGATGACAATCACAGCAGTGCTTTTCTAATGAGTGTACGCAATACACTGGAGGGCTATGTTGAGCAGCAGGAGTCCAAACAAGTTGAGAAGTTTGATGTCGAACATTTAGAAGGTCAGGACTTTCTTAACCATATCAAGGAAATATGGAAAAGTAACAGTACGCCTGAGCACGAAATCTTCCACTTTATGGAACACAAAGCGAATCGTGCGCAGTTCAATACTTACTTTAAAAACGATTACATGTTGAACATTCGTTTTTACGATTTGATTGTCTATTCACTGATTGGCATTGATGAGGAAGTCAGGCCAGAGGTTGCAGAAAACTTCTGGGATGAAGTTGGCAAGGGAATCCCTGCACATACGCATGTACGTTTGTACAAAAATATCTTTGATGAACTGGGGTTATCACTCGATGAGTCAATGCTCAGCGATGAGCTGAACTGGCAGGCGCTGGAAGGGTACAACCTTTTGATGCGTCACATTATCAATCGCAAAAATTACTTTAAGTCTCTGGGTTCTCTGGCGATCACTGAACTTGCCGATCCACAACAATATGAGCGCTTTGTCGCCGGTTGTAAATGAGTCGGCCTTGGCGAGAATTCACAGTTGTTGCAGTACTATGAAGAGCATATTTCCGTTGACACCATTCACGGAGACGGCTGGCTGAATAACGTTATTTTACCGTTGATCACCAAATACCCCGAAGCAAAGCAAGACATTATCTTTGGCTGTTATGTTCGCCTGAATACCAGTAAAGCCTATTGGGACTCGCTCTATCAAAAGCTACTGGCACAAGAAAGTGCGACTTCGGCGATTCAGTATACGCCAAGTGGGGAAGCGTTGATCCTGTCTTAGTGCAAATTGGGAGGGTTCACCTCCCCTGGAGTTCCTGAATGAGATTAAGTTATGTCTTTGCCACACTGGCAACGTTAATGTGGGCTGGTAATTTTATCGTTGGCAGAGCCGTTAATGAATCAATGAGTGCGATAGAATTAAACTTCTGGCGCTGGTCAATCGCAGCTCTGATTTTATTGCCTTTTACCTATGGAAAATGGCGGGAAAACAGCGCCGTTATCAGGCAGTCTTTCCGCAGTTTACTGGCGCTTGCATGCACCGGTATCGCGCTTTATCACTGCCTGGTTTACATCGCTCTGCAAAGCACAGGATCCATCAATGCGACGCTAGTCAACTCGGTTGTACCTGTATTCGTTCCAATTCTGGCTTACTTTATTTTAGCCAAGCAACTGACAGTGCAAGGACTTATCGGTACCGGACTTTCTATTCTGGGTGTGACCATCGTTATCTGCAAAGGCTCGCCATTACAGATCTTTGATTTAGCATTTGTCCCCGGAGACATCATTATGTTGCTGGCTGCATTGATATGGTCTTTGTATACCGTGTTATTGAGCAAGGCCCCCAAACTGCCTGCAACTTTGTTTTTGTTCTTAATATCGGGCTTAGGTGTGTGTTTGCTGAGCCCATTTATGTTTTATCAGGTGATGTATGTCGGGGTGTTTGAACTGAGCGTAAGTAATGTTTTGGCGATGGCTTATATCGCTGTATTTGCAGCTGTTTTAGCTTTTCTGTGCTGGAATAAAGCGGTTCAGATAATGGGGCCTGTTAAAACAGGATTGTTCGCAAACCTCATTCCGGTGTTCAGTGCCTTTCTTGCCGTGCTGTTTCTTCAGGAAGCACTTCGTTTGTATCACTTTATTGCCCTCGCTTTGATTGTGTTGGGAATTTATCTCAACTCCGGTAACTTGCCCACATTATCGACCAAGCTGTTTAAATCTAAGGAAAGTCACTATGTCAGTCGCAAAGATCGAGTTTAATCACCAGCAAACGGCCTCATTGGGCTTCATGCTGAACCTGCTTAAGTCGAACCCCTATCAGGATTACGCTGCTTTCTATCATGAAGTTGAAGGATTAGTCAGCGAAATGACGGAGCTGAGCGAGCACATTATTAAGCAACTCAATGAGCTGCATTATCTGCAGCAGCCCGTTGTGCTGTTCAAAAATGCGCCGATAGATGATGCTCTGCCCATATTTGATTTTCATGATCCCGTTGCAGCCAAACACAAACTCAAGAAGACATTTGTGGCAGAAGGGATTCTATGTTTTATTGGTATTTTGATGAAAAGTTACCCGTTTGGGTTCGCGTCCATCAATGATGGTGATCTGTTCCATGATGTCTACCTCAAGGACGCATTGCGAGACTCTGCATCGCAAAAGTCTATGGTATCCATCGGGTTTCATTACGACATGGGGTTTTTCAAGGTTCGGCCTGATTTTGCCAACCTTCTGTGTTTACGTAACCCCAGTTGCAACAAGGTATCGACCAGCTTTGCACTGGACCAGGCAATTTTGGACGGGCTTACTGAACAAGAAAAGGCGCGCTTCTCCCGTACTGCGTTTAGGACCAAAACGGAAGTACTCGCATTGAAGGGAGAGCGCACGAGTGCCTATATGCCTGCGCATCCAGTTTATTATCCACAAAGAGCAGCGAAGTTGTCGTTCTTTGAAGGAAGGACGGAAGCGATTGAACCAGAAGATCAGGCTATTCTGGATAAACTCGCCGAGCTTATTCATCTGCATAAGCAGCGTTTTTACTTTGAACCCGGAGATCTGTTATGTATAAACAACAACCTGTGCATCCATGGTCGAGAGGTGATAGAAATCACAGATCTGGAAGCGCATAAAACGCGCTGGTTGCTAAAAACCTATAATTCCAATGATGAAACCTTGTTCGAAGACAATAAAGGTCATTTTGTGTCTGCTGAATAAAGCAAAGCGTAGCCCCATGGCTCAGCTGGTGGGTAGCTGAGCCAAGATCCAGCTTTTGAACAATGAGACTTTGTCATCTTGGGCCTTTTTGGCTTCGTACACTAAATAATAATCACGTTTGCTGGGCGCTGATATGGTAAAGGGTGTGCACAACTTGCCGGTTTGCAGTAGCTCCTTAACAAACAGTGGGTCAATGAGGGCAAATCCGGCGCCTTCTAAGCAGGCTTCTATGATCTGGGATGTGTTTTGAAATTGAAATATGACATCCAGGCTGTACTTTTTCTTTGTGACTGATAAAAACCACTCTTCCCATTCCGACAATACGTTTTCGTTGTGCAACAATACTGCGCTGCTAAGGTTGTCTAAGCTCAGCGCACTGGTGACGAACTCAGGGTGACAGACAGGGGTCAGATTTTCCTGATAGAGTAGCACGGAGTCCAGCCCTTTCCAGCTTCCGGCACCGCGTCGTATTGCCACATCAATCTTGGCTGAGTCCAGATCAAGCGCCTGTGTACTGGTATGAATATTAAGCTGCCAACCGGGATGGCTCTGATTGAAATGGGACAATTTAGGGATCAGCCATCGGGTGGCAAATAAAGGAACGCATGACAGTGAAATTTGCTTTTGCTGGCTCTTATCGAAGAGTGACTGAGAGCTTTGTTCTATGAGCTCAAGTGCACTGTTAACTTGTTGATAGTAGCGCTGACCATCTTCACTGAGATAGACCTTATTGTCTACTCGCTCAAATAGCCGGCAATTAAGGCGTTCCTCGAGCTGTTTTATCTGATGGCTGACAGCAGAGGGGGTGATATGCAGCGTTTTCGCCGTAGCTGAAAAGCTTTCTAACTGTGCTGCAGTTATGAATGTTCGTAATGAGCTTAATGAAGGCAGTATCATGTTTGTTCCTTATAAAAATTGACCGATCCATCCAGTTAATTTATTGTATACTTTATACAATAAATTAACTCAAGGCTATGGAATTAGGTACATGATGACTGCTGGTGAGCCGGGTTAGTAGACTTGCCATGATGAGTTTCAGCAGAGCAATGGGGCTTAGATGTCAGAAGGTAGCCACTCCTAAAAAACGATATGCGCCAATTTGTTTGTCAAAGATTCGATAGTCGCTTGGTACTCAGGCACCGTAACATCACAGCGGAGCGTATTTGTGGCTGTGGCCTATCGGTGAGTTGTATATTGATTGCGTTCCCACATCCAGCAAAGTATCAAGGCAAATAAACCACAGGCATAGGTGATGTACAAAGGTGCAGACGTGTTTGCATCCTCCGCATACATAAATGCGTTAGACATCACCCAGGCTGTTACAGCACCAATTCCGAGCCATGCGGCTGCATAATACAGTTTATGCCCGGGCGCACTCATATAACCAGAAACCACCACACAGGCTGCGGCAACGCCACCTATCACTGGTTTTTTCCACCAACCTGCGTATTCGGCCAGCATGCCAGCCAGCGTCGCTGAAGCGATAAAGGTAATGATCACGATTACCATGGACAGTAAGAGCTTAAGTATTTGTTGCATAGGCCACCTTTTCATCCTTTAAACATTACTCAGGATAGCCTACCGCCTTCGTAGCGCGAGACTTTTGTGACTTTTTATCATGAGGTTTGCATCTTTTACAGGGTTGAATTGTCGAGAAAATAGAGTGTGTACTCAATTTTGTGAGGACTGTCTCGGTCGAGCATTTCGGTTGGCGACTGGACCATTTTGTTATGTATATATATTTATCTCATTTAATTTTTTCTCGTTCTTAACACTTGTAACTAACTATAAAATTCAGAAAAACACTTGGTTTATTCTGGTTTTTGTTAAATTTTATTTTTTTAATAAGGTCGGTTTTTATAATTAAAAATTCTACAGGAAATAGAAGTTATTCATTATTATTTCTCAATTTTCACCAGGTGGGGAGGCGAAAATTTACCGAGGTAACCATAAGATTAACTTCGTGGCTTTGCCATACGATAATTTTTTAACTAACAAATAATTGAGGTTTTAAAATGTATAAAAAATCGATATTGCTACCTGCATTGCTTTCTGTTTCAAGTGTATGGAGTGTTATGGCAGCGGAAGTGTCACAGAGCAGTGGTCTTGAATTGCATGTTTCTGCCCATTCAGAAGGTATGGAGTCCGGTGACTTTGATGTGAGTTTCCACAATAAAAATGGCGATATTGTTCATTCTGAAATTCTGTCATGTAGCTCGATTGAGCATAATCAGTGTTCGCTAAACTCGGGTATACAGAGCCCCTGGTCTACAGTTGTTGTCGAATCTGTGAGTGGAAGCATGAGTGGTTATGGTCTTCAATCTGACGTAACTAATAATACCTTAAAGGTGCAGAATAAAACAGCATCAATTGGGCTTTTATCAAGCGGTGAAAATGAAATTTATAACTTTGGCGCTGATATTTATTCCTCTGAAAACAGAGAGTATTTCACTGGAACTGCTTCTCGCATAATCTGGAAAAACCAACTCGATGCTGCGATATCTCAGCTGCGTGCCAGTGCTATAAATGAGTGGAATAAAAAGGCCAAAGCTAAGTTTGGTGATTTCGACTGGTGGAATAAGGGGTCGCACAACAACCAGGTTCAATGTCAACCATACTGGGAAACGGTGGTGTATGGGTTTTACTACTGCCAGGCCGATGCCTATGTAAAATACGTGACTGCACTGTAATGTGATTTTTTAAATATTGAGTTGTATATTTTTATTTTTTTCTTATTTTTTCGTCCTAATGGTGATTTGTACAACCCGTTTTTGGCTATTTAACCGGCTTTTTTAGATGGTGAAAAACTTAGGGTTTTCGGAGTGATATTCCAGATTTTTTTTTGGTAATGCCAGAAGAAAGTATGCCAAGGTGCTATGCCCTGCTTAGAGCAGTGGCCTTCGGTGGTATTCGAGTTATAAGGTATTTATAGGCTAGCCTAGAATATGCTTTTTAGCGTCCACTATTTTGTGTGCAATTTTTAAGTTGTGTTGCTCAGGTGCAGAGCAACTCATATTTTGCTTGATAGAAGAGGAAAGGTATTGCGCAATGTTAGATACATCCTTATCTTCTAATACAAGTTTAAATACATGAGGCACATAGCTGTCGTATTCATCATTCCACTCGTCTTCACCGTAGTTAACACCGATTGGATCCCAGTCATGCCATAGTATCGAGGCTATCGCTTTGTACAGTTCTTTTTGTTTGGCTTTCACCGTTGAATTCCTTGTTTCTATGTGAGCTTAAAGGTTATATACGAGAACCTAGAGTTATATCTTGGATTAGCCGAGAAAAGCAAGAAGTATAAAATAGCCTATTATTCCTAGGCTTTATATTGAGGGTAAGTAGTTACTTCGAATTGGCGGTTTAGTTAGCATGATGAATTATATCAGCATTATACCTTTGGGCGCTTGTAAAATAAGTAGAAAATAAGTTTAATGGGTACATAGTCGTTGCTTTGTCCGGGGAGCTTGCTGGAGCAGCGCTCAGCAAGAAAGGCCTCTGAGAAAGTGTTTAAATAGACATTGTTATGGCTAACTCGATGTATCGGCATAAAAATTAAGTAATTGATAGCTTGCTGCTGGTTTTCTGAGAGCTATTTGAGCATAAATTTATGAAGCTATTACTTTATTTTTCTACATTGGTATTGTGTTTGTTTTTATTCTCACTGTTTGTTAAACCTGAAGCGTTTCCTGCATCCGAGGTACATATAAGGATTTCAGAAAAAGGGCTCATGAGAGCACGAACACCTCAAACCTCCGTTGAAGCGTATATTGATATAATACGAGATAAAATAGACAATGGGAAAGTGGTGGTTATTATTTCTGCTAATTCATGGCAGGAAGAGGATGTTGAAAAGTTGAAAAGTAGGATTCTAAATGAGTTTGATAATAAAAGATTGGAATTTAAATTAATTTACTCTAGCTGAAAATTATAATTTAAGTAGCTATTTACTGTGTGGTCAGTGTGTTTGCGATGAAGAATGCGGGAGTTGACTGTCCCAAAGACGTAGCGTGCTACTGCAAAGAAGCAATCAGAGAATTTCTAAAGGAATAAGTTGCTGATTTTGAAATTTACACAGCTGGTTTTAGCTTTTATTTTAAGTGAAGAGAGCTCTTTTGGTTTGAAGATAAAATGATGCTACTTTACGAATAAAAATCAACTTTGAGATCTCGTGAGTGAGAGATTGCGTACTTATAGGAGTGCATTATAGCAGTGAAGAACGATCATTAACTCTTCGGTAATTTGTAATAATAAAATAGAAATACTGCTTTAAAGTGGTTGGAAATTAATAGCAGTTAACAAGTGTCGTCAAAACGGAAGCCTACTCTCTGGCCTATTTTTCGCTAATCGCTTCGCGGTAAAAAAGCCCTTAAGGCATTCGTCGTTGATGCACACGTTAATTTGAAAGGAAATGTATGAGAAATTTAATCTGTGCGACTTTGCTTTTGTCACCTTTTTTTAGTGGAGCTGGGGAGTTGGTAAGGAATGCCGTAATTACTGAAGTGGCGAGTTCCAGTGGTAATAAAGATGTGTTTTACGTTAAGTTAAGTGGAGGGACTGGTCCATGTGCAAACGGATCTGTTGAGTTTCCTGCAAGTCAGTCACAATCAGAGCAGTCTTACAACCAAGCCTTTTCAATTGCCCTTGCAGCGGCAATGAGTGGGAAGAAGATCAGAATACACAATTATTCAAACGATGAGTGTGGCGGAGCAAACTTTATTGGTATTTTTACAAACTAGTAAATTTTAGAATACGACTTATCAGGGTTGGCGTGCACGGAAGTTGAGCATGTGAATGACTCAGTTTAAGTACTATTTGCGGTTGTGCGCCTACTAAATCAGCACTCCTGGTTTTGGCCTGGTGAAGATGACTGGAAAGTGCGTTAGAAGTATCTATTTGGTGCACTTTCCAGGACTGTAATTGTCTGTATATGAAATTCTCATTCCCCTGCAACTGTTGCATATAAAAGTGCGCATATTGGCGTCACTTTCAAGTTTTGATGAAGGCAGGGTCAAAAAAGTACATTAAAGTGGCTGTATTAGATTTCAGGTGGCTGTCCTTTTTTCCCATTTTCGAAGGGCCGGAGATGTAGGCGTTGTTGATAAGTTAAAAGCACTGATACAGATAGTCACTCTCAGGTTGTTCACTTGGCTGAGAGCACGTCTGCCGTGCCATGACGTGAGATTTAGTGCTTTTGTTATTGTGTAAGATAGTTACATCGCACGCGATGCTGTTGCTTCTGGGGAGGTTAACGTGTTAAAACAGCGTCTTTGAGTTAATCATATGGGCAATAAATGCAATATGTTTGACGATACCTAAGAGCAGTATAGCGGCTCTAAATAATTATAATAATCTAAATTTGTATTAGGAAGTAAGATGACTAAAACACTAGGGGTAGTATTTTTCAGCGCATTACTCAGCGCCTGCTCAAGCTCAACAAAAATTTCCCAAGCTATCGATGTTCATAATCAAGCACAGTTAAAATACGGCACAATAGAACTCAAAAGCATAACACCAGATGCCCCAGAGCACTTCTCTCAGGCGGTTAAATCATATCTAAAACTAGAGCTCAGAAGTCGGGGCATCTATACCGAAGAAGATGGCAGTACAGTCACTGTTAACATCATTGATTACAGAATGCGATCTGGATTCTCACGTGCGATGTTCGGTGTGCTAGCCGGCAAAGATGGTGTTTATTCAGAAGTTACTGTCATGGATCAAAATGGGAAAGTGATAGGCAAGTCTAATGTCTCCAGTTTTAATGTTATGGCAATCGGTGATATGCAGGATATCGCGAGAATGCACGCAGAAGAGATCGCAGAGTTTTTAGTCGGTAAAAAAGGCTAACATAGAGTCTGCCAGGCAAGTTTTACAAACTCACCTTGAGTGCTGTCAGCTCAGATCTCAAAAGCGGATGGCGCATATGATAAAAGGGGTTGTTGTGTCGAAGTCACAGCCAAAAAGGTCGACGTAGTGACCCACCAAGGTGTAACGTGCAATTGTGGGAAGATAGACATGCTCTCAACAGCGCGAATATTTTAACCAAGCATAGTAGGTTGCAGTGAGTGGAAAAGGTGTGTGAACTGCCATTAACGCTCACTGGCGGAAATAACAATGTACCTATATAAGAAAACTCTTGAAAAATTGAGAAGATCGTCATTACGGACATTCAACCAATGGAAGTACCAAAATCGGTTGTTGTGGATATGATCGCACGTTCAAAATTCACACCTCTATTGCCCAGAGATGGCTTTTCCAAGTGTGGTTTAAAAGGTTACGCATTAACAATGGAATTTATGTTGCCTCAAAAAGTAAGCTTTGAGCTGTAGCAATAAAAATTAGCTCACAGCTTTGCTATGAATATTATGGTGAGAATAGTAACCGGATTGATCGTACTGGTGCTGATAGCAGCAATGACAGGATATCTACTTTATTTTCGAGGTCAAAAGGTTGAAGTTGGTTTTATTCCTAACGCGTTTCAATACTGCGGAAAAGTCATAACGGGCGCAGACCCCGAGTACAGAGAAATAGTTGACTGGCTCCATTCAAATACCAAAGGTTGGATGAGAGACTGGCATATGCAAATTGCAGGTGCAACTTATCATAGCTCAGCTTTTTTAGGTACTGTATTTCCTGGTGGTGTGTCGGTAAGTTATAAAACAGAAACTGGCTTTCCTCGATTTATCAAGCAGATAAATCATAATCTCAGTACATCATGTGAAGAGCGTGAATAAAATCTAAGCTGCTCGAACCAGGTGCCAGGTTACAGAGTCGCGGCATTTTTTTGCACATGCAGAGGTAAGCTACGCGAATCACCTTACTGCTCATCACATTTATGCTATACCAACAGTAAAGCCAGTGCCCCAGATACGATGAGTTTTTGCCTGCCCTTATTATAAAGAGACAAATCATTTTTTGGTTGTGTTCAAAGCCTGTTTAGTGTCTGGCACTTTTAGTCGTCATGCTATTTCGCATAATGTTTTACACAGTGGTTTTGTAACGCTTACCTCCATCGACTTCGTCAATTAAACACCTGTGTCAAATCCGACACACTGGCCTGTTTCACCTGTCTCAAAACCGATACACCTTCAAATCCCCTTTTTCAGGGAAATAAATAAACATCAATTAAAACAGTTGCATATGGTGGTTATAGATCTGGCATATCCCTTGTAACACCTTCTGCAAACCAGACCCAATAACAGAAGGGAAAAGCAGATGGATATACAAAGAGATCTTACACAGCCAGTGCGCTGGAAAAAACTGGGTTATTTGCTGCCAGTTGTCGCGCTGGCTTTGGGTTACTTCGCAATTCAGGAGTTTACCGGTGATGCGTCTTATTTCGTGGATCGGGAAACTGTGGTCACAGCAAAGGTGGAGCACGGCGATTTTCAGGTTAACGTGCGGGCTACCGGTGTACTCAAGCCCGCAGAGATCCGTTGGGTGGCAGCGCAGGTATCCGGTCGGGTAGAGCAGGTGCTAGTGAAAGCGGGTGCTGAGGTCGAAGTTGGGCAATTGCTGCTCAAGTTATCTAATCCGCAGTTGCAACGAGAACTTGAACAGGCGCGCTGGGAGCAAGAAGCCGCCAAAGCTGAAAATAACGCCACCATAGTTGCGCTGGAATCTCAATTGGTAGAACTCGACAATCAGGTGGTTTCGGCAGATCTGGGTTATCAGGCAGAAAAGCTAAAACTCGACGCCGAAACCCTGTTGATCGAGCAAGGCAATGCCACGGTGTCTCAACTGGATTATCAAAAAAGCCAGCTGGCGGTAAAGCGTGAGCAACAAAAGTGGCAGGCCGCTAAGCAAAAGGCGCTCAAAATGCGCGCTGAAATTGAAGCAACCAAAGCCGCACAAACAGCCCGCTTTGGCCTGCTGGAGAACAATCTCAGGCGCATGCAGGAACAAGTTGATGCTTTGCAGGTGCGTGCAGATAAAAGTGGTGTCGTACAACAGATTTCGCTGGAGCTGGGTGAGCAGGTGAGCCTGGGCGGCAGCATTGCATTGCTGGCATCGCAACAGAATTTATACGCCGAGCTGCAAGTACCGGAAGTCAGGGTTCAGGATATTCAGATTGGCCAGAGCGTGACGCTGGATACCCGAAACAATGAAATAACCGGCACGGTCACGCGCATAGACCCGGCAGTGGAAAATGGCATGGTACTGGTCGATGTCGCGTTACCTGACAGTTTGCCTGCGGATGCCCGTCCTGAGCTGACGGTAGACGCACAGGTTCAGGTCAGCCATCTGAGCAATACTTTGTATGTCCGCCGTCCAACCTACGCACCCAAATCCAGCCAAATCCAGCTGTATAAGCTCGACCATGCCGGACGTTTTGCCCATAAAACGGCAGTGGCGCTGGGTCAGGTTTCCGTCAATCGGGTGCAGATAGTCTCGGGGCTGAGCGCTGGGGATGAAGTCATTATATCTGACAGCAGTGACTGGCAGGACCATGCCGAAATCAAACTGAATTAATGCGTTTCTACTCAAGAAACAAGCAGGCTGTTACGCCTTAACCTTGCCAACAGAGGCTGTTTGCTGCACCCTGTTGGCTCTGAAATGGAGTCATTCATGAGCGCACTCATAAGATTAGAAAATATCAGTAAAAGCTTTTACACCGATGAAATAGAAACTCAGGCATTGCACGGCATTAACCTGAGCATCACAGAGGGTGAATACGTGGCCCTGACCGGGCAATCCGGGTGTGGTAAGTCAACCCTGCTGTCTTTGCTGGGATTGCTGGATGCACCCACACAGGGACATTATATACTGAGCAATCAGGATGTATCCGGGCTGTCTCGCGATCAGCGTGCAGCCATCCGCAGTAAGCAAATTGGCTTTGTGTTTCAGTCGTTCAATCTCATTTCAGACCTCACGGTGGCAGAAAACGTCATGTTGCCTTTGAGCTATCAGTCCGGGATTAGTCGCAAGGAAATGCAGGCGAAGGCGCAGGAAGTGCTTGAGAAAGTCGAAATGAGCCATCGTACTGCGCATTTTCCATCCCAGCTATCCGGTGGTCAGCAGCAACGTGTTGCCGTTGCCAGGGCATTAGTGAATGACCCTGCTATCATTCTGGCCGATGAGCCCACAGGTAACCTGGATTCCAAAAACGCCATGGCGGTGCTGACATTGTTCGATAAGCTGCATAGTGAAGGCGCAACCATTTGCATGGTGACCCATGACCCTGCATCGGCATTGCGCGCGCAGCGCAGCCTGGAAATGTTCGATGGCCGCCTGGTAGGAGACACCCGTAATACACAGGCTTCGCAGCCCGTGGCGCACAACGCGTTGGATCTGGAGGCGTTATGATGGCCATGTTGCTGGACCTAAAATACGCATTGCGTCAGCTTTATAAGTCGCCCAAGTTTACCGTGATGACGCTGGGTGTGCTGCTTGGTGGCCTGTCGATAGCCTTGTTCACGTTTTCATTCTTGTATTCAACTATCTACAAAGCGCTGCCTTTGCCAGATGGCGAGTCAGCAAAACGCCTGGTAGTTTATAACGATGGCGAATTCGATATGCCCACTGCCAACGAGTTTCAGGCTCTGATACAAGGTGCACAGGCCTTCTCTGAATTGGGGATCTTTCGCGACCAGGACGTGCGGATGAGTAAAGGCGAAGCAGGCCGTAACTTTTTTGGTGCTGCGGTTCAGGGAGGATTTTTTGAATTCAGCCGTATAAAACCACTGACAGGGCGCACGCTCAATGCGCAGGATAGCCTGCCAGGCGCCCCTGCTGTGGCGGTGATCAGTGAAGAAGTCTGGGAAGATGAGTTTAACCGGGATCCGCAAATGCTGGGTCAGGCCATTGAGCTCAATGGGGTGCAGACCGAAGTGGTGGGGATCATGCCAAAGGGGTATCGTTTTCCACACATTGCGCGTATCTGGTTACCCCTGCCCGACAAGGTACTCGACGCTCAAGCCCCGGTGAGCGAGCAGTTTAATGCGTATATTCGCCTCAAAGATGATGTTGAAATAGCCACGGCTGAGCGCGAAATGACGCAAATACTGCGTACCCTGCAACTGCAAAATCAGCAGAGTTATGGCATGGAGCCGGTACAAAAACAGGCGCGCATCCTTACCTTTCAGATGACCCAAACCGGCGGAGAAGGCGCCACGGTGTTTTTCTTTTTGAGTGCGGTTTCCTGGGTAGTACTACTGCTGGCCTGTATCAATGTGGGCAACCTGTTGCTGGCCAGAATTCTCGAAAAGCAAAAAGAGACCGCTATTCGTAACGCGCTGGGGGCAAGCTCCGGGCGCCTGATCAGCCAGTTAATGTGGGAAGGCGTGTTAATCACCCTGCTGGGGACATTTTTGAGTGTTTGCCTAGTTGGCGCACTTCTGGATTATGTTAATGTGGCGCTGCGTTCCTGGTTGCCTGGGGCTGGCCTATTTTGGTGGCAATATGGGCTTGATGGGGCAACCCTGTTGATGGCGCTGGCTTATATGCTGAGTACCGTGTTGCTGGCAGTCTTTTTACCTGCCTGGCGCAGTACGCGGCAGGATATCAATGCCACGCTCAGAGATGGCACCCGTGGGGCACAAAGCCGCAAAGCCGGTCGCCTGTCTCGTATCCTGGTAACCATTCAGGTCTTTTTAGTCGCCATATTAATGCTGATTGGCTCCATATCTGCGCTTATTGCTAATAAATTCGTCAATATTGATCTGGGCGATGATTATCAAAACGTGATGAGCACGCGTTACAGTACCCCGGAACACGATTATCCCAGCCCTCAACAGCGCCTTAACCTGACCTATGCACTGATGAATGAGGTGCAAAATCACAACGCAGTCACACATGTATCGGTGGCACAGTGGTTAGGCCCAAGCAATGTCTTTTTTGCCGACAAAGCCTATGGGGATGAGCAAACGGGCACTGAGATTGACACGATTTCCATGTTGGGGGATTTCCAGGCCACCGGGGTTAAACTACTCGAAGGGCGTTTATTCAACCTTGGCGACACCATGGACAAGCGCAGGGTGGTGATCATCAGTGATTCTATGGCACAACGCTACTGGCCGGGTGAATCCGCGCTGGAGCAGCACTTTACCATGGAGCTTGAGGGCAAAAAGCAGCAAGTGTTTGTGGTGGGGGTGGTCTCGAACCTGATGAACCCGAAGTCTCTGTTTGGCAAGCTGGACTCAGCCGATGAAATTTACATCAGTGGCAGTCAGTTCGTGCAAACTCTGCAAAAGCTGTCGTATCGCATTTTGCCCGGCACGCGCAATGCCGATGAAATTTTTTACCAGGCAATGTACAAAATTGCACCTAACCTGGAGGTCACGCAAACGGTGATGCCGGCCATTAAAAACCGCGATAAAATGCGCGAGTCAATGAAGTTTATTTCTCAATTAACCTTTGCAACCGGCGGCTTTGCATTGGTGCTCGCGGTGATTGGTATTTATGGCCTGACAGCCAATGCTGTGGCACAACGCACGCATGAAATTGGCATTCGTCGTGCCGTCGGCGCACGTGACAGTGTTATTGTGGGATTGTTTATGCGCCAGGGGGCGGTTCAGCTAGTAATTGGCCTTGGGCTGGCATTGCTGCTGTTTGCTTTGTTAGCGATGGGTTTTCAGAAGTTTACCGAGGGGCTGTTCCCCGTTGGCGCCTATTATGCCTTGGCTACGGCGGTGAGTGCTGCGCTAAGCGCTGTGGTATTGCTGGCGGTGTATATGCCTATCAAGCGGGCGATTGAGCTTGAACCGATCGCAGCGCTGCGTTATGAATAACCCCATAAAAGTGAAGGAAGTATAAGAACTGGCATGAGCACAAAACAACATATTCTGGTCGCCGATGACGATATGAACGTCATTGCAGGTCTGTCTTTTTTGTTGCAAGACGAAGGCTATGAGGTGAGTTGTGTTACCACGGCTCAGGCCGCGCTGGAAAAAGTCAAAGTGCAGTCGTTTGACTGCGCTTTGCTGGACATGAACTTTGGCAAAGACACTACCTCAGGACAAGAAGGGCTTGCCCTGATAGCTGAACTCAGGCAGCTCGACAGTCGTCTGCCAATAGTGATGATGACTGGCTGGGCGACCATTGAACTGGCGGTAGATGCGATGCGCAGTGGTGCTCAGGATTTTGTGCAAAAACCCTGGGACAACGAGCGTTTGCTGCACACCTTGCAAACCCATATTACGCTTGCACAATCACAGGGGTTAAATGAGCGGCTGAAACAGCAAAACCAGTTGCTACAGCAAGCCGCCTATCCTCAGGAACGCAGCGAGATTGTGGCCTGTTCACAGCCGATGCAACAGTTGCTGACCCAGCTTGAACAACTGGCTCAAAGCGATATGAGCATCTTGCTGACTGGCGACAACGGCACCGGTAAAAGCATGCTGGCGGCCTATGTGCACCGTTGTTCGGCGCGCGCTGAGCAGGCGTTTGTCACGGCCAACATGGGGGCGATAGTAGAAAGTCTGTTTGAGAGTGAGATGTTCGGCCATGTCAAAGGGGCTTTTACCGATGCCAAAGCCGCCAGAGCGGGCCGTTTTGAAATGGCGCGCCATGGCACCTTGTTTTTGGACGAAATTGCCAATATTCCGTTGTCTCAGCAGGCTAAGTTACTCAGCGTGCTGGAAGAGCGCAGGTTTGAGGCTGTTGGCAGTAGTCAGTCACAGGTTGCTGATGTCCGGGTTATCTCGGCTACCAATGGTGATTTGCCAGCGCAGATCCAATCTGGTGGGTTTCGTCAGGATCTTTACTATCGACTGAATACGGTGGAACTCAGAGTACCCTCGCTCAGAGAAAGAGTGGCCGACATTGGTCCGCTGAGCGAGCACTTTTTGACACAGTTTGCAGCAAAGTACAACAAACCTGTGCCGCAACTGAGTGAGCAAGCCCTCACCGCGCTTTGTCAGTACGACTGGCCCGGCAATATTCGCGAGTTGCGCCATGTCCTGGAGCGGGCGCTGTTTGTGTGTCGTACGGCCCAGATCACCCCAGGCGATTTGGCTATCACAACCGGGCAGCCAGCGGAGACTAATGTGGATGACCCTAGCCTGACGCTGGATGAAATCGAACAAGCGGTGCTGCGTCAGAGGCTGCGCCATCATCAGGGCAATGCCAGTGAAACAGCCCGCTCTTTGGGGCTGAGCCGCAGCGGCTATTATCGCAGGCTGGCCAAGTTTGGGATGGCTGAGTAGCAATGCGCAAGGTCTCTGGTTTTGCCCTGACGCACTTGCAGCGCCTGATTATCGTGGTTTGTCTGCCCTGTTATCTGTTGATGGTGACAGGCTTGTATATGGCCAACTGGAATGGCTATTTGGTGGTGTTTATTGCGACTGTGTTTGCCTTATTGCTGATCTGTCTGGTGGTAGCAAGCAAGGCCATGGTGGCGCATCAGCTGCATACCTTAACGAACCTTATTGAAGCCATGACAGTGGGGGATTATTCGATGCGGGGACGGGTGAGCGGCGACAAAGCAATGTCTGATTTGCTCAGTCAGGTTAATCTGCTGGCAGACAGCCTCAGCCATCATAAAACCCAGGCGGTGGAGTCGCGCCTGATGCTTAATAAGTTTATTAATCAGATGGATGCCATGGTACTGGTGCTGGATGACCAGGAGCGGGTTATTATGGCTAATCAGCCCGCCCAGACAGTGTTGCTTACTGCCATACCCAGCACGGAGCAGCCACTCGCGCTTGCCTGCAGCGCTGTGGGTCGTCAACTGATGGCTTGCGACGGTAAAATAGTGATGCTGGACGACGGCCAGATCAGTGGTGAGTATCTGGTATTACGAGAGCGCTTTATCAGTGAAGGCAAAGCACATCAGTTTTTAATTATCAGTAATGCTGAGCGCTTGCTGATGGAAAAAGAGCGCACGGCCTGGCAGGGCCTGCTGCGGGTATTGAGTCATGAAGTGAACAACACCCTGACTCCCATCAGCACCATAGCGCAGCAGCTCAACAAGCGTTTATCACAGCCAGAAAATCAGCCATCAGCCGACAGTTTGTGTCAGGGCATAGGCATTATCAGTGAACGCGCCAGCTCTTTGCGTGCTTTTTTAGAAGGCTATACTCGTCTGACGCACTTACCTCAACCCAATAAAGTTCCGGTAAAACTGGGTCGGGTGATCAGCACACTCACAACCCTTTACCCTGATATACACTGGCAGTTTGAGTTGGATCAGTCTGCCTCTGTGCTGGTTGATCAACAGCAGTTTGAACAGGTATTACTCAACCTCACCAAGAACGCGCAGGAAGCCGTCATGCCCGGCCAGCAGGTCGAAATCACTTTGTCTTCTGCTACTTCACTGGGCCAGCTGGTTCTGACCATGGTGGATAATGGCGGTGGGATCGTAAACCCGGATAATGTTTTTGTGCCCTTTTACACAACCAAAGCACAGGGCAGCGGGATTGGTCTGGCTCTGTGTCGGCAGATCATGTTTGCACATGGCGGCAGTATTAAGCTCGACAATAATCCGGACGGTCAGGGCGCGCGGGTGCGCTTGCTGTTTCCGTATTACGAAGACTGACGATAAGTAAATTGGCGATTGATATTTAGCTATCACTTCAACTGAAATAAAAAATTAACTTTTTGGTGTCTTTTTATTCACCCTGCGTGCTTAGTCTGTGTGTTGCCAGTATTGGCACTAATCAACTTAAGGAAGAATAATGAGAACACATTTGTTACGCGCCGCTATTGGCGTATGTATGGCAGGCAGCGCATTTGCTGCACAAGCAACCATCTTTACCTGTTCAGGAGTTGTGACCAGCGTTGCTTCTCACAATGGTAATTTTGAAGTCAGATACAACAGTGAGCGCACTGGTAATCAGATGGAACCGGTAATCATCTATAGTACGCACACTTACCTGCTTGGCCCGGTACTGAGAGCCATTGAAGCAGGTCAGGACTCACGCACAGTTTACAACCTGGTCATTGAGAATCGCGATGGCGGCGATACCCGTTGCTACGATGGAGAGTCAGAGAACGCTTTGATCGGCATCAGCGCAAAATACTAAGCCGTTGTATAGCTGCCAGCGCACAAAGCTGGCAGCTTTAGGGGCGTCACTGTGATGCCCCAATATATTGTAAAGTCCACTTCTTTCAGGTCATTTTGTCAGCTTGCTCAGCCTTTTTCTGTATGAATAACAGGTGCAATTCAACTGTACATTGGATGCTTTTTAATCTTTTTTATTTACAAGTGTAAATTTAGTGTTTATATTTTTTGGTTCCCAATAAAGGAAAAACAAAGGTATACACATGTTAAAGGTTAAAAAAACACTTTCAATGACAGCGTTGTCTGTTTCGCTGGGGCT
Source organism: Pseudoalteromonas rubra (assembly GCF_001482385.1). Lineage (NCBI taxonomy): Bacteria > Pseudomonadati > Pseudomonadota > Gammaproteobacteria > Alteromonadales > Pseudoalteromonadaceae > Pseudoalteromonas > Pseudoalteromonas rubra. Next base: position 1,003,144 of record NZ_CP013612.1, read on the forward strand.
AGGTCTGAGTGCAGCAGCAATTGCGCAACCGGCTAATGTCGGTGAGCACTTACTTTATAGTATAAGTACTGAATATTATGAGCCTGAAATTGTTGGCGGTAATCCGGCCAATACCGCAGACTGGCCGTTCTATACACAAATTTTAAGCTCGAATGGCACCACGGCATTTTGTGGTGGTAGTTATGTCGGTGATGGTTATGTACTGACTGCGGCACACTGTGTGAGTGGCAGATCGGCAAGCGGGCTTAATGTTAAAGTGGCGGGTTTTATCCTTGGTGGCAATGATGGCGACCGCATTGCTGTGGCCGAAAAATATGTTCATCCACAGTATAACAGCAGCACGTTAAACCATGATATTGCACTGCTTAAGCTGGTTCGTACACCAACTCAGGGGTCGAGCGTTACGCTGGCACAGGGCAATGTTGAGCAATATGTGCGCGTTGGCGATTTAATTTCTGTTGCAGGTCTTGGCCGTTTGAGCGAAGGCGGCAGCCGTCCGACTAACCTGTATGAGGTAGACGTACCACTGGTCTCTGATCAGGTATGTCGCCAGTCTGGCGGCTCTTATCAGAATGTAGGCAGCGTGGCATTCTGTGCCGGCTACCCTGAGGGTCAGAAAGACTCTTGTAGCGGTGACAGTGGTGGTCCAATCGTAGCAAACTCAGGTGGCCAGGTGGTACAGCTGGGGATCGTCAGCTGGGGGATTGGTTGTGCACGCCCTGCAAAATACGGTGTGTACTCAGATGTGGCGGCACTGCGCAGCTGGATCGACAGCGTAAAAGGCGGTGCTGAGCCAGTTTCTGTGTCGTTCAAAGCAAACGATACGCTGACGGGTTTCAAGGTTGGCGAAACTAAAGCACATACTTTCACTGTCACCAATTCAGGCAATACGCCATTCACCTTTAAGACCTTAAATGTAACCGCCAGTGGTGTCACTTCTGGTCTGGTTAAGCCGGTTGATACGTGTAGCGCGAGCACGCTTGCCGCAAATCAGAGTTGTCAGGTGGGTGTTGAATTTGGTGCTAGTCGCAGTGGCTCAGCCGGTGTTGCTGTCAACTTTACCCTGGAAGAAAGCCAGGTGAACTACAGCGCCAAAGCCACGGCGACGGTCACATCTGGTGGTGATACGAACTGTCCTGGCAACTGGGATGCGAGCAAGGTTTATAATAAGCCAGATCAGGTGACTTATCAGGGCTTTAAGTATGAAGCGCGCTGGTGGACACGTGGCGATGTGCCAAGTGAATCGGGCACCTGGGGCGTATGGAGATTGCTTGGTCAGGACACAAGTTGTACACGCTAAGCAATTAAGTAGTACCAATTTGACTTAATACCTGGTCTATTTTCTCGCCTCAAAATAGCCCACTTACTTAAGCAATTAAGTAAAAAAGCAGCTTCGGCTGCTTTTTTAATGCAAAAATAAAGGGATCAACGTGTTACCTGACCGATGGCTAGCGCTCGCCACCGCGCGTCATTTTCAGCAAAGTCCGGTCGCGTTTAACCAAATGATGGTACAAGGCTGCAGCGGCATGACCCAGGATCAGCAGCCAGACAAGCCAGGCGCCGAGAATCTCCTTATGGATAAAGTCGATGGGTTTTTCAAACTCGGCGAATGACAGTCCCATTCCCTGTTCGACGAGTGCGCTAAATAGCGCTGTGCTTTCAAATTTAGGAATATCAAACAAAAAGAAAAACTCGGTGTCCACACCCGTGCCAATATAGCCCGTCAGTGGGGCGATAATCATGATGGCGTACAAAGCGTAGTGACCAATATGGGCGGCCAGATGCTCGATGTGGGTGCCAGGTTCTGCTGAGGGGGTGGTATTTAGCCATCGCCAGATGAGTCTGAGCGCGACAATCACCGCAATTGAAACACCGAATGACAAGTGGAGCTGCAATGCAGTCCAGTTTTCCGGGGTTTTGGCTTCGGTAAACCACTGACGATAATAGACGCTGACATAGGCCGCCAGAAATAACAGGGCTGTGCCCCAGTGTAGCCATTTTGCAATGGTGCCATAATCTCGTGAGGTATTTTTGATGCTCACAGGGTTGCTCCGGATAGTGATTTGTTACTGCCACGGATGGTAACAGCTGGTGATGTGAATGAATGCCACAAAAATCCGGATAAAGTATTCTTTTTTTGAGAACACTGATTTTAATACTCTGATTTATATTGTCTTTATTTGATTAATTGTGAGATGTGCTGATTGCATTGCGTGAGGCTGCTTTTGATTTGTCCTGCTATACTGCAAGCGAATACAGTGTGAATCAGCCGGAGGCCCTTTGCTTACTTTAACCTTAGTTTCTTTGTCGGGGTGGTCCGATATTGTCGAGCGTATTGGCCAGTCTACAGCACATAAAGTATGGCATGCGTTAGTGGGGTTACTGTCGCCAAATGGCCAATCCGGGTTGAAGCAGGACATATTCGAGCTGGGCGAGCTCTGGTTCGAAACCGACCTGTTTGATTCTCTCTCGCAGGCGGAAAGAGCACTGAGCCAGCGCGTGGCGCAGCACCTGCTTCACGAGCTGGATTGTCAGCTGGTGCATGAAGCCGAGATCCAGGTGAGCTCAGCGCAGGTGGAAGAGCAAACTTCACAAGAACAAACTATCCGGGCTGGTGCAGCCTGTGCTCTGAACGAGCTTTATCCTGATAGCAAAGAAGATTTGTTGCGGGTGTTTGCCAACAAAAATTTGCTCCCTTACTGGCAGTCAATCCAGCAGGTTCAAAGCAGCGGCGTATTTGGATACGAAGCCTTGATCCGAGGTCCGAAGGCGTCACCCTTGCACCGTGCTGACAAGCTTTTTGGTGCTGCCATGGCACAGGGGCGGCAGTTTGATATGGAAAAGCTGGCACTGACTACCCATTTAGCAACGCACCAGGGCCAATGTGAGCAACAAAGCACGGTAAGATTAACGGTTAATCTCTCACCTGCTTTATTATTTGACGCGGATGTGTCGGGTACATTGCTAGATTATCCTTATGCACACTTGCTCTGTATTGAGCTGACAGAGCATCTGCCTGTAGATGACTGGGCACCCATCAAAGCAAAAATGGCCGAATTACGCCAGCTAGGTTACACCTTCTGGCTAGACGATGTTGGTTGCGGATTCTTTGAGCTGACTTTGATCAATGCGGTGAAACCCGATGTAGTGAAGCTGTGTATCACCATTATCAGCCGCCTGGATTATGGCGCTGAGATCATCGATGAGATCAGGCAAGTGGTTGATACGGTCCACCTATATGGTGGCAAGGTGCTGGCCGAAGGCATAGAAACACAGCAGCAGTTAGCTATTGCCCGGGAGTTAGGGGTTGATTATGCACAGGGGTATTTGTTTGATAAACCAAGGGAAGCCGGGCTGTAAGAACCTAAACCTGCGCTCGTGTATGGCGGCTTCCAAACTTTAGCGCAATCAGTATACTGCGATTATTTAACCAGTGCAGACGATTGGAGTAGTAAAGTGCAGTGTCCCAGAACGTCACATCCGCTTAAGCCAGTGAAAGTGGGTGGTATTAAAGTGTATATATCCGAGCACAGTGGTGGTGTCTTTTTTGACAACCAGGTGTTATCTAATTTCACTAACCCGTCTGAATTGCGCTCAGAGGTGCTGGCAAAGCATCTGCGTCAATTTTCCGCTCCGCTTGGTGATGAAAACGCCCGGATCAAGTGCCCGAAATGTCCTGATATCGTCATGATGCGTCGTTATTTTAGTCCGTTGCGTGTGGTTGAAATAGACGAGTGTCCGGGCTGTGGTGGCATCTGGCTTGATACCGGTGAGCTGGATACATTGCACGAGAATCACCTGAGTGCGAAAGAGCGTGAGATGCTAAGGATCAAAATGCTTGAAGAGCATCAGGCCTTTCACATTGACAGCCCAAGGCGTTATAAATTGTCTGAGCAGGATGGGGGCAGCAACCTTGAAAAAGTGTTTGCAATTGCCGCAGACGTGATCAGTGATTAATGAGTAAGTGGGACGCCTGTCCTATAGCTTTGCTAAAGAGTCAGCAGTGTTATCTCAGTGAGTGAACCAGGATCACGGATAGCTGAATAACAATACCGAACCAAAAAAACACCGTGTAACCGGCATACCATGTTTGACGCAATGGCTGAAATGCAGGCTTATTTGGCAGGGGTCGTTCGGGTGGACCAATATACATAGGAAACCCCAGTTGGTAGTTGTTCATCTGGGTCAGGTTGAACAATCCGAGTATGAGATTAAGCGTTACAAAGCTGAAAAATTGCTCTAAAGGGTGGCTGAAGTAGCTCAGTGCAGACACAATAAAGAGGTATGCCCAGTATCGAGTAAATGAATAATGCGCATATATTGCATTCATCACACGGGCGAACGTTGTTTTTGCGACTTGAAGCATGCGAATTGACTCGGGCATTAACTGTTGATATCCAGTATCATACCGACTGCCACACCGATCGCTATACCAAGCGTTACGCCATTGACAATATTCTCAGAAGAGACGCCTATGGCAGTACCAACAGCCAATCCGGTGACCATACTGACGCCAATTTTGCTGGCTATCTTTTTACGATTTTGTTTATCTGTCTTCATGATTTCACTCCTTTAAAGTCACGTTAGACAGTGGGTAATTTACCACCAAATGACACCTTAAGCCATTTATTTCAATAAAGGGTGAATGAAAAAAATAGTAGCGTGACGTTTTTGAGTTAGGCTGGATTGGCATGTTAGCAGGCAAGTGAAAGCCACTGTAAACGGGGTTTACAGTGGCAGTATAGGGCGCTTAGCTTCGTTGGTGTGGCTGCGAGTAATTGATATCCGGGCCAACCGGCACAACCTGAGTCGGGTTGATCATGGTGTGGCTAAAATAGTAGTGGCGCTTGATATGGTAAAAATCCACCGTCTCGGCGACATTAGGCCATTGATATAGCTCGCGGATATAACCGGCCAGATTTGGATAGTCTTCAATTTGCTTAAGGTTACATTTAAAGTGACCATGATAAACACTGTCGAAACGGATCAGGGTGGTGAATAAACGCCAGTCGGATTCTGTGAGGGTATCACCAACCAAATAGCGTTGCTTGCTCAGTTTTTGTTCCAGCTGTTCAAGTGCCTCAAATAAGGCCTGTACCGCTTCTTCATAGGCTACCTGATCGGTGGCAAAGCCAGCTTTGTATACCCCATTATTGATTTTGTGATAAACAAATTCGTTAATGTCGTCGATGTCCTGGCGCAGTGCTTCAGGGTAATAGTCATCAGTGTTGCCTGTCAGCTCGTTAAAGGCTGAATTGAACATACGAATAATCTCGCTCGACTCATTACTGACAATGCGCTGAGTGTGCTTATCCCACAACACGGGTACTGTCACACGACCTGAATAGTCCGCTTTATTGCGTGTATACAGTTGGTGCATGTAGTCCTGAGCAAACAGGCTATCACCACTGCTGCCGGTTGTCTTGTCAAAGGTCCAGCCGTGTTCCAGCATATCAGGACTGACCACAGAGACATCAATGTGCGCTTCTAGCTGTTTTAAGCGTCTGAAGATCAGCGTTCTGTGGGCCCACGGACATGCCAGCGAAACATATAAATGGTAGCGGCCAGACTCGGCTTTGAAGCCACTGTCGCCCGTTGGTCCGGCGTTGCCATCAGCCGTTATCCAGTTGCGCAATTGCGCGTCTTCGCGTTTAAACTTGCCCTGATTGCTCTTGGTATCGTACCAGACGTCATGCCACTTACCTTCAATTAATCGTCCCATTGTATTGTCCTCTTAATTTGCTAAATACTTTACTGTGCCGGGTGTTAAATGCTGCCGAATTTTCCGGCCTGATAATCACGTACTGCCTGATGTAGCTCTGCCTGGGTGTTCATGACAAACGGTCCCATGTGGGCAATTTTCTCACCAATAGGGTGGCCGGCCAGCACCAGAATCCCCGTACCTTCCGGACCGCTGCTCAGTTCAACCGGGTGTGCCGGGTCCAGTTCCAGCTGATAAGTGGCACTGAATTGCGTGTCTGCCAGTGTGCCAGTATGAATATAGATAAGGACTTTGCCATAGCCAGACATATCCAATGTAACTTGCTGGTTGGGTGGTAAAATCACATCCGCAATGGCGCCATTACCTGCTAAATCATTGAGTGGTGAGCGAACGGTTTGTTCACCCAGTTGCCAGTTCCCTGCCAGTGCTTTGAGCTCTGCGCCAGAGTCGGTGCTAATTATAGGCGCCTTGTGCTCTGTGGTGTCCTGATAGCGGGGCGCACGCATTTTGTCTTTGGCTGGCATATTGAGCCAGATCTGGAAACCATGCATGCCCTGCTCGGCGTCACTAAGTGGCATTTCAGAGTGAATGACGCCGCGCCCGGTGCTCATCCATTGCACATCACCCGCACGAATTGCCTTTTTGTTGCCCATCTGGTCCTGATGTTCGAAGCCGCCCTTACTAATATAGGTAAAGGTTTCAATACCGCGATGTGGGTGAGGCGGAAAACCCGCCATATAGTCGCTGCTGTTGTCTGATTTAAGCTCATCGATCATCAAAAAGGGATCTAAACTCTTGCCATCAAAGCCCGCAATGCGACTTATGTTTACGCCCGCGCCATCCTGCGCAGCGTGTGCTTTATTGATACGAATAATCTGCATAAAAACCTCGTTGCCTGCGCCATCAGTTAAAGTTAGTCCAATGCGCTGTGTCTGCTTGATGTGACCACTTTAGCAATGGCAAAGTGAGAATGAAATTTGCAAATATTGAAGGTTTCGTTCTAAAAAAAAGAATGAATATAGCTGGGTGAACAAGTATTAGAAATAACGAATCGCTTGAAATGTTTTGGGCACAAGTTAGTATTTAGTGGGGGTTAAGAATAACAAGAAAAAATCTCAATAAGGATGATGACGATTATGCCAAGACTTAAATTAGTTCAGTGGGTTATCGCGACATGGGGATGGGTCATGAAGCGCGCTACTGACATGTATGCCACCAAATGCACAGTGCAACCCGGATAAACTGGAGGCGCCATAACTAGCTCGAACTAAATGAAATAAACTGAGGGACAAACCCGGTTTATCACTTAGAAGACTGTCAATGTGCGTAATGCGCCTTGACCTGTGCAAGAAAGTGACTTTAACTTTGTGTGCTATTTGATCCGTGAGGGATAGCAAAGGGATAGAACGGCGGTAGGCACCCGATGAAATTTTCGTTAAACTTGAAGGCAGAGCCGTTGCTCTTTTTTTAGGTGTAATCACCTTTGAGTTGTTTGTGGCAAAGTTCCACGGCGCCCGGCTGAGCGCGTATGTCAGCCTGATTAAGAGTACAAACTATGTTAGAGCAAATGCTACTGAGCAACCTGAACAATAAGAATGAACTCAACGATGAGTCTTTCGAGTACAAGAGCATTTTTTTGAGCTCAGTTGTTCCCGATCCCTCCAACGGTCGATTTTTACCGTCAATTTTCGTGAGTGATGAAGACGCTCGTCTGTTTGTTGCGCGTAAACTGAGTAAAGCACAGCTCACCAAGCTTTATCAGGGAGAAAGCCACGTTCTGATTGGTAAATCGATCATCATTAACTGCTTGAAACGCGATACGGAAGACTGGAAACGGGCTTCGCAGACCATAGACTCCATCATTGAGCTGGGTAACAACATTTCTGTGTCTGAAATGATCCAAGTACCCACTTTATATCCCCTGGAAGATGGTCGCTTTCAAATCCTTACGGGGCACCGCCGATTTTTTGCACTGGTATATGCCAAAGGATATGGTGCGGCAGCGCAGTTTAAGGTCTACGATAATAAGCCCTTATTGACTAAGGTAAAGCAGTTTCAGGAAAATGCCAGTCGTGAGGATTTGCCTCAGTATGGTAAATTACAGGCGTTTTCTAATGCCATGACAGAGATTGAACAGCTGAATAAGGCGCGCCTGCAGTCTGGCATGTCGCGGCTCACTGTCAGGACCATAGTCCCCAAACTTGGCATTTCAACGGGGGCATATGATAACTACAACGTGTTATCACGTTATCCGGTGGTTATGTCAGCTTATGAATCCGGGTGCAGTTATTCTTTTGTCAAAATGAAGCGACTTATTTTGTCAGTGGAGTCGCAATATAAGGCGCAGTATGACAAGTCTACCTTAAATGCGGTGGATAAACGTGCTATCTCTGACCTCATTGTGCAGCAATTACAGGGGATCAAAAAGCGACCTGAGAAAAGTAAAGCCCCGTTTGTCACCACATCGTTTGACTCACCTGGGGCACTGCAAAAATTGCTGACACAGGATGTGACGCAGCTGTCATGCGGCGTAGACTGGTCAGAACTTGACTGGCAGGATAAAAAAGCCGTGTCAACCGCGCTGGCGCAGGTGATTGCCCATCTGGAACAAGAGTAAACACAGCAACAAAACCTGACGTGCGTTACCCTCTTAGAATTGTATCAGTGTAAATAGCGACATAATGTCGGCATCTTGGGGCCTCCATGGAGAGCCCTTTTGTTGCGTTTTATATGACTTTTCTAATTCATTTCAATGAAACTTGCTCACTAATTAGGTACTAAAACACCGCCAAACATGTGCTTTTGTCTGAGTTTGCTGCACTTAGTTTGGTGTTCATTTTGGGTAAGCTGTGTAGTCTGTGCCGAGGTTTAAGCTGAGGGGTATTTGTGGTCAGGACATTGATGTTAGTTTTGCATTTGTGCCAACAAACCACTCGAATTTGAGAATATGACAGCAAAAAGTCTTTTCTTTATGACGCTTTTATTTCGTCATCCATGAAAATAAAATCTATAAATTAATCAAGTCTGTAAACGTCATAAACACGGTTAGCCCGAGTGACGGGCTACGTGCCTCATAGCACTTTTGAACCATTTTGAAACAATTAATTCCCTAAACCGTCATGTTATTGTCCCGATGTATGGGGTATAAATGTCCCCAATGAAGCGCATTGAGCAGGTTCGAAAAGCGTAAATAGTATCGGTTAATATTTGAGCTTCGGACTGGGTATTGCGCCACAGAAAGGGCTTTTGCACGAAGTTGTTAATTTTGTTATTTAAATGTTCCCTTGGTTTGTGGTTGTTTTAGGTAAGTTTTGCAGATCAAGTGAAAAGAAGTGGAAAACTCAATTAAATCAATAAAAATAAAGGTTTATTGATTTGGTTTATGAAATTTATAATTTTGGGAAATAAAAGTGTAGAAAAAAGATGCAGATTACATAATAATGCGTTTGCGTGAAAATTTAACACTTTGCAATACTTTTTAACATGGACTGATGAGATGAAAAATGACGCACTGACAGAACTGGGCATCAATCTGAATATCCACAATATGAATTCAGAGGCTGTAGATGTACAGCTGCTCCATCATATCTTCAAATTAGCCTATGACTTTGGTTACAAAGACGGGCGTAGCGGTGTATACGTTTGCCCGGCTTCGTCACTGCGTTCATTAGGTGGCTGCGAGCTTGACGCATAAGTCGGGCTATGAATTTATACATACCTTAGTCCCGTTGACTGACATTTCGGCACGTCAGCGGGCAACAACAGCAACATTAAACCAAAGAGTCGATCGCATTTGCATGCTGGACTCTATGATGCCAATTCACTTAATTGTGTACGCTATTTTGTAGCGGAAAAGTGTCGCGACAGTATGACAACCCAGGTATGAGCTTATGTTCATCAAATGGGAGCTTTGAACAAGTACAGTGTGCGCTGGACTTTTTATTCAATATGGCAAAAAGATTAAGACTGATTGGACTTATGTATCACTGGTGGTGATATCACAGGGTCCCTGCTTTAGGGATTCTGATACCGGTGTTTTTTCTTTATCATCAATTTGATTGCAAAAGCGAAAATATGAAACAGTTCTTTTTACAGCTCAGCGAGAAAGGGATCAAACTTACTGTTGATGAACAGGGTAAGTTACTGGTCAGAGGCAAGCTCAAGGCTTTGACAGCAGATGAGAAAGACTTTCTAAAGAACAACAAACAACAGATCATACAAGCGATTGGACAGCGCCAACGTGGCGTTACTGAGTCGCCCATTGCGGTTGCCAAAGCTCAGCCTGGCGAGCCGCCGGTATTGTCTTTTTCTCAGCGCCGTTTGTGGTTTATTGACCAACTGAATCGCGGCTCCAGCGAGTACAATATGCCGATGGCTTTCGAGGTGCATGGACACCTGGATATAGCCAAGGTGGGGCAAGCCCTGAATGCCATAGTGCAGCGCCATGAGGTGTTAAGAACGGTTTTTTATGAGTGTGATGGTGCGCCGTGTCTGCGGGTGTTAGACGATGCCAGATTGTATATCACAGTGTTAGATTTGAGTGACCAGGCCGACCCGCATCAAGCTGCCAGGGCTCATCTGGAGCGTGAAGCAAGCCGCCCCTTTGATCTCAGTCAGGATCTGATGATAAGAGCCAGCTATCTGCAATTAACACATGATGATTCAGAACGCTGCCAGGCGCTGTTGAGCTTTAATATGCATCATATTGCGTCGGATGGCTGGTCAATGGATGTGCTGACCAAAGAGTTCTTTGCGATTTACCAGTCACTCGAACAAGGCACACCGAGTCCACTTGTTCCCCTTACCATTCAGTACAGCGACTTTGCACACTGGCAGCAACGCAGCTTTGCACAAGCAGGGCTTAAAGAGCAGCTGGAATACTGGCAGCAACAGCTGCAACAGGTGCCAGCACTCCATCAGCTACCATTAGATGCTAGCCGTCCTGCCGAAAAGCAGTATCGCGGTGAACTGGTCACCTCGCAACTGAGTAGCAAGGTCGCAACCAGGTTGCTTACCTTAGCCAAAGAATTACAACTGACGCCATTTATGCTGCTGCATGGGGCACTGGCGCTGGTACTGAGTCGTCACAGTAATAATAAGGACATTGTCATTGGCAGCCCGGTGGCCAACCGTCAGGATCCAGCGCTGGCACCGCTGATCGGATTTTTTGTCAATACCCTGGTGTTGCGAGTCAGCACAGCTCATGACACCTTGCGCGATTACCTGGCACACGTCAGAGCAGTCCATCTGGCGGCACAGAGCAATCAGGACGTGCCATTTGAGCAGCTGGTCGAAGTCTTAAACGTACCACGCAATAACGCCTACAGTCCGTTATTTCAGATCTTACTGACAACAGATAACCAATTTAGTGTTGCCGCGGAGCAAGTGGAGCATGTCCAGCTGGGTGAGGCGTCACTGCAGGCGATGCAGGATGTCAGTCTGACCACCAAATTTGACCTAGACATTCATATGTCACTGAATGAGGCTGGCGTCTCGATTGGCTGGACCTACGACGTCAGCTTGTTTGAACGAGCGCATATCAGCCAGTTGGATCGGCACTTGGGTAATGTGCTGAATGCAATGTCCGAGCTGACTCATGCTGATAATGGGTCGACCAACCTGACCGCACTCTCTATGGTGAGTGAGCAAGAACAGCAGCAAGCGCTGACGTTAACAAGCGGCACGCAGGTATCTTCTGAATGGCAGGCCGTTCATCAGTTACTGGAATATCAGGCCCGGCATAACCCGAACGCCATTGCGCTGCAAGATCACGAGACTGAGCTGACGTATGCAGAACTGAATACCCGTGCCGATGCGCTGGCGATGCGCTTAATCACGGAACATGGTGTCACTGTGGGTCAACCTGTTGCGATTGTGGCACAGCGTAGCATTGCCACTGTGTGTGCGGTGGCCGCGCTGCTAAAAGCGGGCGCAACCTATGTACCTTTGGACCCCGAAGCCCTGAAGAACGACTAAATTACATTATCGGCGAGCTGTCACTCTCGCTGGTGTTATCACAGACACAAGACACCTTCGCTGGATTACCGTGTGTGCGACTGGACAACCCGGATATATGGCAGCCAGTAACACAAGCGCATAGCCTGCCACACATTAGCGGCGATCACAGTGCATATATTCTCTATACTTCCGGCTCAACTGGTCGGCCAAAAGGCGTCAACCAGCGTCACAGCACTTTGGTGAATCTGAGTGTTCATCAGGCTGAGATTGACGGGATCACCCAGCCCTACCGGACTTTGCAATTTACCCCGCTGACTTTTGATGTTTCGGCTCAGGAACTGGCCACCAGCTGGTATACGGGCGCATGTCTGGTGTTGATGTCACAGCAGCAAAAAGACCAGTTGCAGGATCTGGCCAGCCTGGTTGCTACGCAGGGAATAGCGCGATTGTTTGTGCCACCTGCTGTCTTTGATTTAATGGCAGAGCAGGCAAATCAAAACCCGGACATTGATATGACAGGGCTTAGACAGGTATGTGTTGCCGGAGATGTGCTGAAACTCACCCCCAGCATTCGTCAATTTATGACACAACATCCGTCTTGTGATTTATATAATCATTATGGTCCTACTGAAACCCATGTCGCCACAACTTGCCATGTCACACAATATGATCAGGAAGAAGCCAGTATTGGCCGGGCGATTGCCAATACCCAGTGTCTGATTTTAGATGCAGATTTAGCGGCCGTACCAACAGGTTGCGTGGGCGAACTGTATGTTGCAGGGCCCGGTGTTGCGTTGGGCTACTACAACAATACGGAACTGACTGACGAGCGTTTTATTGATGCCGCCCGTGCGCAGGCGTTACCTGCCAGCCAATCGCGACTTTATAAAACCGGTGATTTGGTTCGTGTCACACCGCAAGGTGACCTACAATACCTGGGCCGAAGCGATGAACAAATAAAAATTCGAGGATTCCGGATTGAACCTGGTGAGGTAAGTGCCGTTCTGGAATCTTTTGATGAGGTTGAGTCTGCATTGGTGCTGGCAATGGGTGAAGCAGCCAGCAAACAACTTGTTGCCTATGTACGTCCTTGTATCACGTGTGAGACAAACGATGCACAGCAACACTTGAGCACCACACTGTTGGCTGCGCTTAGGTCCGTTTTGCCTGCTTACATGGTACCGACTGCTATTGCTTTAGTTGAGCAATGGCCACTCACCGCCAATGGTAAAATCGACCGACGTGCCTTGCCTGCGGTTAAAGCAGATTTGGCACAGAACAAGGGCGAAGCGCCGCAAACTCAGACAGAACAAACTCTGGCCGGGATTTGGGCGACCTTGCTTTCGTGCGAGGCTGAACTATTGACCCGTGAAGCAGATTTCTTTGCGCTCGGTGGGCATTCGTTGTTATCGGTACGGCTGGTATCCTTGATCCGCACTGAGTTTGAGGTCGAAATTGCCGTCAAACAGGTTTTCTCAGCCAGTACCTTGGCTGATCTGGCTGTGCTGATTGAGCAAAGCAGCAAAGTATCGCGACCTGCGATCGAGGCGTTGCCGCGTGATACAGACAGCTTTGAATTATCTTATGCCCAGCAACGACTGTGGTTTATCGATCAGTTCCAGGGCAGCTCTGCCCAGTACAATATGCCATTGGCCTTTGAAGTCGACGGTCTGTTTGACTTGACTGTAGCGCAACAGGCACTGAACACGATAGTGGCCCGCCACGAAGTACTACGTACTGTGTATCAGGAAGGCGAGGCTGGACCAGTGCAGGTCATCCTTACACCTCAACCTGTGATTATCCGTCATATTGAGCTACACCATTTGGCGGGAACTGAGGCGCAACAACAGCTCGACCAGCTGCTGGCTGAAGATGCCCAAGCGCCATTTGATCTGGCCACTGATCTGATGTTGCGCGCCAGCTTCATCAGCCTCAACCCGACTCGTGGCGTATTGCTGCTCAATATGCATCACATCGCCTCAGACGGTTGGTCACTGAACGTGTTCAGCCGCGAGTTTTTCTCTTTATATGCCGCACTGCGAAGCGGTCAGGACAACCCCCTTGCACCGCTCAGTATTCAGTATGCCGATTTTGCCCAGTGGCAACGCAACTGGTTACAGGGAGATGTGTTGCAGCAACAACTCGACTACTGGCAAACTCAGCTTAGTGATGCACCAGGCGTACACGGTATTCCATTAGATTATCCAAGGCCTGCTGAAAAAAGCTACGAAGGTGCTATGGTGTCGGGTAAAGCCTCTGCACAACTGGCCGCCCAGCTGCGTGATATGGCAGCCCATTACCAGATGACCCCGTTTATGTTGCTGCATGCGGTGCTGGCACTGACCATCAGCCGTTACAGTAACAGTGTGGATGTGGTGATTGGTACGCCGGTGGCGAACCGACTTCAGGCCGAAGTGGAGCCGCTAATTGGTTTCTTTGTCAATATTCTTGCACTGCGGGTGAATACAGAGCAGCCATCGCTGGATACGTATCTGCAACATGTCAGAGATGTGCATCTGGACGCGCAAAGTCATCAGGACCTGCCGTTTGAGCAGCTGGTGGATGCATTACAGATCCCGCGGGGCGATGCCCATGCACCGTTGTGTCAGATCATGACGTCTTTTAATAGCGCGCAAACACAGTCCGGGTCTGAGCAAAATGCGCTCGACGGGCTGACGCTCACGCCACTGATGCAGGCTGGTTGTGTGGCAAAATTCGACCTCGAAGTAGAGTTTTCACTGGATGAAACAGCGCTTCAGGTTAACTGGATTTATGATACCTCGTTGTTTTCACAGGCCCATGTCACGCACCTGAGTGAGCACCTGATGTTGTTGCTGGAGCGCCTCGTACAAACAGAGATGACCCACAGTCTGAACAATCCGCCTGGGAAGCTGAGTGTGCTGGCGAACGAACAAAGTCAGTATCTGGTTAATGCCCTTAATGATAATTATCACGAGTATGACCGAGCCTTATGTATTCATCAGGCCTTTGAGCAGCAGGTTGAGCGCAACCCAGATCATATTGCACTTATCTTTGCCGATCAGCTGTTGAGTTATGCGCAGCTGAATGGCAAAGCTAACCAGCTTGCACATTATTTGCGAGAACAGGGTACCATCACATCGGATACCTTGATAGGGATAGCACTGGATCGCTCGCTGGAAATGATCATCGCGACCCTGGCCGTGCTTAAAGCCGGTGGTGCTTATGTGCCACTGGATCCGACTTATCCACCTGCACGATTGAGTTATATGCTCGAAGACGCCGGGATCAGGACCATCATCAGCAGTCAGGCTATCAGCGATGCCGTTTCTCTCACCGATTACGCGCTTATTCCGGTGGATGGTTTGCTCGATGATACCCATTTGGGGCCGTTCAGCCATTGCAGCGCAGAAAATCTGGATCATAAAGCGCTGGGACTGCTGCCCACCAGCCTGGCCTACGAGATTTATACCTCAGGTTCGACGGGTCAGCCAAAAGGGGTGTTGCTGGAGCATCAGGGCATAGTCAATCTGGCGGACAACCAGCGCCGCGCCTTTGCTATTACGCCGCGCAGTAAGGTATTGCATTTCGCGTCAATGAGCTTTGATGCGGGCACCTGGGAATATGCCATGGCACTGCTCAATGGCGCCACGCTGGTCATAGCCAGCAGCGAACAAAGACGCTCCCCTGACGACATTACTACACTGCTTGCACAACAGCAGATCAGCCATGTGACTTTACCTCCGGCATTTTTGGCCATGATGCCACTCGACAACTCGCTGTCGTTGCAAGCATTGATTGTGGCAGGTGAAGCCTGTGAGCCGGAGCTGGTCAATCAGTGGTCGGCACATTATCCCTTCTTTAATGCCTATGGTCCTACGGAAGCGTCAGTATGTGCGTCTTATCAGCGCTTGTACCCGGGCACCCCGATCACTATAGGTAAACCACTGAACAATGTGAGTCTGTATGTCCTGGATAACCACATGGCGCTGGTACCTCCGGGGGTGATTGGTGAGCTGCACATAGGTGGTGACGGGCTGGCGCGTGGTTATCATCAGCGCCCTGAACTGAGTGCTGAGAAGTTTGTTGAAAACCCGTTTTATTATTATCCGGCGCACCGTGACAGTACCCGTTTGTACAAAACGGGCGATCTGGCCAAAATATTGCCCGATGGCAGCATTGAGTTTGTCGGTCGCCTCGATGCCCAGGTCAAAATTCGTGGCTTCCGCATTGAGCTGAGCGAAGTGGAGGCACAGCTCAACCGCTGTGTGGTACTCGACTCAGCCGTGGTGTTGGTGAAACAGGCCAGTAATGGCACGGATATGCTCATCGCGTATATTCAGCCGCGCAATGAAGCACAGGACCAGACTTCCATGATACAGGACGTTGAGCAGCATTTGCATGCTCAGTTGCCGGAGTATATGGTGCCGAGCCGTTTTGTGGTGGTTGAGCAATGGCCACTCACCCCGAATGGAAAAATAGATAAAAAAGCGTTGCCAGACGTGTCTGGCGCAGACAGTGAGCAGGCTTATGTTGCACCCCAAACGGCGACTGAGCAGGCGCTGACAGAAGTCTGGTCAGCCTTGTTAGGCATAGCGGCCAGCGAGATAAGCAGTCATGCGCGCTTTTTTGAGCAAGGCGGCAACTCCATTTTGGTGACCCGGCTGGAAACTCAGATCCGTCACCGCTTCGCTGTTGAGTTTTCTATTAAAGAGCTGTTTGCACAGCCGCAGCTTAAGGAGCAGGCATTGCATATAGATTACCTGCTCAGCCGCCAGAGTGATCCGCTGGCAGAGGATGATGCTGAGCTGGAGGAAATGGACTGGTAACAGGACAAGGTTAGTCAGGCCACAGGCCTGAGATACAAGCACACGTAAAGATAAAAAGTAAATAATCTGCCAGCCTGACGACTCAGGCTGGTTTTAAGTCGTAGAGGCTAAGCCGGTGTATGGGCGCGATTCAGGTATCTGAGTGGCTCTCTGGTTACGGGCACAGCGCTTTTGCAGTTAAACACAGATATGAGTTAGTCAGCCATTATGGAAAATATCAAACAGCTACTCGTTGAGCTCGAGCAGGCGGGGATCCGGTTATTTTTGCAGGGTGGGGCATTAAAGTCCAAAGCCAAAAAAGGGGCCATCACGGTCGATATCGCAAAGCAGATCAAACAACATAAAAGTGCCATTATTGACGCGCTGGCTCAGTACACTGAAGCTTCCGTCGTGAGCCCGGTGGCGCGTCGTGAAGATCTCAGCAGTTACCCGCTATCGTTTGCACAGCAGCGTCTGCATACGCTGGATCAAATTCAGGGCGGCTCCAGCGAATACCACATGCCGATGGTGTTCAGGCTCACAGGCCAGATTGATGTCGCGCTGATAGAGCGTGTGTTTCGCGAGATAGTGACACGTCATGACGTACTCAGAGCGGTATTTCGCCAGTCTGAACACGGCGTGCAGCAGTTATTGCTCGACCCGCAAGACTTTTGTGTGACGCAAGAGGCCGTGACGACACAGAATGACGCGACCGGGATTGAACAGTTTATTAGTGATGCGGCCGGACAGCCTTTTAATCTGGCTCAGGACTTTATGCTGAGGGTGCGTTTTTTAGCCTTGAATGCGGATGATGCCGGAGTGTTGTTTATCAACATGCACCATATCGCTACCGACGGCTGGTCCATGGACATACTGATCCGGGAGTTCTTCACACTTTACCATGCTTATGGCTATGGCCAGCCAAATCCGCTTCCCGAATTAACGATTCAATACGCCGATTATGCCCAGTGGCAGCGCGACTGGCTTCAGGGCGAAGTGCTGCAAACTCAGCTCAATTATTGGCAGCAACAGCTGGCCCAGTTGCCCCGGGTGCATGCGCTGCCACTCGATTTTCCGAGGCCTGATGTCAAAGCTTACCAGGGAGAAGTGGTGTCACAGCCGCTTGGTGCCGAGCTGTGCCATAAGCTGGCAGCGCTTGCCCGACGTTATGAATTGACTCCGTTTATGCTGATCCATGGTGCTCTGGCGCTGGTACTTTCCCGCAACAGCAATCACCATGATATTGTGATTGGCACACCGGTGGCCAACCGTCGTCAGGTTGAGCTGGAATCTTTGATTGGCTTTTTTGTCAATACCCTGATCCTGAGGGTGGACACGCAGGACCAGCCACTAACGGATTATCTGGCACAATTGAGGCAAGTGCACTTAGATGCTCAGTCGCATCAGGATCTGCCATTCGAAAAACTGGTTGAGGTACTGAAAGTCCCTCGTAGTACCGCGCACAGTCCACTGTTTCAGATCATGCTGACCACCAATTCAGACTATGGCGTGAGTGAACCGCACTCCGACACCACAGAGCTGGCAGGGTTATCTATTACCCCAATGACCGGTAGTGGTGCGACAACCAAGTTTGATCTGGATATCAATGCCTCAATGAGTGATGAAGGCGGCGTCATTGAATGGACGTATGATGTGACCCTGTTTAGCCGCGAACGCATTGAAACCCTGGCGAGGCACCTGGATAACACACTGATGTTCCTGGCGGAACTGGATAGCGACAGGGCGGCCAATACTTCAGCTATTACTATGTTGACGGAGCCGGAGATTGAGCAACTCAGTCAGTTTAATAATAACGCCGTTGAATATCCGCAAGGGCTTTGTATTCATGAGCTGTTTGAGGCTCAGGCAGAGCAAAACCCCGAGCGTCGCGCCGTACAACACGACGCGACGTCGCTGAGCTATGGTGAACTCAATGCCCGGGCAAACCAGCTGGCGCATTATCTGAGATTTGAACATCATATCAGTCCGGATTGTCCGGTGGGCGTTTGCCTGGAGCGTGGCGTAGACATGGTCGTCGCAATGCTGGCGATTCTCAAGGCTGGTGGCGCCTATGTGCCGCTTGACCCGGCGTATCCGTCAGAACGACTGGCTTATCTGATTGAAGATGCCAGCCTGAGTGTTGTCCTGACCCAGCAAAGTCTGACTAACACGGTGGCGCTGCCGGGTGCACACGCGGTGATGCTGGACGAGTTGGTTGCTCAAGGGCGTGCCTTCTCTCATTATTCCACAGCGAACATTGGCCGCAATGAAAGCGGTGTGACGGCGCAACATCTGGCCTATCTGATCTATACCTCAGGCTCTACCGGAAAACCCAAAGGGGTGATGATTGAACACCGAAACACGGTGGCCATGCTGTACTGGGCCCGTGCCGCTTTTAACGATGAGGCGCTACGCCGGGTGCTGGCATCGACCTCGCTGAACTTTGACTTGTCTGTTTATGAAATCTTCCTGCCGTTGAGCTTTGGTTTTGAAGTTGTGGTGGTTAAAAATGCCCTGACGCTGGCAGATGAACAGCTGGATATCAGTTTGATCAACACCGTACCGTCTGCGATGAAGGCATTACTCGATGTTGGTGCATTGCCCGACAGCCTGACGACCGTCAACCTGGCTGGAGAGCCGTTAACCGCCCAGCAGGTGAATCAGATCTTCGCAGCTTTGCCAGATGCTGAAGTGTGCAACCTGTATGGGCCATCGGAAGACACCACTTATTCAACCTGTGCGCGTTTTTCCGGGCAATTAGCATCCGTCCCCGATATTGGTTACGTGATAGCGAACAGCCAGGCCTATGTGTTAGGCAGTGCGATGGAGCGGTTGCCAGTTGGGTGTGTCGGAGAGCTTTATCTGGGTGGTGCGGGTGTCGCGCGGGGTTACTTGAACCGCCCCGATCTGACCGAGGAGCGCTTCATCGCCAACCCTTATTATCAGGCAGGCGAGCACGATAACAGCCCACGCTTGTATCGCACAGGGGATTTAGTGCGTTATCGCCAGGACGGGCGACTGGAGTTTATTGGACGCAGCGATGATCAGGTGAAGATCCGAGGTTTTCGTATTGAGCTGGGTGAGATTGAGCATCGCCTTAATCAGCTTGAAGATATTGCGCTGTCGCAGGTCCTGGCGCGCACGCTGGCCGATGGTCAGCAGCAACTGGTGGCCTATGTACAGCCTTGTCTCACATGTGAGACAGCGCAGGATGAAGCGCAACAGGCAAGCTGGATAGCCGATATTAAAACGCGCCTGGGTCAACAACTGCCAGCCCATATGGTGCCAGGTTTGTTTGTGGTGATGCCACAGTGGCCACTGACACCAAACGGCAAAATTGATAAAAAAGCCCTGCCCGCGCCCGATGCACTGCAACAAAGCAGCGCCCAATACGTTGCGCCAGAAACACAGCTGGCCTGCTTGCTGGCAGGTTTATGGGCTGAACTGCTGGGGCTGGAACAGGATCAGATCAGTGCCACCGCCAACTTCTTTGAGCTGGGTGGGCATTCACTGTTGATTATGCAACTGCTGGCCAAACTCCAGCAGCACAATCTTAATAGCAGCGCGCAACAGCTATTCCAGGCTAAGGATCTGGCCGCGATGGCTGCCGTTATTGACGAGGCGGATGATGCGTTTGCTATTCCTGACAATCGCATCCCGGCGCACTGTGAGGCCATCACTCCTGAGATGTTGACGCTGGCAACGCTGGAACAACCAGAAATAGAGGCCATTGCAGCCGCCGTGCCTGGCGGGATGCGCAATATTCAGGATATCTATCCATTAGCACCGCTTCAGGAAGGGGTACTGTTTGTGCATACCCTCAACCCGGAGCATGACCCTTATGTCACCACAGCTAGTTTTGAGTTTGCCTCAGCAGACAAGCTGGCCGGGTTTGTGACGCAGCTGAATTGGCTAGTGCAGCGTCATGACGTGCTGCGCACCGCAGTGTTCTGGCGAGGCCGGGAACAGGCGATGCAGGTGGTGCTACGTGAAGCGACATTACCTGTGACTGAGCTGGCACTGAGTGGCGACGACGACGATCTTAAAGCACAGTTTGCCCGCTACGTGGCAAGCGGACCACATGGCTTTGACCTAGAATCAGCACCGCTTATCCAGTTAGTCACCAGCTCGCAAGACGAGCAGGGGCGTACCTTTGCCATGCTCAAGTTCCATCATTTGATTACGGATCATGTTTCTTTAGAGATCCTGATGAATGAACTCGAAGCCGATGATGTACAGACACTGCCCGCACCTTTACCGTATCGAGAATTTATTGCCCGCTCTATGGCGCAAAGCGCGTTGCTGGACACGGCCGAGTTTTTCACTGAATTACTGGGTGACATCGACACCCCAACTCTACCCTTTGAACTGGCTCAGGTGGCAGGCGATGGCAATGCGGTGGTTGAATACACCCAGTCGTTAAGTGCAGCACAATCTGAGCAGATCCGCACCTTAAGTAAGCGTCATCAGTGCAGCCCGGCAGCTGTGTTCCATCTCGCCTGGGCGCAGGTGCTAAGTGCCTGTTGTGGCCGCGACGAAGTGGTGTTTGGCACTGTGATGTCAGGCCGCATGAATGGCATGGCTGGCATCGAGCGGATGATGGGCATGCTGATCAACACTCTGCCAATTCGCGTGTCTTTGGGTCAGCAGGCTGCCCATGTGGCACTGCAACAAGTCAATGATGCGTTGCGGGCGCTACTGCCTTATGAGCAGGTTTCGCTGGCTGAAGCACAAAGTTACAGCGGGATTGACGGCAATACGCCTCTGTTCAGCGCGATTTTGAATTATCGTCATTCAGCGACTCATGCAGATCCTGAACAAGCACAGGAACAAACCGACCCTGGCATTGCCTTACTCAGCACCCGTGAGCGCACCAATTATCCGTTTGACTTGTCGGTGAATGACCTGGGTGAGGGAGACAGTTTCAGTCTCGATTATCAGATTGAGCAAAGTGTACCGGCAACGCGGATCGCTGCGCTGATGGAGACGGCGCTGAGCGCACTGCTCACGGCGCTGGATGAACACTCTGAGCAAGCCGTCGCAACCCTGGCTGTATTGAGCAAGCCAGAGCTGACTATGTTGGATAACTGGCAAAGTCATGATGCCGATTATCCGCGTAGTGCCTGTATTCATGAAGTGTTTGAGCTGCATGCCAAAGCCACGCCGGATAATATTGCCGTGCAACTGGACAGTGAAACGCTCAGTTATGCCCAGCTGAACGCCAAAGCCAACCAGTTGGCGCGTTACCTGCGTGACATTCATCAGGTGAGCGCAGGTACCCTGGTCGGATTGTGCATTGGCCGTTCGGTCGACATGTTAGTTGCCAGCTTAGCCATACTCAAAGCGGGCGGTGCCTATGTCCCGCTGGACCCGAACTATCCGCAGTCGCGACTGGCGTATATGTTAGAGGACACGCAGCTGACGGTGATATTGACTGAGCAGGCACAGCAACAGACGCTGGCTTTCAGTCCGCTAAGCAAAGTTGTGCTGGATGATACACACCGCGCCTGGTCAACACTGAGCGATGAAGATTTGCCACGCGCTGTCGGGCTGACGCCGCAATCGCTGGCATACGTGATTTATACTTCAGGCTCCACAGGCACACCTAAGGGTGTCATGACGCCCCATCGTGCAGTGAACCGTCTGGTCCATGCGCCGAACTTTATGACGCTGGACACAGAGACTGTCTTCTTGCAAAGCGCTAATATTGCCTTTGATGCCGCGACGCTGGAGATCTGGGGGCCACTATTAAATGGCGGGCGCTGTGTCTTGTATCCGGATAGCCTGATCACTCTGCAGGGACTGAATGCCGTATTGAGTACGCAGGGGATCACGGCGTTGTGGCTGACCTCTGGTCTGTTTACAGAATGGAGTAAGGTCTGTGGTGAGCTAGATACTGACAGGCTTGCGTTACAAAGCGTGCTGGCTGGGGGCGATGTCCTGAACCCACAAGCGGTTAGTGCCGTGCAGCAGGCATTGCCTGAGGTCACGGTGATCAACGGCTACGGCCCGACGGAAAACACCACCTTTACTTGTTGTTATCCAGTACCACGAGATAGCGACGTCAGCGCTGGCGTGCCAATCGGCCAGGGTGTTCAAGGCGATAAATTACTGATTTTAACACCGCAAGGTCGCCGGGTGCCGCAAGGGGTGGTCGGTGAGCTGTGTGTGGGGGGAGATGGCCTGGCACTGGGTTATCTGAATCAGCCCGCGCTGAGCAAAGAGCGCTTTATTCACAACCCGTACGCTAACGAAACCGGGCAACCCGAACTCCTGTATCGCACGGGTGATCTGGTGCGCTGTAATGATGATGGGTTGATCACCTATGCAGGTCGCCTGGATGATCAAATCAAGATCCGGGGATTCAGGGTTGAGCTGGGTGAAATCGAACGTCAGCTGGAAGCACTGGATGATGTGACTCAGGCTCTGGTAACCATCAGAGTGCGAAGTGAAGGTGACAAACAACTGGTTGCGTATATTGAATTGAACGCCGGTTGTGAGCAGGTTGACCCCCGTGAACACACGCAGGCGCTGGCAACGGCCTTGGCCGCTCAATTGCCCGCGTACATGATCCCTACGGCGTTTGTGTTGGTGCAGGAGTGGCCATTAACCCGCAATGGTAAAATTGACAGACAGGCACTGCCAGAGCCTGATTTTAGCCTGATGCAGGCCGACTATGTTGCGCCGGCCAATGAGCTGGAAGATCAGCTGGTGGCCATCTGGTCTGAGCTACTGAACCTGCCGCCTGAGCAGATCAGTACGGGTGCTAACTTTTTCGAACTGGGTGGCCATTCATTGTTGGTCATGAAGTTACTTCAGCAGCTGAATCAGCGACTTGAGATTGAGCTGCAAATTGCCGATTTATATCGCTGCGAAAACATCCAGCAAATTGCCGGGTTTATAGGCTCGGTGCAGGCCATCCATAACCAAGCTGAGCCGCAGTGCGAAGACAACGATGAATTTGAGGATTTTGAGCTATGAGTGTTGAGTTGCTTTTTCAACAACTACAACAGGCGGGTGTTATTTTTCAATCTCAGGATAAAAAAATCACCCTGAAGCTGCCCAAGGAGATGGACAGCCAGCTGAAGCGCCAGCTGGCAGAGAACAAAGACGCACTTAAAGCGTTTTTACATCAGCTCTACGCCCGCAGTCATAAGCGTCCGGTGTTGACCAAAACGGCCGGTAACAATGCACCCTTGTCTTTTGCCCAGCAACGCTTGTGGATGTTAAACGAACTGCATGGTGGCAGCGCGCATTACAACATGCCACAGATCTATCAGGTTGAAGGCCAGCTGGAGCCGGTGCTGGTCGAACAGGCACTGGCGCGGATCGTTGAGCGTCATGAAGTGCTGCGTACGGTGTATCAGTCGCAACAAGGGCAAGCTACTCAGGTTGTTTGCGATGATGTGGCCTTTACATTAACCTGTGTCGACTTGAGTGATCATGACGAGCAGGCAGCGCAACAGGCGTTGGATTCTTTGATCCAGGACGACGCCCGGACGCCTTTTGATTTGAGTCAGGACCTGATGATCCGGGCAACCTGGGTAGATTTAGGGTTATCCGCAGATCAGACACAGGCACAGGGTTACCTGTTGCTCAACATGCATCACATTGCGTCGGATGGCTGGTCGATGGCGGTGCTCAGCCAGGAGTTTTTTGCACTGTACGCCAGCCTGACACAAGGCAAAAGCTGTCCTCTGCCAACACTGTCACTGCAATACAAAGACTACGCACAGTGGCAGCGCGCCTGGTTAAATGATGAAGTGCTCGCCTCCGGGCTGGATTTCTGGCGCCGCACCCTAGCTGACATTCCTGCATTGCATGGCTTGCCATTGAGCTACTCAAGGCCTGCTCATAAGGGCTATCTGGGGGGCAAGTATGATGCCTCATTGGATGCGAACGTCGCCAGTGCGCTTGGCCAGCTTAGCGAGCAATATCAGCTTAGTCCTTTTATGCTGATGCATGGAGCGCTGGCACTGACTCTGGCGCGTTTTAGTGGCAGCTCGGACATCGTCATAGGCACGCCAGTTGCCAATCGCAGTGATGCACAGCTCAGAGAGTTAATTGGCTTTTTCGTAAACTCCCTGGTGCTCAGAGCAAGTACAGAACATGAGACACTGGCAGACTTTTTGGCGCATATTCGCAGCGTCAATCAGCAGGCACAGTCCCATCAGGACGTACCGTTTGATCAGGTGGTTGAGGCTCTGAATCTTGAGCGTGACAGTGCTCATACGCCTTTGTTTCAGATAGTTCTGACCACCAATTCAGACTATGGCGTTGCCGCCGAGCAAGCCTCCGGCGTGGCTTTGCCCAAGCTGAGTATGACGCCGCTGATGAGCGATGAGCCCATTTGTAAGTTTGATATAGAGCTTAACCTGAGCCTGGATGAGTCGGGCGTCACGATTAACTGGTTATACGACAAAGCCCTGTTCAGCCCTGAATTGATTGCACGGTTTAACGCGCAGCTGATGGCGATCATTGAACGTCTGGCCGATGCAGCGAGGCGTGGCGACAATCCGTTGCTGAATCAAATCAACGTACTGCACTCGGAGGAGGTGACACGGCAAAAGGCGCTGATGGCACCAGGCAAGCTGGTTGAGGCAGCGCAATTAACCGTGACTGAGCTGTTTAGCCAAAGTGCAAACCGCGCAGCGCAGCATGTGGCTCTGGTTTGTGGTGAGCAGCAGCTGAGTTATGCTGACCTCGATTTGGCTTCTAACCGGCTGGCGCGTTATCTGGTCGCGCAAGGTCGCCAGGCACATATCGGGTTATTGTTACCGCGCGGCATTGAAATGGTCGTGGCCATGCTGGCGGTGCTAAAAAGTGGCGCAACCTATGTACCGCTGAACCCGGATTATCCGCAATCTCGAATTGATCACATCATGGCTGATGCTAAGCTGCAACACGTGATCACTTGTGAAGCGCACCGTGATTTAGTCAGTGGCAGTTCGGTACAAGCGCTGGAATTGACACCTGAGCTGACGATTGCCGGGTGTGATGAATTTGCGCGTTTTGGTTCAGCCCCCGTTACAGCATCTCAGCCCGAACCACAAAGCGCTGCTTATGTGATTTATACCTCAGGCTCGACGGGCTTGCCTAAAGGCGTTGTGGTGCCGCATCGGGCTATCAGCCGTCTGGTAATGTCGCCGAACTTTATGACATTGGATCAGGATACAGTCTTTTTACAAGCCGCAAACGTGGCCTTCGATGCGGCCACATTGGAGATCTGGGGCCCGCTGCTCAATGGCGGGCGTTGCGTGCTTTATCCAGAAGCGCACATCACACTGGAGACGCTGGATCAGATTATTGAAACTCAGCAGGTCAATGCCATGTGGCTGACTGCCGGGCTATTCAGTGAGTGGAGCAAAACATGTGGTAACGCGCCTGAGCGGTTGCGTGCTTTGCGCACGGTGCTGGCCGGGGGCGATGTGCTGGAGCCTCAGGCGGTGGCCCGGGTGCAGAAGGCGTTACCTTACGTACAAGTGGTCAATGGCTACGGGCCGACGGAAAACACCACCTTTACCTGTTGCTATCCGGTACCTGCCGACTTTGACCCGGCAACTGCCGTACCGATTGGCCGGGCACTGCAGGGTGACAGTGTGGTGGTGCTGAACGGCAATGAACTGGTGCCGCAGGGCTGTGTCGGGGAGCTGTGTGTCAGTGGTCCCGGACTGGCGCTGGGCTACTTAAATTTAGCAACGCTGAGCGAAGAGAAGTTTACTGCTAACCCTTTTTACGACGAGGCCCAGCCAGATGCCTATCAGCGCCTTTATCGCACCGGCGATTTAGTGCGTATGCGCGGCGATGGTGTGGTTGAATACATTGGCCGTACTGACGATCAGGTTAAGATCCGGGGTTTTCGGGTTGAGCTGGGCGAAATTGAGCAGCATATCTCACAGCTTGATGAGGTCGCCAGTGCGCTGGTGGTTGTTAAAGGAGACACCCACAAGCGGCTGGTGGCCTATGCAGAGTTGACAGCCGCTGCGCGCGAGGATGGCAGTACTGACAGCATTCAGTTAAGTCAGACTCTGGCACGCATTTTACCAAGCTATATGGTCCCGGATGCGCTGGTGCTGGTGACACATTGGCCATTGACTGGCAACGGTAAAATAGACCGCCGTGCACTGCCTGAGCCCGATGTTATTGATGCGCAAGCTGCGTATACAGCGCCTGTCAGTGCCGCTGAGCAGGTTATGGTGGAAGTATGCGCTGAGTTGCTTGACCGTGACCCAGCGCAGCTCAGTATCTCGGCCAACTTCTTTGCGCTGGGTGGCCATTCGCTGCTGGTGATCCAGCTGATAGCGCAGCTCAAAGCGCGCGGCTATCAGGTTGACAGTCAGGCGTTATTTACCAGTAGTAGCCTGGCTGAGATGGCGGATTTACTCACAGCAGACACCGGGCAGGGGTTTGTGGTACCCGAGAATCCGATCAAACCGGACTGCACGGAATTGACGCCAGAGTTGCTGAATTTGATCACATTGGTGCAAGATGAGATAGATGAGATCACGGCACAAGTGCCGGGCGGGGCCACGAACATCCAGGATGTATATCCGCTTGCGCCGCTGCAGCAGGGGATCCTGGCAATGCATACCCTGAGCGATGGTCGCGACCCTTACGTGACGACCATGGCTTTTTCTTTCTCACAGCCAGAATTATTATCACTACTGGAAGCACAGCTTAATACCCTGATTGCCCGTCACGACGTATTGCGTACTGCGATTTTATGGCGCGGCCGCACAGAGCCGGTTCAGGTGGTACTGAGAGCTGCACAAATTGCTGCGCAATGGCTGCCAGTGAAAGCCGGGCAGGACGTGCAAACGGTATTCGAGAACTACGTTGCCCAGGGTGCGCACCGCCTTGAGCTTGAGTCTGCCCCTATGATGCAGCTGCAGGCCATGGAGGATAAGCACACGCAGCAAATTTATGCGGTGCTTAAAGTGCACCACCTACTGATTGACCACGTATCGCTGGATATCCTGATGGCGGAGCTGGTCCAGATTGAAAGCGAGGGAGCTGCCAGTCTGTCTGCTGTCACGCCGTATCGTCACTTTATTGCGCGGGTGCTGCATGACCAACAGCATCACGACAGCCAGCAGTATTTCAACGCACAGCTGGGAGATTTTGACCAACCAGCTTATCCGTTTGGGCTCAGTGAGGTAAACGGGGATGGGGTCCACATTGATGAATTTAAACAGCGTATCCCGGCTGAGCTTGCACGCCGGATCAGGCACTACGCAAAAAGTCAGGCCATGAGCCCGGCGGCGTTATTTCATCTGGCCTGGGGCCGGGTGGTTGCCGCCTGCGCGGGCCAGCAAGATGTGGTGTTTGGCACTGTATTATCGGGGCGGATGCAAGGTGGTCCTGAGATGGCACAAATGCTGGGTATGATGATTAATACTTTGCCGATCCGTGTGACGCTTGATCAGCGCACCGCGCGGGAGGTCCTGCATGACGTGCATGCTGCCCTTCAGGCGTTGCTGCCGCATGAGCAGGCACCGCTCTCTGAGGCCATGCAGGCTTCGGGCGTGGAAGGCAATATGCCGCTGTTCAGCGCAGTACTGAACTATCGTCATTCTCACGACGTCAGTGCGCCAGACGAACAGGCTGAGCTGAAACTGTTGGGTGTGAAAGAGCGCACCAACTACCCGTGTGTGATGTCGGTCGATGACCTTGGTTGCGACTTTTCCCTGACACTGCAAGTGGACAGCAGCGTTCAAGGCAAGCGTATTAATGACTACCTGGTTACGGCTCTGGGTCAGTTGCTGGAGAGGCTCGAAAGTGACTCACCGCAGCCGGTTGCCACCCTGCCAGTGTTGCCAGATGACGAGCAGCATCGTTATCTGAGTGAGTGGAATGATACAGAGCAAAACTATGCGCGCGAGGCGTGTGTGCATCAGCTATTCGAACAGCAGGTTGCAGCGACACCGGGCAACATTGCATTGCGCTTTGAAGCTCAAACCCTCACTTATACTGCGTTGAATAGCAAGGCCAATCAGCTGGCGCACTATTTGCGAGACACCCATGGTGTTGGGCCGGATTCACTGGTTGGCTTATGCGTGGAGCGCTCGTTTGAAATGGTAATTGGCATTTGGGGTATTCTTAAGGCCGGAGGGGCTTATGTCCCGCTGGATCCTGAGCTACCGGCAGCACGACTCAACTATCTGGTTGAAAATGCCCGTGCCGATGTGGTGCTTAGCACTCGCGCGGTGGCCAATCGTGTCGTACTGGGAGAGGCCACGGTTGTGGCATTGGACGGGTTTGATTTTGATGCCTATGACGAACGCAATATTGCGGCGAGCGACATCGGACTTAGCGCGCAGCATCTGGTTTATATGATCTATACCTCAGGCTCAACAGGCAAACCCAAAGGTGTGCTGCTGGAGCATCAGGCGCTGCATAACCGCATCGACTGGATGGACAAGGAATATGGCTGTGATACTTCAGACAAAATCCTGCAAAAAACGCCCTACAGCTTTGATGTTTCGGTCTGGGAGTTTGTCTGGCCTATGCTCAAAGGTGCGGAGCTGGTGATTGCCAAACCGGGTGGGCACAAAGACCCCACTTATCTGAGCGAGCTGATCACAGCCACAGGCGTGACTAAGCTGCACTTTGTGCCCTCGATGTTAGGCGTGATGCTGGAGCATGGCGATCTGAGCCGCTGCACTTCAATACAGCAAGTGTTCTGTAGTGGCGAGGCATTGCAGATAAGCCATGTTGAACAATTTAAGGCGTGTT
The DNA here is from genome assembly GCF_001482385.1 of Pseudoalteromonas rubra. Classification (NCBI taxonomy): domain Bacteria; kingdom Pseudomonadati; phylum Pseudomonadota; class Gammaproteobacteria; order Alteromonadales; family Pseudoalteromonadaceae; genus Pseudoalteromonas; species Pseudoalteromonas rubra. The sequence goes on from NZ_CP013612.1 coordinate 1,032,346, forward strand.
TGCCAACGGCACAGCTGCACAACCTGTATGGGCCAACGGAAGCGGCTATCGATGTCAGTTATTGGGATTGTGCGCAACCCCATGGCAGCAGCGTCCCTATCGGTAAGCCGATACAGAATATTCAGCTACTGGTGCTCGATGAAGCGCTTAATCTGTTGCCTCAGGGAGCTTGTGGCGAGTTGCATATTGGCGGGGAAGGCCTGGCGCGTGGCTATCTGAATCGCCCTGAGCTAACCGAAGAACGTTTCATTACGAACCCATTTTTCGATGCCAGTGCAGCGAACAGCAGCCCGCGCCTCTATAAAACCGGTGACTTAGTGCGTTACCGTGAGGATGGCAACATTGAATACATGGGCCGGATGGACCATCAGGTGAAGATCCGTGGCTTGCGCATTGAGCTGGGCGAAATTGAGTTTTATATCGGTGAGCACAGCGACGTAGACTCTGCGCTGGTCATGGCTTTGACGGATGAATATGGCAATCAGCGGCTGGTGGCGTATGTGAAACCGTTACGGGCGTGTGATGAGCAGGCATTAGTTGTAGCCATCAAAACACAACTCAGCGAGGCGCTGGCCGAGTACATGGTGCCCGACAGCTTTATGTTTGTCAGTCAGTGGCCGCAAACACCAAACGGGAAAATTGACCGTAAGGCCTTACCTGCGCCCGAATTGACGGGACTGGCTGGTGGCTATGAAGCGCCACAGGGTGACACCGAAGTGATGCTCGCTCAGGTCTGGGCCGATGTGCTCAAGCTGCCGGCCGAGCAGATCAGCCGCGATGCTAACTTCTTTGCGCTGGGTGGCCATTCACTGCTGGTGATGAAGTTGGTGCAGAACATCGACCAAATCTTTAAAACCCACGGTATTGCCATCAACAAAGTGGTTGAGCGACCCATACTCAGCGCCATGGCGCAGCTAATCGAAGATCACAATGACCACGAATGGCAGGCCATTCGCCCCGTGTTATCACTGGACTTCGATCCGGCAGCAACGATTTATCTGGCTCCCGGTGCGGGCATGACTAGTGGTGGTTATATGGATCTGGCGCGGGCATTACCTCAGGTTCAGATCATGAGTCTGGAGCCGGTGGGAATGAGCGAGCAGGACCCGGATATCGACAGCTGGGAGGCACTCATCCATTGCTACGCCGATGCCATTATCAACGAGCGCACAGCGCGTGGTGCGCAGAATGAGCCAGCGGTGCTGATGGGCCATAGTTCAGGCGGCGCAGTGGCATTTGCAACGGCACTCAGACTGGAGTCATTAGGGTGTCAAACACAACTGCTACTGTGTGAGTGTTTAGTGGCAACCGATGATCAGGCACAGTTCGAAATCAGCGATGCCGAAAAGCAGGAACTTATGCTGTCGTATGCCAGAGAGTTGAAACCCGAAGACAGCGAGGAGCAGCTACTTTCCTGGCTGAGTCTGGCCATGACACAGCGGTTGTTCAATGTCTATTTCCAGCAGGTTGACTGGTCACGGCGCTACCAGCCTGAGACGAGCCTCAACGGCGCGGTCAGCATGATCAATACGCCTGAGCTGGGTGACGAATATTGGGCGCAAAAGCAGGCACAGTTGCAGGCATATGTAAGTAAACAAATCACGACCATCAACACTCAGGGCAAACACGTCACTATGGTGAAAAGTCCTTATGTTAGTGGTCTGGCAGACAAACTCATGACGCTACTGGCATGAGTTAACAGCACCAAAAAACAGGGTCTTTGACCCAAACAGGCAGGCTGAGACAACAGCGTCTCAGCCTGAGTAATACCCATTTTAGTTTTAAGTAACCATTACAAGGCTGTTTTATGTTATATCGGCTAGTTTTATCTCATAAGAAACTCCTCATCCTTGCCACTTTGTTGAGTGTGGTCAGTGCATTATCTGGCATTGGCATCATCTCACTGGTTAATGCTGAGATAGAAAATGTGTCTAACCCCGACTCGGATGTGATCCGGGGGCTGACCATCTTTTTCGCTGCGTTGGCGGGATTTTTAACCTTCAGCGTCATTTCTCAGTACATACTGACTAAGTTGTCTGTTCAAATCATGGTGAGTATTCGGGAGAATCTGGTACAGCGGGTTTTATCGACCAGTTATGAGCAGATTGAGCGCGTTGGCGGTCACCGTATTTTCGCGACTCTGACCAAAGACATTGAGTCACTCACCGCCACACTGAGTGCCGTGCCACACGTCGCTTATAATCTGGCAACGGTACTGCTGTGTTTTGCTTATATGGCGTACCAGTCCTGGCAGCTGTTTTTGTTTGTGGGTGGCGTTTTGTTGCTGGCCATGGTGGTTGCCCAGCTGTTGATGGGATTAGGAATACAACGCTTCCAGGCGGTGCGGGAACTCGATGACAGCTTATTTAAGAACTTTCGTGCGCTGATCGACGGCGGTAAAGAGCTGAATATCAACTTCAACCGTAAGCGCTTTTTTTACAAGGATGTGGTGACGCCAAACATTCAGGAAATTAAAAAGTCGACGATTTCGGCGCACATTGTCTTTATCATTCTGAGCAACTGGACCAATTTAATCTTGTTCCTGGCGCTGGGATCTGTGGTCTTTATGTCACAGTTGTTTTTAAGTGGTATCGCCACGGCTGTGGTGGTGAGCTTTGTTCTGACGCTGGTGTATGTGATAGGGCCGCTGACGGTGTTGATTAACACCTATTCTGTGGTTGCCGAAGGCATAGTGTCGAGCCAAAAAATTGAAAAGTTACAGCTGTCTGAGGAGATCCTGACCGATCAACTGGACAACACCCTACACCCGGAGCATAACTGGCAAACCCTTGACATTGAAGGCATTGAATATGAATACCGCCGGGATGACAGCGACGACTATCACTTTTCAATTGGGCCAATCAGCACGCAGATCCAACGTGGTGAAATTGTCTTTCTGATCGGCGGTAATGGTTGTGGTAAATCAACCTTCGCAAAAGTGCTATGTGGTTTATATACGCCAACTCAGGGCAGCATTCGCCTCGATGGCCGCGATGCTGCGCATTCAATGGATTGGTACCGCTGTCACTTCAGCACTATTTTTTCTGACTTTTACCTGTTTGATCAGGTGATCGATGCCAACGGTATGCTGGCAGATGACGACAAAATTCGTCAGTACCTGAGTAAGCTGAAACTGGATCAGAAAGTGACAGTAGAAAAGGGCATTTTGTCGACGACTGAGCTGTCTCAGGGTCAGAAAAAGCGCCTGGGGCTGCTGTTGTCTTATATGGAAGATACGCCGCTGTATATCTTTGATGAATGGGCGGCCGATCAGGACCCTTACTTCAGAAACTTCTTCTATCGCGAATTGTTACCCGAGCTGAAATCGCTGGGTAAAACCGTGTTTGTGATTAGCCACGACGAGCATTACTTCTCACTGTCAGATCGGATCCTCAAGTTTGAAGCCGGTCAGATGGAAGACGTAACGACGTCATTCTCAGCGACAGCGCCAGTGATCGAGCGCCAGCCAGCAGCCCTGGCTTAATCGTCTGACAGGCGGGCTTGTGGTCCGCCACGTTTCGTTGCCTCCGGGCGAGGCCGTTAAGGACTGCCTTACGGCCAGAGTATTATCAAGGTTCCCGCACACCGGGACCAGTGAGTATGGATAGACCAATCATGAGTAATAGACGTTATCCCCTGACATCATCCCAGCAACCCGTCTGGATGGAACAAGTATTCAAAAGTGAGTCCCCGCTGTATAACGTTGGGGGTCGGTTTGTGTTAACGGGGGCACTGGACCCTGTACGCTTTAAACATGCACTGGATCACGTCGTGGCACACACCGACGCCTATCGGATCAATTTGGTAATGGAAGACACACAGCCGTGGCAAACTATCAATGATGACCTGGAACTGGACTGGAAGTGTATTGACCTGAGTGGCTACCCGGATGCGCATCAGCGTGCGGCCGACTACTGTCAAAATCAGATGTCTACGCCCTTTGATATCTATGGTCCCTGCTTATGGCGTGTTCACTGGTTAAAAATCTCCGAGCAGGAAAGTGCCATGTGCATGGTGTTCCATCATTTGATAGTAGATGGCATTGCGGGCAGCTTATTCCTTGAATACCTTAGCGAAACCTATCTGGCAATGGATGGGCAAGGTCGCTTTTTTAAAGAGGTCCCTGAGCGTCCGTCATATAGCGAGTTTATTGAAAAAGATCTGGCCTACCGGCAGAGCAGTCGGTTCGAAAAAGATCAGGCTTTTTGGCTGGAGAAGTTCACAACCTTACCGGATCCTCTGCTGCTGAAGAAAACCAATCAGTTTGATGATCAGCCTTTCGCCCGCCGTGAATACGAATTTACGCAGCAACAGTACAATCAGATAGGGGCTGTTGTCGCACGATATGGCTGTTCGGCCACACACTTTTTCACGACTCTGATCGCTGTCTATTTTTCACAAATGAACGACAAGCGTGATCTGGTTCACATCGGTATGCCGGTGCACAACCGCAGCTCAGCCAAGCTGCGTCAGACTATCGGCATGATGGCCTCAGTGATCCCCGTTGGTGTGGCATTTTCTCGTACCGATAGCTTTGCTGATACCTTTAAGTCCGTGGCGGCTGAGCTGAAACGCAGTTACAAATATCAGAAGTACCCGCTGCACGAAATCATTCGCGATCTCAGACCGCTTAATGATGGCGAAGGTCAGCTGTTCGATATTCAGTTATCTGTAGAAGAACACCCTTCGGATACCCAGTTTGGTGAAGTGTCTAGCCGTAAGGTGATACTGAACAGCGGATTCGGCTCATACCCTTTGTCTATTTATGTGCGCAGCCATGATAATATTAATAACGTTCATGTCGAATTTAATTTTGACCGCAACTTCTTTAATGACGATGAAATAGATAGCCATGTCAGCCGCCTGACGACTATGATTGCAGACGTGGTATCGAATCCAACCATGCTTATCGGCGATTATACGCTGGCGAGTGAGCAGGAAATCGAGCAGCAGCTGTTTGATTGGAACGCCAATCAGAGTGACTATGCTACCCAGCTAACTATTCAGCAAGTATTCGAGCAACAAGTTGTGGCGGCTCCTGAGCAGCCGGCCCTGGTGTTTGGAGAAACTTCACTGAGCTATCAGACGCTGAATGAACGGGCTAATCAGCTGGCTCATTATCTGGTGCAACAAGGAGTGATGCCGGGCAGCTATGTGGGTGTCTGCATTAATCGCTCACTTGAAATGATGATAGCCATCCTTGCCACGTTGAAAGCGGGCGGGGTGTATGTGCCACTGGACCCCAATTATCCCACAGACCGTCTCGCCTATATGATGGAAGACTCTGCAGTGAGCGTGATCCTTACCAATACCCGTTGTAGCGAATCGGTGGCATTTGCTGCTGATAAAGTGATCTTGCTGGATAATCTGGCTGTTGAACCAAAGGCCTGCGAATGGGCACAGTTTAGCGAGAGCAACCTCAGTACAGAGATACAGCAACACAGTGACGAACTGGCCTACCTGATTTATACCTCGGGTTCGACGGGCAAACCGAAAGGCGTGATGTGTACTCATCAGGGTATCGTCAATCTGGCGCAAAATCAGCAAGACAGATTCGCTATCACAGCACAAAGCCGGGTCTTACATTACGCCTCAATCAGTTTTGATGCGGGTACCTGGGACTGGGTGATGGCACTGCTAAACGGTGCGACTTTGGTGATCAGCAGCGATGAAGCGCGTCTGGAGCCGGCAAAGGTGACCGATTTATTTGTCCAGCAGCAGATCACCCATGTGACTTTACCACCGGCATTTCTGGCGACCATGGAATGTCGTGACGACTATGTGCTGCAATGTCTGATTGTGGCGGGTGAAGCGTGTGAGCAGGAGCTGATGGATTTATGGTCTGCACGTTATGGTTTCTATAATGCGTATGGTCCGTCAGAGGCATCGGTCTGTGCCACGGTGTGCCAGCTGTTGCCGGGCAATGCGATCCGCATCGGTAAGGCGCTCGACAATGTGTCTTTGTTTGTCCTGGATGAATATCAAAAAATGTTGCCGATTGGCTCTATTGGTGAGTTGTACATCGGTGGTGCCGGGCTGGCACAGGGCTATCTGAACCGTCCTGAGTTGAGCCGGGATAAGTTTGTCGCCAACCCTTATTACCAACAAAACCCACAGACGGGAGCGCGTTTGTATCGCAGTGGCGATCTGGTGCGTTACTTACCAAATGGAGAGCTGGAGTTTGTTGGTCGCGCCGATGATCAGGTAAAGGTGCGAGGTTTCCGTGTCGAGCTGGGTGAGATTGAGCATGGCCTGAATAAATTGCCGGAGGTACATTCTTGTGTGGTTCTGGCGAAGCGTCAGGGCGGCACCAATCAGCTGCTGGCCTGTGTGATCCCGGAGCAGCCAGTGACAGATTCGGATGAGGCTGAGTTTGTTTTTGCCCTGCAACGAGCGCTTGAGCAGGAGTTGCCTGCACACATGGTGCCAGGGCATTTCACGTTACTGACCCAGTGGCCACTGACTCCGAACGGAAAAATTGATAAGAAAGCCCTGCTGGCCAGCACAACCATTGCTTTGCAGGGAGAATATCTCGCACCGCAAACCGACACGGAAGTTGCGCTGGCTGCTTTGTGGTCTGAGTTACTCAAAGTGGAAGAGGTGAGCGCGACTGCCAACTTCTTCCAGCTTGGGGGTCATTCACTGTTGCTGATGCAGCTGGCCAGTCAGCTTCAGGGCCTGGGCTGGCAGGCACGGGTACACGATTTGTTTGCCACTGTGTCGCTTCGGGAGATGGCGGAGCTGCTCGATAAGCAAGGCAAACAGTCACAAACCTTTAGTGTGCCTGTCAATGGTATCCCGGCAGGCTGTGCACGGGTGACACCTGAGATGCTCAATCTGGTCGAGTTGAGTCAGCAGGAAATTGACGAAATTGCGGCAAAGCTCCCGGGCGAGCATAACAATATTGCTGACATTTATCCTTTAGCGCCCCTGCAGGAAGGGGTGTTATTTGTGCATACCCTGAATACCAATGCAGACCCTTATGTTACGACTGCGGCGTTTGAGTTTCAGGGGGCCGCGCAGTTAGCGAATTTCCAGCAGGCATTGCAACATATGGTTGCGACTCACGATGTGCTGCGCACGGCGGTGATGTGGCGCGAGCGCGAAACGGCGCTGCAGGTGGTGCTGCGTGAGGCACAGTTAAGTGTGTCACATTTGGTGTTTGATACTGAGCAACCAGTTAAAGCGGCTTTTGAAGCCTACGTGACGGAGCATCCGCACACCTTGGATCTGGAAGCGGCGCCTTTGATCAAGCTGGCAATCACGGAGGCCGACGAGCAGGGCAAGCACTATGCATTGCTGATCTTCCACCATTTGACGACCGACCACGTATCGCTGGATATTTTAGTCTCCCAGTTACGGCAATTATGTGATGAGCCTGATAGTGCACTGCCTGCGCCTTTGCCTTATCGCGCCTTTATTGCCCACACCCTGGAGCACAACCGCAATCTGGACGTTGCCGGATTTTTCTCGGCGCAACTGGGTGATATTGAAACCCCCACGTTACCCTTTGATTTGAGTGAAGTGACGGGTAGTGGTGAGACTATCGTTGATCATCATGACACATTACCGGCTGAACTGAGTGAGGCCATTCGTGCCCTGGCGCGGCGTGAAAGGCTGAGCCCGGCAGCGCTGTTCCATCTGGCCTGGGCACAGGTGATAGCGGCCTGTTGTGGCGCGCAAGATGTGGTGTTTGGCAGTGTTATGTCAGGTCGAATGAATGGCATGGCGGGCATTGAGAGCATGATGGGGATGATGATCAACACCCTGCCATTGCGTGTTTCTCTGGATGATGCTCCGGTGCTGACGCAACTTAAGCGGGTTGATAAAAGCCTCAAAGCATTGTTGCCCTATGAGCAGGTATCGCTGGCCGAAGCACAAAAATACAGTGGTCTTGCCAGCGGCGCAACGCTGTTCAGCGCCATGCTGAACTACCGTCACTCTGCCACGCAGGATGATGTTACTGCGGTACTGCAGGACAATGCTGCGTGGACTTTGCTAAGTGCCAAAGAGCGCACTAACTATCCGTTCGGCTTGTCAGTAAACGACCTGGGACAAGGTTTCTCGCTTGAATATCAAATCGATCAGCAGGTCGATGTACAGCAGGTTGCAGCTTATCTGACTAACGCGCTGACGCAGCTGGTGACTGCATTAGCAGAAACACCGGATCAGCCAGTCTCTTACAGTGTGCTGCCTGAGCAAGCGCAACAACATCAGCTGGAGCAATGGCAGGCGAATGCGCCCTGGTATCGCAGCAACATGCAGATCCAACAGTTGTTTGAAGCACAAGCCGCAGCAACGCCGGACGCCATTGCGTTGCAACTCAACGAGCAGGCACTTAGCTATGGCGAGCTGAATGCACAGGCAAACCAGCTGGCACATTACTTACGAGAGCAATATAGTGTGACTGATGGCACTTTAGTGGGCTTGTGTATTGGTCGCTCAGTTCACATGGTTGTTGCGACTTTGGCTATTCTCAAAGCAGGTGGTGCTTACCTGCCTCTGGAGCCAAATTACCCGCAAAACCGTCTCGAATATATGCTGGCAGACAGTGGCGCTCAGATAGTAATGACTGAATCGGCACTCTGTGAGCGACTTGCTTTCAGCAATGCCCATTTGTTGGCCGTAGATAATGACAGTGCCCGGTTTGCGAACTATGGGACGGACAATCCTGTGGCTGCGGGTACTCAGTCACCTGAGTCGCTTGCTTATATTATTTATACCTCAGGCTCAACGGGTAACCCTAAAGGGGTTATGACGCCACACCGTGCGGTGGTGCGCTTGGTGGATAATCCTGACTTTATCCAGCTTGGTGATGAGACTGCTTTCTTACAGTGTGCCAACATCGCATTTGATGCAGCGACCATAGAAATATGGGGACCACTGCTCAATGGCGGTCGTTGTGTACTGTTCCCCGACGAGTTTTTAACTGTGTCTCGTTTGGACGAAGTGATCGGCGAGCAACAGATCACGGATATGTTCCTGACTACCGGGCTGTTTGATGAATGGAGTCGCTCGCAGGTTGAGCAACCATCGTTAAGATGCGTGATCTCTGGTGGTGAGGCGGCCCGACTGAATGGTCTTAAACGCGCCATGGCGACCAACCCTCATTGTACTTTTGTTAATGGCTATGGACCGACTGAAAACACCACGTTCACAGCCTGCCACTCGTTTACCAGAGAAGATCTGGCGAGTGGAGTATTACCGATAGGAACCGGCATCTGTGGCGATCAGTGCTTTATTCTCTCGCAGCAACAGCAGCTTTTGCCCGTTGGTGCCGTAGGTGAATTGTATGTCGGTGGTGCCGGGTTGGCATTGGGTTATCTGAATCGTCCAGATTTGACGACTGAGAAATTCATTCCTAACCCATTTTCCACTGAACCAGACCAGTCTTCGATGTTGTATCGAACTGGCGATTTGGTGCGATATGACGAACAAGGCCGGATTGTGTATGTCGGACGAGTGGATGACCAGATAAAGATCCGTGGTTTCCGGGTAGAGCTTGGTGAAATCGAGCACAAACTTAATGCGCTGGAACAGGTTGAGCAGGCGCTGGTCGTTGCCCGCAAAGACCTCAGTAATAATGCCATGATAGTGGCGTATGTTGAGTCTGCGGTTCAGGTGCCTGAAGGTCAGACGCTGAGCTACTGGTTAAGTGAAGCGCTGGGTGACAGTTTACCGCCGTACATGGTCCCCGGCGCATTTGTGGCAATGACGCAGTGGCCTTTGAATGCGAATGGTAAAATTGATAAGCGTGCGCTGCCTGAGCCTGATTTGGCCGCTGGACAGGGTCAGTACGAGGCGCCAAAGGGCGATATTGAATGCCTGCTGAGTGAGATTTGGTCACAGCTACTCGGTGTCGAAATGAGCAAAGTGAGCCGTACCGCGAATTTCTTTGAGCTGGGCGGCCACTCCTTGTTGGTGATGAAGATCCATGCCCGCCTTAAACAAGCCGGCTATACGGCAGAAGCGGCGGCTATCTTTAAAGCCCAGACGCTGGCCGAGATGGCCTCAACGGTGAGCAAGCTTGACGCACAGCACAGCTGGCAAGTGCCCGCAAATGGTATACCGGCTGAAACGACATCCATTACTCCAGAGATGTTACCTCTGATCAGCCTGAGCCAAAGCGATATCGATACCTTGTCTGAGCAGGTGCCGGGTGGCATGGCAAACATTCAGGATATGTATCCGCTGGCACCGTTACAGGAAGGCATTTTATTTGCGCACTCCTTGCAGCAGGAGTTTGACCCGTACGTGATTTCTGCGGCACTGACCTTTGCAGATGAGGTTAAGTTTGGGACTTTCGTTGCGGCCCTGGAGCAGGTCGTTGCCCGTCATGATATTTTGCGCAGCGTGATCCTCTGGCGCGGCCGTGAACAGGCGGTGCAGGTGGTTCAGCGCGAGGTGGGTAGCCTGGTTGAGTGGCTGGACTTTGGTGCTGAACAAGATGTGCTGGCTGCATTTAATGAGTTTGTTGAGCATGGTAATCACAAAATCGATGTAGAGCAGGCACCGCTGGTGCGCATGCAGGTTGTTCGGGATGAGACGAGTGGCAAAGTGCATGCTTTGTTTAAGCATCATCACCTGATCACTGACCATGTGTCGGTTGAATTGATCCTCGAAGAGCTGGCTATGTGTGTGGCGGGCGAGCAGGCTAGTTTGCCGCCTCAGGTACCGTATCGTGAGTTCGTTGCCAAATCACAACACATTGCCAACACCCTTGACAGCGCAGCATTTTTCTCGGCGCGTCTGGGAGATGTTGATACGCCAACTCTACCTTTTGGCCTGGCAGATACGCTGGGTGATGGGTCGAACTCGCAGGAGCTCAGCTATGCGCTGGCACCAGAGCAGGGTGAACGTATTCGTCAGCTGTCGCGGCAGTTACAAATGGGTCCGGCGGTGTTGTTCCATGCTGCCTGGGCGCAGGTATTGAGTCACTGTTGTAATATGCAGGATGTGGTATTTGGCACTGTATTGTCCGGGCGTATGAGCGGTGAAGCAGGTGTAGAACGCATGCTGGGTATGCTCATCAACACCTTGCCGGTGCGTGTCCAGCTGGCCAATCTAGATGCCAGGGCCTTGCTGACCCAGGTACATGATCAGCTGCAGGGTTTGATCCCTTACGAGCAGGTGGCTCTGGCCGAAGCGCAGCGTCATTCGCAGGTTGATGCCAGCTCGCCTTTGTTCAGCACCACGCTGAATTTCCGCCACTCTGAAAACCTTGATGAGCAGCAAAGCAGCCTTTATGACATTGCTGCGGTACGTGAACGCAGCAACTATCCGCTGGATCTGTCGGTCAATGACTTTGGTGACGAGTTCACCCTCGACTTCCAGGCTGATGCGCGCGTCCCCCTGGCGCTGGTGGCTGACTTGATGAATACTGCCATCGATAACTTATTGCACCACGCAATGCGCGATTCCGAGGAATCACCGGCGCAGTGGACTACCTACTCTGCCGAGCAGCGCCAGGCGTTACTGAGTGTACAACAGGGGTCGATTGTGGCCTTACCACAAGCTTCGGTACATCAGCTGTTTGAGCAACAGGCTGCTAAAACCATGGGTCGTGTTGCCGTCAGTTATGACGATGAATTCCTGACCTATCACCTGCTCAACGAACGCGCTAATCAGCTGGCACATTACTTACGCGCCGAGCATCAGGTGGGCCCGAATACCCTGGTGGGTCTGTGTGTGGGCCGCTCGCTGGAAATGATGGTGGCGGTGCTTGCTATCCTTAAAGCAGGCGGGGCCTATGTGCCGCTGGACCCGGATTATCCGCAGGAGCGTTTAGCGTATATGGTCGAAGACACCGGCTTGTCTGTGGTGCTGACTCAGCAAAAAGTCGCCGGGATCCTGAATGACTTTAACGTCACGGCTGTGCCGCTGGATAACGCCAGCCAGTTTGCAAACTATCCAGTCAGTAACCCGGATGTGGCGCTGACCCCGGATAATCTGGCCTATGTGATGTACACCTCGGGCTCAACCGGTAACCCTAAGGGCGTGATGATAAGCCATCATAACCTGATCAACTTTGCCGCTAACTGTGAGCAGCGTTACGAAATCACCGAAGCCGACAACGTGTTGCAGTTCTCAACTATGAACTTCGATATTTTCGTCGAGGAATGGCTGGCGACTTTGACGCAGGGCGCTACCCTGGTGCTGCGCGATGAAGAGGTGTCGCTGAGCCGCGAGGCCTTTATCGCCTTCTGCGACAGCCATGCCATCAGTGTGGCCAGCCTGCCAACGGCGTTCTGGCATATGCTGGCGCTGAGCGAAGCAGAGCTTGAATCTCTGGCATTGCGACTGGTGATTGTCGGCGGTGAAGCACTGGACAAACACTCGGTGGCTTCCCTTAAACCGGGCTTTGTGCTGCTCAATACCTATGGTCCGACTGAGACCACAGTCACCGCATCTGGCTATGCCATCAGCGGCGGTTACGATGACCCGCGTGCGGTGCCTATTGGCCGCGCCAACGTCAATACTGCGACTCTGGTGCTCAGCGAGCAGCTGACGTTATGTCCGCCGGGCGTGGTGGGCGAGCTGTATGTCAGTGGTCAGTGTCTGGCCAGTGGTTATCTGCATCAAAGCGAACTCACCGCCGAGCGCTTTATTGATAACCCGTATTTTGATCCGGCCAACCCGGCGCTGAGCGCTCGGTTGTATAAAACAGGTGATTTAGTGCGGAACGGCGCAGACGGTGAAATCGAGTTTGTCGGACGCAGCGATGATCAGGTCAAGATCCGTGGTTTCCGGGTCGAACTGGGTGAGATAGAAACCCAGCTGATGAGTCATGAACGGGTTGAATCAGCGGTGGTACTGGCCGAGGCCGCTACTCTTGATGGTACGAACAGGGGTGGTAAGGTGCTGCGTGCTTTCATTCAAAGTGAGCAGGACAGCAGCCTGATTGACGCACTGCAACAGCACCTGAGCGGCAACTTGCCGGATTACATGGTGCCGTCGGCTTACAGCTTTGTGGACCAGTGGCCACTGACAGCCAATGGCAAGCTGGACAAGCGAGCACTGCTGGCTCTGCCGGCTAAAACGGTGGAGCAGCCTTATCAGGCACCACAAACCGACGCTGAAAAAATGGTGGTCGACATCGTCGCGTCGTTGTTGTCGCTGGACGTCGATACGGTGGGTGTCCATGCTAATTTCTTTGCGCTGGGGGGCCACTCATTGTTGATTATGCAGCTGGTCAGTCAGCTGCGCGCACGTCAGTATCAGGCTGACGTGCAGGCCTTGTTCAGGGCACACACGCTACAGGACATGGCACGCCAGGTTCGGGCACTTGGGAGTGAGGAATCAAGTCGTGTGCCCGCCAATTTAATTCCGGCGGACTGTAGCAAAATCACCCCGCAGATGGTGACACTCACTGAGCTGGATGAGCAACAGCTTACTGATATTGCACAGACTATCCCCGGTGGCATGGCCAACATTCAGGACATCTACCCGCTGGCACCGCTGCAAGAAGGTGTGTTGTTTGTGCACACCATGAGTGAAGGGCAGGACCCGTATGTTACCAGCACCACGTTTGAGTTCGACAGCCGCGAGTCCCTTGAGCGCTTTAAGTGGGCATTGAATACGCTGATTGCCCGCCACGATGTGCTGCGCACCGCCATCTTATGGCGCAACCGCACCACGGCACTTCAGGTGGTACAGCGTGAGGTAGAGCTGCCCGTAACTGAGCTGGACTTTAGCGGGGAAGGCGATGTCCGGGCCGCGTTCAGTGCGCATGTGGCTGAGCAGCCGCTGTGGATTGAGCTGGAAAATGCGCCGCTGCTGCAACTGAGCGTGTGTGAAGACGCCGCGCAGGGCAAGCATTATGCGCTGTTATGTGAGCACCACCTGATCTCAGATCACGTGTCGCTGGAAATTCTGGTGCACGAGCTGACGGCACTGCTGCGGGGCAATGAAGCGAGCCTGGCAGAGCCGGTGCCCTATCGGGAGTTTGTCGGTCGCACACTGGCACGCACCGCGAGTCTGGATACTGAGGCCTTTTTCACTCAGATGCTTGGGGATGTCAGCGAACCCACCCTGCCTTATGGTCTGACAGACGTATTAAACGACGGCTCGGGTATTGAGACGGTGCATGTCACGCTGGATGACGCACAGGCGCAGCGCATTCGCCGTCTGACTCGTCAGTACCACAGCAGTCCGGCGGCGCTGTTCCATCTGGTCTGGGCCAAAGTGCTGGGGGTGTGTAGCGGTCAGTCGGAGGTGGTGTTCGGTACTGTCTTATCCGGTCGTATGAGCGATGATGGCCTGAGCAGCCAGCTGATGGGGATGATGATCAACACCCTGCCATTGCGGGTGTCGCTGAGTGAGCAGGATGCGATGAGCCTGCTGGCACACATTAATGATGACCTGCGTGCATTGATGCCGTACGAGCAGGTGTCGCTGGCCGAGGCGCAGCGTTGCAGCGGCGTGAGTGGTCAGCTGCCCCTGTTCAGCGCGATGCTGAACTATCGTCACTCGGCGGTAGCGGAGTCACAGCTGGAGCAGGATGCCGGGTTCAAAGTGCTGGCTACCGAGGAGCGAACCAACTATCCGTTTAACCTGTCAGTGGATGATTTCGGCGATGGCTTTGGGTTTGAGCTTCAGGTAGATAAACGCGCCCCGGCGGCGCGCATTGCACAGTACCTGCAAGTGACCCTGACTCAGGTGCTGGATTTACTGGACAGCCAGAGCAGCACTGCGGTACAGAGTTTGTGTGTGCTGGATGAGACGGAGCGCACACAACAACTGCATAACTGGAACGACACCGCGCTGGATTATCCGCGAGAGCTGTGTATTCACGAATTATTTGAGCAGCAGGCAGCTGCCACGCCGGAGCAGGTTGCGCTGCGCTTTGGTGAGCAGACTCTGAGTTATGGCGAGCTGAACGCCAGAGCGAACCAGTTGGCCCATTATCTGCGCGCCGAGCACAATATCGGACCGGATTCGTTAGTGGGCTTATGTGTTGAGCGCTCGCTGGACATGGTGATCGGGATTTGGGGTATCCTCAAAGCCGGTGGTGCCTATGTCCCGCTGGATCCCAACTACCCGCAATCGCGCCTGGCTTACCTGGTTGAGGATGCACGTTTAGATGTGGTGTTAAGTCAACAGAATGTTGCAGAAGGGATAACACTGGGGTATGCTAACGTCGTTTTACTGGACACACCAGAGTCACATAATCACGACATATTTTCAGCTTATCCTGCGCACAATTTAACGCGGGCAGAAACCGGCGTGTCGGCCCAGAGTCTGGCTTACCTGATTTACACCTCAGGGTCGACCGGCAAGCCGAAGGGCGTGATGATTGAACATGGCAATACCGTGGCAATGTTGCAGTGGGCGAAACAAGCCTATAGCGACGCTGAACTGAGCAAAGTGCTGGCCTCGACGTCACTGAACTTTGACTTGTCGATTTACGAGTTGTTCTTGCCGCTGTGTTTTGGCCATCAGAGTGTGATTGTACAAAATGCCATGGCGCTCGCAGAGCAGCAGTTAGATATCAGCATGATCAATACCGTGCCATCGGCGATGAAGGCATTGCTGGAAGTGGGCGCGGTACCTGACGGGGTGAAAGTCATTAACCTCGCAGGTGAGCCGCTGACTGCACAGCAGGTGAATCAGATTTTAGAGGCCTGTCCGGGTGTGGCGGTATGTAACTTATATGGTCCGTCGGAAGACACCACTTATTCAACTGCGGCACGTTTTACTACCGCATTGAATCAGGTGCCGGATATTGGCCGGGTCATCGCCAACAGCCAGGCATATGTACTGGGGAGTGCTCAGGAGTTGTTACCGACCGGCAGTGTGGGTGAGCTTTATCTGGGTGGTGCAGGTGTTGCACGGGGTTATTTAAATCGCCCTGAGCTGACGGCCGAACGTTTTATTGATAACCCTTACTATGAAGCTGATGGGGTCAATAACAGCAAGCGTTTGTATCGCACCGGCGATTTAGTGCGTTATCGCGAAGATGGTCATTTTGAATTTATTGGACGAATAGATGACCAGGTTAAGATCCGGGGCTTCAGGATTGAGCTGGGTGAAATTGAGCATCGCCTCAATACCCACCCGGATGTTGCGACATCTCTAGTGATGGCACGCGAACACAGCGATGGGGGGCACTATCTGGTGGCCTACCTACAGCCTTGTCTCACATGTGAGACAAGAGAGGAAATCGATAATGTGACACGGCAACAAGCCTGGTTAAGCGACGTGAAAAGCGCGCTGGAAGGCGATTTGCCGGCGCACATGATCCCTGGCCAGTTCGTGTTGATAGACGAGTGGCCGCTGACGCCAAACGGAAAAATAGATAAAAAAGCCCTGCCAGCACCGCAAGGTATGTTGGCAGGTCAGGAATACATTGCACCGCAAAGTGAGACAGAACATGCCCTGGTGGCAATTTGGGCGGAACTACTCGACCTCAACAGCGAGCAGATCAGTACCAGTGCCAACTTCTTCGAGTTGGGCGGTCATTCGCTTTATCTGATCAAACTGGCGGGCGCAATTAAAACCCAGTTCGAAATCGAGCTGACATTACGGGAAATTTACGACGCTGCAGAATTAGCGGTCCTTTCGAAGGTAATTGAGAGCAAGCAGGCACAAAAATATCTCGAAGACAAAAAAGCCAATGAATCGGTAATGATGAGTGGAACACTATAATGATTGCACAATTAGTTAAATCGGCAGCAGATCAAGGGGTTTATCTGTATGCCAAAGAGGGCGCGCTACATTTTGACCTGACGGTGAGCGAGTTTCCGGCCACACTGAAGCAGGACATCATCGCAAATAAGGCAGAGATCATTGCATTTCTGTCACATGCAGAAGGGACGTCTGGTAATGCGCAGGGGCCGCGACCCGGACAGTATCCGGATGGCTGTGTGCTCTCTTATACTCAGCAGCGTTTCTGGTTGCTGGAGCAAATGCAATCCGGGCAGAGTCAGTACAACATGCCGGTTGCGCTGAATGTAGAAGGCGCACTGGAACTGACTTTGGTTGAAAAGGTGCTGAGCACCATAGTGTCGCGTCATCAGATTTTGCGTACTGTCTATCGCGAACAGAACGATGAAGTACGCCAGCATGTTTTGCCTGAGTACGACTTTTCACTGGGTTTTGTCGACCTTAGTGACAGTGAGGGTGAACAGCAGCAGGCGCAATTGTCTCAGTGCCTGCTTGAAGAAGCACAACGCCCATTTGATCTGACTCAGCAGCTGTCCATCCGAGGACAGTACCTGAAGCTGCAAGGAACCGGTCATGATCAGCGCGGCGTACTATTGCTGACGCTGCATCACATTGCTTCTGATGGATGGTCAATGGACGTGCTGGTCAATGAGTTTGTGACCTTGTACCGGGCTTTTGCTGCCGATCAGGTCAACCCGTTGCCTGAGCTGGAGCTACAGTACGCTGACTTTGCTGTCTGGCAGAAAGACAGAATGCAGGGCGGCGAGTTTGAGAAACAGCTGACATTCTGGCAGCAGACACTGGAGGATGCACCGCTGACACACAGCCTGCCAACCCAACATCATCGCCCGGAAGTAAAACAGACCCAGGGGGCACATGTCACGGCAACGTTGCCTGCGTACGTGGCCCGGCAATTAGGCGAGGTGGCCAGACAGGCCCAGCTAAGCCCGTTTATGTTGATGCACGCTGTCCTGGGTGTGGTACTTAGCCGTCATAGTAACCAGTCAGATATTGTCATTGGCACGCCGGTGGCAAACCGTGCCGATGAGGGGCTCAGCCCGCTCATTGGATGTTTCGTCAATACGCTGGCTTTGCGCCTGAATACCCGCCATGGCACATGGGAGGGCTATCTTAATCATGTTCGTCAGGTGCATATGAACGCGCAGGTGAATCAGGATGTGCCTTTTGAGCAGTTAATTGATGCACTGAACTTGCCACGCACTTCATCATACACACCATTGGTGCAGATCATGCTGACCACCAATGATAAGTTTACTGACGGCAACGATGAGTCGGCCCTGATGGCACTACCTGACCTGAGCCTGTCGCCGCTGGAAGGCAGCCATCCGGCGATTAAATTTGATCTGGAAATTGCGCTGAATATCAGTGACAACCAGATTGAGACTATCTGGAACTATGATGTGGCTCTGTTCGATGCTGAGTTTGTTGAGCAGCTCAGTGAGCACTTTAATAACGCTTTGATCGCGCTGGCGGATATGTCGCCGCAGGCGCGTCGTACTTTACCATTAAATCGACTGTCTATTCTGGGTGACAAGCTGGAATCCTATTTGATCAACGGCCTGAATAACAATACGGCTGATTATCCGGTCGATAAATGCATTCATCAGGTGTTTGAAGAACAGGCGCTGCAAACTCCAGATCAGCTTGCCATTAAATTCGGTAACAAACAGCTGACTTATCGCGAACTGAATGAGCGTGCCAACCAGCTGGCACATTTCCTGATCCGTGAATATCAGGTAACGCCGGATACCTTTATTGGCTTATGTGTTGAGCGCTCGCTGGAAATGATCATCGGTACACTGGCCATTCTTAAAGCCGGTGCAGCCTATGTGCCGTTGGATCCGGCTTACCCGCGTCAGCGCGTAACCTACATGATGGAAAACTCCGGCGTTAAAATTATCCTCTCTACACATTTTATTATTGAGCAGCTGGACTTAACCGATTACCACAGTATCTGCATTGATGGCCTGGGTAATGAGCAAGTGGTGCAGACATTTGTCGATTATGCTACCCACAATCCAGGTGAGCTGGTAGCAGGCCTGACATCTTCGAACCTGGCCTATGCTATTTACACCTCGGGATCAACCGGCAAGCCAAAGGGCGTGCTGCTTGAACACAAAGGGATAGTGAATATCGCGTTTAACCACCGCCATTACCTGAAAGTGGACGGACAAAGCAAAGTACTGCACTTTGCATCTATGAGTTTTGATGCTGGCACCTGGGAGTACGTAATGGCACTGCTGAGCGGCGCTACGTTGGTGATAGCCGACAGTGTTCAGCGTCTGTCTCCGGAGAGCATAGGTCAGCTGTTGCACAGCGAAGCCATTACCCATGTGTTATTGCCACCGGCTTTTCTGGCCATGATGGAGTTTCGTAACGATTTGGCGCTTAAAGCGCTGGCAGTAGGAGGAGAGGCCTGCGATCAGGAAGTGGTTGAACAGTGGGGCGGCGCGTATCGGATGGTCAACGCCTACGGCCCGACTGAGATCTCTATCTGTGCTACCTGGGCAGAGTTACGCCCCGGACAGAAAGTCACCATAGGTAAACCGTTGAAAAACACCAGTGCCTTTGTGCTGGATAGTAACCTTGCCCTGTTATCACCGGGCGTAGTAGGTGAGCTCTACATCAGTGGTGTGGGGCTGGCACGTGGTTATCACCAGTTAGCGGAGCAAACCGCAGAGCGATTTGTCTCTAACCCTTATTTCGATGGGCACAATAAATGTGTAACCGAAACCTTGTATAAAACAGGTGACCTGGTTCGCTATCTGCCGGATGGCGAGCTGGAATATCTGGGTCGGATCGACCAACAAGTGAAGATCCGCGGCTTCAGGATTGAGATCAGTGAAATTGAAGGCTTGCTGAGTGAGTGTCTTGATGTCGATGCGGCAGTGGTGACTGTTGCGACCAGTGCAACGGGTGCCAAACACTTAGTGGCGTATGTTCAGTTGAACAACAAAAATGCCAAAAATAGTGTCTCTGGTCATGAAAATATTAATGATGATAAAGCGGTTATCCAGCGGATCAAGACGGAACTGGCCGATAAACTGCCGGATTATATGGTACCCGGAATGTTTGTTCCGGTATCTCAATGGCCACTGACCAGTAACGGTAAAATTGATAAGCGTGCACTGCCGGAGCCAGATTTAGCCGCCGTTGAAGGTGAATATATTGCGCCTGAAACACACAGCGAACAACGCTTGGTTAACATCTGGGCGCAATTACTGCATTTGCAGGAAAGCGAAATAAGCACCTCAGCCAACTTTTTTGCGCTGGGTGGTCACTCTCTGCTGGTCAGTAAACTGGTCAGAGCGATCACATCGGACCCGGAATTACAGCTACAACAGATAGACATGCAGGACATTTTTACGGCGCAGTCACTGGCCCAGCTGGCCCAGCACATCGATCTGCTGCGAATGCAACAGCTCAATGCACAGGCGGCAGACAGTATCTGCGATCAGGATTTAGTTGAGGATGGTGAGATTTAATGAATGTACATCAGGCTTTCGAGTTAGCGATATCACAGGGCGTTCATCTGTATGTCGAGCAGGGCAAACTCAAGTTTAAAGCAGCAAAAGGCAGTATGACTGATGAGCTGAGAAGCGCACTCAAGGAAAACAAAACTCAGCTTATTGAGCTGTTGAGCCAGCAGGCGATAAAAGCAGATGCGTTAACCCAATCGACAGGCAGTATTCCTGCCCTGGGGTTAACACAAAGCGTTTTATCTTTCTCACAGACGCGATTGTGGTTTTTAGAGCAACTACGAGGGCCTTCGGCCGAGTACAATATCCCGCTTGCACTGGATGTGCAGGGTCGTTTGGATTTGGCGGCCGTAGAAGATGCATTCAACGATATTTTGGTGCGCCATACTATTTTGCGCTCCGGATACTATGATTCTGAGGATGGACCAAGACAGACTATCCGAGATGATGCGGCGCTTAATATTCGCCGCATCGACCTGTGTGACAGTGACGATCTGGCGGCAGACGTGGCTGCACACATTGAGCGCGATACTCTGACACCGTTTGATCTGACGGCTGATGTGTTGTTCAGAGTGACCTATTTGTGTACGCATAAACACAGTGATGGCACACAGCAGGGCGTATTACTACTGAATATGCATCACATAGTGTCAGATGGCTGGTCTATGGAAATTATGACCCGCGAGTTTGTTCAGGCCTATCAGGCAAGAGTCACCGGACAGGTTGCGAACCTGGCGCCATTGCCATTGCAATATAACGATTATGCACACTGGCAGCGTGAGCACCTGACTAAAGAGGCGCTTGCCGAGCAGCTCACCTACTGGCAAAAAACGCTGGCTGATGCGCCGGCTGTCCACGGTATTACTCCGGACTTTGAGCGTCCTGCGACTAAGCAGTTGTATGGTGCACTGGTACGCAGCGAGTTATCAGCGAGTCAGGCGCAGGCTTTACAAAACTTAGCCCGCCAGCAGCAATTGACTCCCTTTATGCTGATCCACAGCGCACTGGCTTATGTGCTATCACGTCATAGCAACAGCTATGACATTGTGATTGGTACGCCCATCGCCAACCGGGGCCACGCAGAATTAGAAGGCTTGATTGGCTATTTCGCCAATACGCTGGTGCTGCGGCTGAATACAGAGCAGCCCAGCCTGACAGACTACTTTGCCCATGTAAAATCCGTACACCTGGGCGCTCAGGCCAATCAGGATGTGCCCTTTGAGCAGCTGGTCGAAAAGCTCAATGTACCTCGCAGCAGTGCTCATGCACCGCTGTTTCAGATCATGCTGACCACTAACACGGATTATGGTGTCAGGGAGCAACAACTGGCGCTGGATGGTCTGCAAATCGCGCAGCGTCCGGCCAGCAGTGTTACCACTAAGTTTGATTTAGAAATTGAAGTGGCATTGAACGAGCAGGGCGTGGCGATAGAGATCACTTACGATACCGCTTTGTTCAGTGCGCAGCGTGTCAGCGCCATTGCTAACCACTTAAATACCGTACTTTCGCAACTGGCAGCATTGACCCCAGCTGAATTGTCAGCCAAACCCAATACGTTGAAACTGCTGTCCGACACTGAGCGTCAACAACAACTGCTGGATTGGAACGACACAGCGTTGGATTACTCACGCGAGCGCTGTGTGCACGAACTGTTTGAGCAGCAAGCCAAAGCCACGCCAGATGCCATTGCGTTGCGCTTTGACGGGCGTATCATGAATTATGACACGCTCAACACTAAGGCCAACCAATTGGCCCACTATCTGCGCACTGAGCATGCGATTGGCCCGGACGCATTAGTTGGCTTATGCACAGAGCGATCATTTGAAATGGTGATTGGTATCTGGGGCATTCTCAAGGCCGGCGGCGCTTATGTGCCACTGGATCCGGAATTGCCATCAGGTCGGTTGAACTATTTGGTGGAGGATGCCAGCGCCAGAGTGGTGCTGAGCACACAAGGGATCATTGAACAAGTATCGCTGGGCGATGCGGCGGTCATTGCACTGGACAACTTCGACTTCGACGCCTATTCGGGCTCGAATATTCCGGTTAACGACATTGGCCTGACGGCACAGCATTTGGCGTACACTATTTACACCTCGGGCTCGACGGGTAAACCCAAAGGCGTGTTACTCGAACATCAGGCGTTGCATAACCGCATCGACTGGATGGACAATGAGTACGGATGTAAGCCGCAGGATAAAATCTTACAAAAAACCCCCTACAGCTTTGATGTCTCGGTATGGGAGTTTGTCTGGCCCATGCTTAAAGGGGCCGAGCTGGTGATTGCCAAACCGGGCGGACACAAAGATCCGGCTTACCTTAATGAGCTGATTGTCGCAACCGGTGTGACCAAACTGCACTTTGTGCCTTCCATGCTGGGCGTGATGCTGGAACATGGCGACCTGGCCACATGCAGTTCAATTGAGCAGGTATTTTGTAGTGGTGAAGCCTTACAAATCAGTCATGTTGAGCAATTTAAGGCGCTATTACCTACCGCGCAGTTGCATAATCTCTATGGCCCGACAGAAGCGGCCATCGACGTTAGCTACTGGGATTGCGCGATGCCCCACGGCAGCAGCATCCCCATTGGCAAACCTATCCAGAATATTCAGTTATACATACTGGACGATACGCTTGATTTGTTGCCACAGGGCGCGTGCGGTGAGTTACACATTGGCGGTGAGGGCCTGGCAAGAGGTTACCACAATCGCACTGAGCTGACCGAAGAGCGCTTTATTGACAACCCGTTCTATCCGCAAAGCGCCAGTAAACGCCTGTATAAAACCGGTGATTTGGTGCGTTTTCGTGAAGACGGTAACATCGAATACATGGGTCGCCTGGACCATCAGGTCAAGATCCGGGGGCAGCGTATTGAGCTGGGTGAAATCGAATATCACATTGGTGAACACGAACAGGTTGATTCAGCGCTGGTGATGGCACTAAGTGATGACAAAGGCAATCAGCGACTGGTGGCCTATGTTAAGCCCAGCTGTGAGTTGACGGATGAAGCACAGCAAACCCTGATCGCCTCGGTGCAAAATCAGCTGAGTGAGTCGCTGGCCGATTACATGGTGCCATCGAGTTTCGTGGTACTTAACGAATGGCCACAAACGCCAAACGGCAAAATTGACCGTAAAGCACTGCCGGTACCGCAAAGTTTGGGCTATGAAGTTGAATACCTCGCCCCGGTTACTGAGCAGGAACACGCCCTGGCAGCGCTATGTGCTGAGCTGTTAAATCTTGAACCGACTGAAGTCAGCATGGCGGCCAACTTCTTCGAATTGGGCGGTCACTCTCTGATGGTGATGGAGCTGGTTAGCCGGTTGAAAAAGCAAGGACTGAGTACGTCGGTACAGGCACTGTTTAACGCTCGAGGGCTGGGTGAGATGGCTAAAACCATCACAGACGCCACCCATCATAGCGAGCCTGAGTTACCGCAAAATGGCATCCCTGCACAATGTACCCAGATCACGCCAGATATGGTGACGCTAACCGCTTTGACTCAGAGCGAGCTGGATACACTAAGTGAGCGTGTTCCGGGTGGGGCCGCTAATATTGCGGATATCTATCCGCTGGCACCTTTACAGGAAAGCATATTCCTGGTTCACAGTGCGACGGAAAAATCCGACCCCTATGTCACCACCATCACGCTGGAGTTTGACAGCGAAGCTCAGATCGACAGTTTCGTTGCGCGCTTTAATCAAATCATTGCACGTTACGACGTGCTGCGCACTATGGTGGCCTGGCGCGAGTGTCAAGCCCCTTTACAGGTGGTACTGCGTCATTGTGAGCTGTTACCAATCTGGTTGTCGTTCTCTGGTCAGACGGATGCCCGGGCAAAACTCGATGCCTATGTTGCCGAGGGCGTACATCGAATGGATCTGGAGCTGGCACCTTTGGTGCAGCTGGAATTGGCTCATGATCCGGCCACGGATACCTACTGTGGGGTGCTCAAAGAGCATCATATTTTGCTCGATCACATCTCCGTTGAAATGATTATGGGTGAGCTCACCATGGATGAGCAAACTTTCGCACAGCTGCCTGATGCCTTGCCTTATCGACAGTTTATTGCCCAGACGCTACATAATGCGGAGCAACTGGATAGTCGTAAATACTTTACCGAACAGCTGGGGGATATTGAGACACCGTGCCATCCGTTTGGGCTGGACAGCACCCGCGCTGATGATTTGCACTGCAATGAGTTACACCGTGAACTGAGCCAGCAACTATCTTCGCAGATCCGCACCCAGATGCAGCAACGTGGTATGAGTCCGGCGGCATTTTTCCATCTGGCCTGGGCCATGGTGGTGTCGGCCTGTAGTCAGAGCCGGGATGTGGTATTTGGTACTGTGTTGTCGGGCAGAATGAGTGGCCAGCAGGGCATAGAGCAGATGATGGGGATGATGATTAATACCCTGCCTCTGCGTGTAAATCTGGCAGATGAAGCGGCGGATACTTTATTACAGCAGGTCGATCAGGCCCTGCTCGGGTTGATGCCGTATGAGCAGGCGTCGCTAACCGAAGCGCAGGCATGCAGTGGTGTCAGTGCACAAACGCCTTTATTTAGCGCCATTTTCAATTATCGTCATTCCCGCCTGGCAG
The DNA here is from genome assembly GCF_001482385.1 of Pseudoalteromonas rubra. NCBI lineage: Bacteria > Pseudomonadati > Pseudomonadota > Gammaproteobacteria > Alteromonadales > Pseudoalteromonadaceae > Pseudoalteromonas > Pseudoalteromonas rubra. The sequence continues at coordinate 1,057,113 of NZ_CP013612.1, forward strand.
AAGCGCCAGCGCAAGGGGGCGCACAGGCCACCGCTGCTAAAGAGCGTACTAACTATCCATTTAATTTATGTGTGGATGACTGGGGCAAGGCGTTTTCCTTCAACCTGCAAGTTGACCGCTCAGTCGACATAAACGCAATAGGCGAGTATGTAACGTGCGCCATTGAACAGTTGCTGCGTGCGTTGCTTGATGAGTCTGACACTCCGGTGGCAAAACTCAGTGTCCTGAACGAAGCACAACAAGATGCGCTGATGCGCGCGAATGTATCACACGCCGTCGACACAGACCCAACAAGCAGCATTCAGGCTCGGTTTGAAAGTCAGGCAGCCAAATTTGGCGAGCGCACCGCGCTGGTGTATCAGCAAGAGTCGCTGACTTATCGCGAACTGAACGCGCGGGCCAATGCGCTGGCACACTATCTTATCGAAGCACACGATATCCGCCCGGATACACTGGTAGGTCTTTGCGTGGGGCGTGGGGTCAACATGATTGTGGGCATATTGGCTATTCTCAAAGCCGGTGGTGCGTACGTTCCGCTTGATCCTAACTATCCACAAGAACGCCTCGACTTTATCTGTCAGGATGCGGGCGTTGCGCTGGTGCTGAGCGAAGATCAGGTGGCTGATGCGCTGGCACTTCAAGACACGCCCATTATCGACCTGAATAAGCTGGTATTAGCGGGTTACAGCACGGATAACGTGCAGTTAACGACGCATACATCGGACAATCTGGCCTATGTGATTTACACCTCGGGCTCTACGGGTAGACCAAAGGGGGTGTTACAAACGCACCGCAATGTCGGTCGCCTGTTTGATGTGACTCAGCCCGATTTTAACTTTAGTGAAGACGACTGCTGGTGTGTGTTCCACTCCTTTGCCTTCGATTTCAGTGTCTGGGAGATCTGGGGCGCCCTGCTGTTTGGTGGCAAACTGCTGATGCCAAGCCTGGATGAAGTTAAGGACAGTCAATTGTTTGTGGCTTTGTGTCAGCGCAACGCCCTGACTATTCTCAACCAGACGCCGAGTGCCTTTAAACAACTCACCGAATATCTGGTGACGGCACAACAGGCCTTACCTTCGTTGCGCAGCATCGTATTTGGTGGTGAAGGACTCACGCCAAGTCATGTTAGCCAGTGGTGGACGCACTTTGCACAGCAGCCGACTGAGCTCATTAACATGTATGGGATCACAGAAACCACGGTGCATGTGACCTATAAACGTATAGAACCCAATGCGCCGATCAACATTGGCAGACCGCTGCGCGACCAGCACATCGTACTGCTCGATGATGCACTAAAGCTGGTACCTGATGGGTGTGCGGGCGAAATCTATGTCGGTGGTGCAGGTCTCGCCCTCGGCTATCTTAACCGCGAAGCACTCAGTGCTGAGCGATTTATTGACAATCCATTCGACACCCATCGTTACCCCTGGCTTGGGGAGCGTTTGTATCGTGCGGGCGATTTGGCCCGTTATGACGAAAACGGCGAGCTACATTATCTGGGTCGTCAGGACGATCAGGTTAAAATTCGCGGTCACCGTATTGAGCTGGGCGAAGTGGAAAATCGCATTGCTGAGCTGGCAATGGTTGACTCTGCTTTGGTACGGGCTATGCCACTGGCAGATGACACGCTGCAACTGGTCGCGTATGTGAAAGGTGCAGAAGCCAGTACAGATGAGACCTGGCTAAGCCAATTAAAAGCAGCGCTTGGTGAGCAATTACCTGCTTATATGTTGCCGGGCGCCATTGTTACCGTGACTCAGTGGCCACTGACTGCCAATGGTAAAGTCGACAGACGTGCGCTGCCTGCGCCGGACGCTGGACTGGGTGAGCAGACGTACGTTGCGCCGCGCAATGACACTGAATACACCCTGGTTGGGATCTGGGCGGACTTGCTTAAACTGGAGCATGGTCAGGTCAGTGTAGAGGCCAACTTCTTCGAGTTGGGCGGACATTCTCTGTTGCTGATGAAACTGCTGGCCGGGATCCGAACTCAGCTGGAATGCGAGCTGAGTGTTAAGGATATCTTTGCTGCAACGACAATCGCACAGCAGGCTGAACGTGTTGCACAGCAAACTGATGTTGTGGTGCAGCCACCCATTGTGGCGCAGCCGCGTGAAGACAATGCACACCTGCCACTGTCGTTTGCTCAGCAACGTTTGTGGTTTATCGACAAGCTCAATGGCAGAAGTGCTGAGTACAACATGCCGGTGGCCTTTGATGTGGATGGCGTATTAGATTTGGATGCCGCCCAGGCTGCGTTGAATAGCCTGGTGGCGCGCCATGAAGCGTTGCGCACGGTCTATCTGGAGCAGGACGCCGAGCCGGTTCAGCTGATCCGCAGCCATGGCGAGCTGACCCTGACTTTGCAGGATTTAAGTGAGCTGAGCGAACGCGCCAAAACAGATCGGCTTAACCAGCTGCTGAGCGAAGATGCGCTGACGCCGTTTAAACTGGACAGCGATTTGATGCTCCGCGCTCAGTATGTCTTGCTTAATTATGCCGAACATAACCAACCTCAGCGTGGCGTACTGGCATTTAATATGCACCACATTGCTTCGGATGGTTGGTCGGTGGAGTTGCTGTCTAACGAGTTTATGGCACTCTACGAAGCGGCCGTCTCTGGCACTGAGGCTGCATTACCACCGTTGGCTATCCAATATGCCGACTATGCAATCTGGCAGCGCGACTGGCTGAGTAACGCGCAAGGCGGTGCCAAAGCACTGGAAACGCAACTCAATTACTGGCGCGAAACTCTGAGCGATGCACCGGCCGTGCATGGTCTGCAACTGGATAAGCCGCGTCCGGAAGAAAAAGCATTCAGTGCCAAAGGTTTCACCAGCTTGTTACCAGGTACGCTGAGTCAGGGAATTAGGAGCTTTGCAGAAGCGGCCCGGATCACGCCATTTATGCTGGTGCACAGCGCGCTGGCTTATGTGTTGTCGCGCCACAGCAATCAGCACGATATTGTGATTGGTACACCAGTGGCGAATCGTGCGCAACCAGAAGTGGCTGGCCTCATCGGTTATTTTGCCAATACGCTGGTGCTGAGAGTCAATACTCGTCATCATAATTTGGGCGATTACCTTGAGCACGTCAAAGAGGCTCATATTGGTGCCCAGTCACATCAGGATGTGCCGTTTGAACAGTTGGTAGATGCCTTACAAATTCCACGCTCTACAGCCTATAGCCCGGTGTTTCAGATCATGCTGACTACCAATTCGGAATTTGCGCTGGCAGACAGGCCTGGGCATGAGCTGGCAGGGCTGGAGTTCACCCCCAGGCTGCCACAGGCCTGTACCACCAAGTTTGATATCGAAATTAACATAGACCTGGACGATGCCGGGCTGACCGTTAATTGGTTGTACGATACTGCTCTATTTAGCGAGCAGCACATTGTAGCGCTGGATAAACACCTCCAGGGCGTACTCAGGTATCTGGCGCGCCTTACTCAGGCGCAGCTGGCCAATCCGCTGGATACGCTGCCACTGCTGTCAGAGCAGGAGCGTTATGAGCAATTACAGCAGTGGAATGACACGGCCCGGGATTATACCCGTGAGGTGTGTGTTCATGAGCTGTTTGAGCAGCAAGTTGCTCGCGCACCTCAGGCGACGGCGCTGCGTTTTGGCACACAGACAATGAGCTATGAAACGCTCAACAGCAAAGCCAATCAGCTGGCCCACTATCTGCGCAGCGAACACGGCGTGGGTGCGGATTCACTGGTCGGGCTGTGTGTGGAACGCTCATTTGAAATGGTCATCGGGATCTGGGGTATTCTCAAAGCCGGCGGTGCGTATGTGCCACTGGATCCGGAGCTGCCCAGTGCCAGACTGGCATATCTGGTGGAAGATGCCCAAGCCAGCGTCGTGCTGAGTACCCAAGAGGTCGCTGCACGTGTCGCTTTGGGCGAAGCGCAGGTTGTTGAGCTTGATGGCTTTGACTACGGTGCCCACAGTGATACAAACATCGCGGTGAGCGATATGGGTCTCAGTGCAAGTAATCTGGCATATACCATTTATACCTCAGGCTCCACTGGCATGCCAAAAGGCGTATTGCTTGAACATCAGGCGCTGCATAACCGCATCGACTGGATGGACAAAGAGTACGGCTGTGGACCCCACGACAAGATATTACAAAAAACGCCTTACAGCTTTGATGTGTCGGTATGGGAATTTGTCTGGCCCATGCTCAAAGGGGCTGAATTGGTGATTGCCAAGCCAGGTGGCCACAAAGACCCGGATTACCTGAGTGACCTAATCGTCGAAACAGGGATCACTAAGCTGCACTTTGTACCCTCTATGCTGGGCGTGATGCTGGAGCATGGTGACCTGAGTCGTTGTACTTCAATTAAACAGGTATTCTGCAGTGGTGAAGCATTGCAGATAAGCCATGTCGAGCAGTTCCGGACCGTGTTACCTTCTGCGCAGCTGCACAATCTTTATGGTCCAACTGAAGCGGCCATCGACGTCAGCTACTGGGATTGTTCACAGCCTTATGGCAGCAGTGTGCCCATTGGCAAGCCAATTCAGAATATCCGGCTCTATGTGCTGGATGACGCACTCAACCTGTTACCACAGGGCGCATGCGGCGAATTACATATTGGCGGGGATGGTCTGGCGCGTGGCTATCACAATCGCGCAGATCTGACCGAAGAGCGCTTTATTGCTAACCCATTCTATGATGACAGCGAAGCGGGTAGCAGCCAGCGACTCTACAAAACAGGTGATCTGGTGCGTTATCGCAATGACGGCGTCATCGAGTATATGGGCCGTATAGACCATCAGGTGAAGATCCGCGGGTTGCGTATCGAACTGGGCGAAATTGAGTATCACATCGGTGAGCACAGTGAAGTGGACTCAGCCTTGGTGATGGCGCTCGATGACACGCAAGGCAATCAGCACCTGGTGGCCTATGTGAAGCCGCATACACTGGGCGATGAAGCGTCTCAGCAGGTACTGATCGACGCTATCAAGTCACAACTTGGTGACGCCCTGGTTGAGTATATGATCCCAACCAGCTTTGTATTGCTGGATGAATGGCCACAAACCCCGAACGGCAAAATTGATCGCAAAGCGTTACCTGCCCCGGAGCATGCCGGATTGGGCGGCGAGTACATTGCGCCACAAACCGATACGGAGTTGGCTTTGGTGGCTATCTGGTCTCAGGTGCTGGGTCTGGATGAAGGGCAAATCAGTACCCAGGCGAGCTTCTTCTCTCTGGGCGGTCAGTCTCTACTGGTGATTAAGTTGATGAAAGACATTGAAAGCCGGTTTGACTGCACACTGACTATCAAACAGTTATTTAAGTACACCTCGGTGGCTGAGCAAGCCGTGCAGCTCGATGAACTGCTGGCCGCTAAAGCACTAAAAGCTAAGTTAGAACAATCAGATAATGTAGAAAGGATTGTGTTTTAATGAAACCGCAACAGTTAGTAAGTCTGCTTCAGGACAAGTTGATTTTGGTGAGTGTCTCTGACGGGTCGCTCGTAGTCGAAGCTGAAAAGGGCGCAGTCACCGCAGAGATAGCGCAGCTGATCAGAGATAATAAAACACAATTGCTGGCTTATTTGAGTGACAGCGAAGCACAACCTAAGCGCGAGGCCGTTACGCCGCGCGCTGAACAATATCAGACCTTAGCACCGCTGTCGTTTTCACAGCGCCGCTTATGGTTTATCGACCAGCTGCAACAGGGCTCGGCACAATATAATATGCCAGCCCTGATGACAGTCACTGGGGAGCTGGATCTGGCCGTGGCTGAGCGTGCCTGTCAGGCCATTATCCGCCGTCATGAAATACTTCGCACTGTGGTGGTTGATGGTGAAAACGGAGCCCGGCAGCATATTCGTGATGAGGTGACGTTTGCTATCGCCCACAGTGATTTGACCACGCTAGAGGCAAGTGCTCGTGTGGCGCAGCTCGAAGCCCTGATTGATGAGGAGCTGAATACCCCGTTTGATCTGACTCAGGATGTGATGATGCGGGCACGTTATATTTTGCTTGCGGATCCGGGGAGCGCGCAGCAAGACGGGGTGTTGCTGTTCAATATGCATCATATTGCGTCTGATGGCTGGTCAATTGAATTGCTCAGTCAGGAGTTTCTGACTTTATACCGTGCGTTTGCACAAGGGGCAGAGGATCCTTTGCCTGAACTGGCGATTCAGTACGCTGATTATGCGCTGTGGCAGCAAACCTGGTTGCAGGAAAACGTACTGGAATCACAATTATCATACTGGCAGGAAACATTGGCCGATGCGCCCTCGGTCCATAGCCTGCCGCTGAAACAAGCGCGCCCGGAAGAAAAGCAAAGTGCTGCCGGGTGTCAGAGTTTCAGTCTTAACAGTACGCTAAGTCAGCAGCTCACAACCGTGGCACAGCGTAATGAGATGTCGCCCTTTATGCTGGTACACAGTGCGTTGAGCTGGGTGCTGGCACAACACAGTAATCAGCAGGATATTCTGATCGGCACACCGGTTGCCAACCGATTGCAAAGCGAACTGGAGCCGCTGATCGGCTTTTTCGTTAATAATCTGGTACTCAGAACTCAGACGCAACATGCTACGCTTGGTGACTATTTTGCTCATGTGCGTGAAGTGCATCGGGACGCGCAGGACAATCAGGATGTACCATTTGAGCAGTTAGTCGAGCGTTTGAATGTCGAGCGCAGCCTGTCGCACGATCCGCTGTTTCAGATCATGTTGTCCATGGACAGTGACTTTGGGGTGAGCGATCAGTCTGATGTTGGGCTGGACGGACTGCGCTTTGGGCAGTACGAGCGCGAGATTGTGTCGCTGAAGTACGACATAGATATCGACATTACCCCACAGGACGGAGGCTATGTACTGCGCTGGACTTATGATCTGGCGTTGTTTGATGCCGACTATATTGCAACTCTGAACCGTCATCTGATCCGGGCAATACATCTGTTCAGTAACAGCTTTGCCAGTACAGCCCTGGCTCAATTGAGTTTGATGGACACACAAGAGCAACAGGCCTATCTGGCAGATTTATGTGGGCCGAGCGTGGCATTGTCTGCGATGCCGGTGCACCAGCTCATTGAAACACGCGCCGTACAAAGCGACGCGCGTATTGTCGTCAAGAGCCATGAGGGCACACTGACTTATCAGCAGTTGAACGAACGCGCCAATCAGCTGGCACATTACTTACGCGCCGAGCATCAGGTGGGCCCGAATACCCTGGTGGGTCTGTGTGTGGGCCGCTCGCTGGAAATGATGGTGGCGGTGCTTGCTATCCTTAAAGCAGGCGGGGCCTATGTGCCGCTGGACCCGGATTATCCGCAGGAGCGTTTAGCGTATATGGTCGAAGACACCGGCTTGTCTGTGGTGCTGACTCAGCAAAAAGTCGCCGGGATCCTGAATGACTTTAACGTCACGGCTGTGCCGCTGGATAACGCCAGCCAGTTTGCAAACTATCCAGTCAGTAACCCGGATGTGGCGCTGACCCCGGATAATCTGGCCTATGTGATGTACACCTCGGGCTCAACCGGTAACCCCAAAGGCGTGATGATAAGCCATCATAACCTGATCAACTTTGCCGCTAACTGTGAGCAGCGCTACGAAATCACCGAAGCCGACAACGTGTTGCAGTTCTCAACTATGAACTTCGATATTTTCGTCGAGGAATGGCTGGCGACTTTGACGCAGGGCGCTACCCTGGTGCTGCGCGATGAAGAGGTGTCGCTGAGCCGCGAGGCCTTTATCGCCTTCTGTGACAACCATGCCATCAGTGTGGCCAGCCTGCCAACGGCGTTCTGGCATATGCTGGCGCTGAGCGAAGCAGAGCTTGAATCTCTGGCATTGCGACTGGTGATTGTCGGCGGTGAAGCACTGGACAAACACTCGGTGGCTTCCCTTAAACCGGGCTTTGTGCTGCTCAATACCTATGGTCCGACTGAGACCACAGTCACCACATCTGGCTATGCCATCAGCGGCGGTTACGATGACCCGCGTGCGGTGCCTATTGGCCGCGCCAACGTCAATACTGCGACTCTGGTGCTCAGCGAGCAGCTGACGTTATGTCCGCCGGGCGTGGTGGGCGAGCTGTATGTCAGTGGTCAGTGTCTGGCCAGTGGTTATCTGCATCAAAGCGAACTCACCGCCGAGCGCTTTATTGATAACCCGTATTTTGATCCGGCCAACCCCGCGCTGAGCGCTCGGTTGTATAAAACAGGTGATTTAGTGCGGATCGGCGCAGACGGTGAAATCGAGTTTGTCGGACGCAGCGATGATCAGGTCAAGATCCGTGGTTTCCGGGTCGAACTGGGTGAGATAGAAACCCAGCTGATGAGTCATGAACGGATTGAATCTGCGGTGGTACTAGCCGAGGCCGCTACTCTTGATGGTACGAACAGGGGTGGTAAGGTGCTGCGTGCTTTCATTCAAAGTGAGCAAGACAGCAGCCTGATTGACGCACTGCAACAGCACCTGAGCGGCAACCTGCCGGATTACATGGTGCCGTCGGCTTACAGCTTTGTCAGTCAGTGGCCGCTGACGGCCAATGGCAAGCTGGACAAGCGAGCACTGCTGGCTCTGCCGGCTAAAACGGTGGAGCAGCCTTATCAGGCACCACAAACCGACGCTGAAAAAATGGTGGTCGACATCGTCGCGTCGCTGTTGTCGCTGGACGTCGATACGGTGGGTGTCCATGCTAATTTCTTTGCGCTGGGGGGCCACTCATTGTTGATTATGCAGCTGGTCAGTCAGCTGCGCGCACGTCAGTATCAGGCTGACGTGCAGGCCTTGTTCAGGGCACACACGCTACAGGACATGGCACGCCAGGTTCGGGCACTTGGGAGTGAGGAATCAAGTCGTGTGCCCGCCAATTTAATTCCGGCGGACTGTAGCAAAATCACCCCGCAGATGGTGACGCTCGTTGAGCTGGATGAGCAACAGCTCACGGATATTGCACAGACTATCCCCGGTGGCATGGCCAACATTCAGGACATCTACCCGCTGGCACCGCTGCAAGAAGGTGTGCTGTTTGTGCACACCATGAGTGAAGGGCAGGACCCGTATGTTACCAGCACCACATTTGAGTTCGACAGCCGCGAGTCCCTTGAGCGCTTTAAGTGGGCATTGAATACGCTGATTGCCCGCCACGATGTGCTGCGCACCGCCATCTTATGGCGCAACCGCACCACGGCACTTCAGGTGGTACAGCGTGAGGTGGAGCTGCCCGTAACTGAGCTGGACTTTAGCGGGGAAAGCGATGTCCGGGCCGCGTTCAGTGCGCATGTGGCTGAGCAGCCGCTGTGGATTGAGCTGGAAAATGCGCCGTTGTTGCAACTGAGCGTGTGTGAAGACGCCGCGCAGGGCAAGCATTATGCGCTGTTATGTGAGCATCACCTGATCTCAGATCACGTGTCGCTGGAAATTCTGGTGCACGAGCTGACGGCACTGCTGCGGGGCAATGAAGCGAGCCTGGCAGAGCCGGTGCCCTATCGGGAGTTTGTCGGTCGCACGCTGGCACGCACCGCGAGTCTGGATACCGAGGCCTTTTTCACTCAGATGCTGGGAGATGTCAGCGAACCCACCCTGCCTTATGGTCTGACGGATGTGCTCAACGATGGCTCGGGCATTGAGACGGTGCATGTCACGCTGGATGACGCACAGGCGCAGCGCATTCGCCGCCTGACTCGTCAGTACCACAGCAGTCCGGCGGCGCTGTTCCACCTGGTCTGGGCTAAAGTGTTGGGTGTGTGTAGTGGTCAGTCAGAGGTGGTGTTCGGTACTGTCTTATCCGGTCGTATGAGCGATGATGGCCTGAGCAGCCAGCTGATGGGGATGATGATCAACACCCTGCCGCTGCGGGTGTCGCTGAGTGAGCAGGATGCAATGAGCCTGCTGGCACACATTAACGATGACCTGCGTGCATTGATGCCGTACGAGCAGGTGTCACTGGCCGAGGCGCAGCGTTGCAGTGGCGTGAGTGGTCAGCTGCCCCTGTTCAGCGCGATGCTGAACTACCGCCATTCGGCGACAGAGGAGTCGCAGCTGGAGCAGGATGCCGGATTTAGAGTCATCAGTAGTGAGGAGCGGACCAACTATCCGTTTAACCTGTCAGTGGATGATTTCGGCGATGGCTTTGGGTTTGAGCTTCAGGTAGACAAACGCGCCCCGGCGGCGCGCATTGCACAATATCTGCAAGTGACCCTGACTCAGGTGCTGGATTTACTGGACAGCCAGAGCAGCACTGCGGTGCAGAGTTTGTGTGTGCTGGATGGTGCAGAGCGCCAACAGCAGCTGCACAGCTGGAATGACACCGCGCTGGATTATCCGCGAGAGCTGTGTATTCACGAATTGTTTGAGCAACAGGCCGCAGCGACCCCGGAGCAGATTGCACTGCGCTTTGGTGAGCAGACTCTGAGTTATGGCGAGCTGAACGCCAGAGCGAACCAGTTGGCCCATTATCTGCGCGCGGAGCACAATATCGGACCGGATTCGTTAGTGGGCTTATGTGTTGAGCGCTCACTGGACATGGTGATCGGGATTTGGGGTATCCTCAAAGCCGGTGGTGCCTATGTCCCGCTGGACCCTGAGCTGCCTCCGGCACGCCTTAGCTATCTGGTTGAAGATGCTAATGCGGCTGTGGTACTTAGCACAGCAGTGGTTGCCGGGCGAGTGAATCTTGGCGAAGCTAGCGTTACGCGACTGGATGAGTTCGATTTTAGCGCTTATCCGGATATCAATATTGCAGTGAGTGATATTGGTCTGAACGCCCGCAATCTTGCCTATACCATTTACACGTCAGGTTCCACCGGGCTACCTAAAGGTGTGCTGGTTGAGCATCAGGCGCTGCACAACCGCATCGACTGGATGGATAACGAATACGGCTGTGGCCCGGACGACAGAATTTTGCAAAAGACCCCTTACAGTTTCGATGTATCTGTATGGGAATTCGTCTGGCCAATGCTCAAAGGCGCGCAGCTGGTGATTGCTAAACCGGGTGGCCATAAAGAGCCTGAATACCTCAGCGAGCTGATCGTGGCTGCGGGGATCACCAAACTACACTTTGTCCCCTCTATGCTGGGTGTGATGCTGGAGCATGGCGATCTGGCTCGTTGTACGTCCATTAATCAGGTGTTCTGTAGTGGTGAAGCGCTGCAGATCAGCCATGTTGAACAGTTCAGAGCGAGTTTACCTTCGGCACAACTGCACAACTTATATGGTCCGACTGAAGCGGCCATTGATGTCAGCTACTGGGATTGCAGCCAGCCGCACGGCAGCAGCGTGCCGATCGGGAAACCAATCCAGAATATTCAGCTGGTGATCCTGGATGAGGCCCTTAACCTGCTGCCACAAGGTGCCTGTGGTGAGCTGCACATCGGTGGTGAAGGTCTGGCGCGCGGCTATCATAACCGCCCTGAGCTGACAGCCGAACGGTTTATTGATAATCCGTTTGAGGATACATTGCCAAGCTCGCGACTCTATAAAACTGGCGATCTGGTGCGTTTTCGTGATGATGGCACCATAGAATATATGGGCCGGATGGACCATCAGGTAAAAATTCGCGGATTGCGCATTGAGCTGGGTGAAATTGAATATCATATCGGTGAGCATCACGAAGTTGATTCCGCACTGGTCATGGCGTTGTCAGATACGCAGGGTAACCAGCGCCTGGTGGCATACGTTAAACCGCTTGCAGAGCAGGTGCAAGCGGCGCAGCAGACGCTGATAGCGTCGATTGTTGAGACATTGGGTCAGTCATTAGCTGAGTACATGATCCCGGCCAGTTTCGTGTTGATTGACGAATGGCCACAAACTCCTAACGGTAAGATTGACCGCAAGGCGCTACCAGCGCCTGAACAGGCGGATTTAAGCAGTGATTATGTGGCACCACAGGGCGATACCGAGCGCACGTTGGCAGCAATCTGGGCTGATGTTCTGAATCTGCCGGTAGAGCAAATTAGCCGTGATGCTAACTTTTTTGCTCTGGGTGGCCATTCTTTATTGGTTATGCAGCTGCTGTCCCGGGTTAAACAGCTGGGCTATCAGTGCCAGGCGCAGGCCTTGTTTAAGGCGGGTAGCCTGAGTGTGATGGCTGCGCATCTGGACGCACAACCCCAGGTTGAATTTGAATTCAGCGTGCCTCAAAACCTGATCCCCGAGCAGGCGAGCACCATTACCCCGGATATGTTGCCTTTGATTGAACTGACACAGGACAGCATAGACAGCTTGATTGCGCAGGTGCCTGGTGGCGCTGCAAACGTGCAGGATATGTATCCACTGGCACCGTTGCAAGAAGGGGTGCTGTTTGTGCACACGCTGAACCAGCAGCACGACCCTTATGTCAGTACCATGGCGTTTGAACTGGCGGATGAGTCGCAACTGGCACAACTCAAAGCTGAGCTGAACTTTGTGATCCAGCGCCACGATGTGTTGCGTACCGCGATTTTCTGGCGTGGTCGTGCGCAGGCTGTGCAAGTTGTACTGCGCGAGGCACAACTGCCGGTCTCTGAGTTGCCGTTCGAGCGCGCGCAGATAAAAGCGCAGTTTGAAGACTATGTGGCCAATGCCGCGCATGGCTTTGAGCTGGAGTCAGCACCGCTGATCCAACTGATGGTGTCACCACAGGACGAGCAGGGCAGAATTTATGCATTGCTGAAGTTCCATCACCTGATCACCGATCATGTCTCTTTGGAAATTTTGCTCTCAGAGCTGGGTGCACAAAACAAGGCTGAATTACCCGCACCACTGCCTTATCGTGAGTTTATCGCCCGTTCAATGGCGCAAAGCACTAAGCTGGATACGGCGGCGTTTTTCACCGAGCAGCTCGGCGACATTGATACCCCGACTTTGCCATTTGGCTTGTCCCAGGTGACCGGAGACGGCAATGCCGTAGCGGAATATAGCACTACGCTTGATATGGCGTTGTCGCAGCAGATCCGGGCATTATCGAGACACCTGCAATGCAGCCCGGCTGCGCTATTCCACCTTGCCTGGGCACAGGTATTGAGCACCAGCACAGGCCGTGATGAGGTGATATTTGGCACAGTAATGTCAGGGCGCATGAATGGTATGCCTGGTATAGAAAACATGATGGGCATGTTGATCAATACTTTGCCGCTGCGCGTTTCGCTGGGACAGCAAAGTGCTCAGGTTGCTCTGAGAGAAGTTAACGACGCACTACAGGCATTGCTGCCTTACGAGCAGGTGTCGCTGGCTGAAGCGCAAAGCCACAGTGCCATCAGCGGTAATACGCCGCTGTTCAGCGCAATCCTCAACTACCGTCATACCGGGCATGATGCCGCGCAGGAGCAGGCTGCGTCTCACCGTGATGTGGGGGCCCCGAGTTTGCTGAGTACCCGTGAGCGTACCAATTACCCATTTGATCTGTCTGTTAACGATCTGGGCGAGCAAGCCAGCTTTACGCTGGACTTCCAGATTGAGCAAACGGTTGAGGCTGCGCGCATTGCTGACTGGATGGAAACAGCACTGCATGGGTTGGTGAATGCACTGCAAGATAATAGCAATCAGCCTGTGTCGACGCTGACGGTCTTACCGCCTGCTGAGATAGCGCTACAAGACACGTGGCAGAGTGAGCGAGCTAACTATCCGCGGCTGTCTTGTATTCATGAGTTGTTTGAGTTGCAGGCTGCGGCGACACCGAATGAGGTGGCGGTGCAGCTGGATGACCAGATGCTCAGTTATGGTGAGCTGAATGCGCGTGCCAACCAATTAGCATCGTATCTGCGAGAAACACATCAGATTGGTGCCGGTGCTTTAGTGGGCTTATGTCTGGGCCGCTCTGTAGAATTGCTGGTTGCAACCCTGGCGATTCTGAAAGCCGGTGGCGCTTATGTCCCGCTGGATCCCACTTATCCGGAATCTCGCCTGGCCTATATGCTTGAAGATACTCAGCTAACTGTGGTCCTGACTGAGCAAGCGCAGCATGAAGTGCTGGCCTTCAGCTCGGTGGCAAAAATCACGTTAGACACCTTAGATGCGCCCTGGTCTGCACTGAGTGTATTAGATCTGCCCAGGGCTGAAGGGCTAACGGCGCAGTCGATTGCTTATGTGATTTACACGTCAGGCTCTACGGGCACGCCCAAGGGCGTGATGACACCGCACCGGGCAGTCAATCGTCTGGTTTACGACCCTAACTTTATGGCCCTGAACAACCAGACCGTATTCCTGCAAAGCGCCAATATCGCCTTTGATGCAGCCACCCTGGAAATTTGGGGGCCACTGCTGAATGGCGGACGCTGTGTGTTGTACCCCGAGACTTATCTGTCACTGGATGGGATCAACAAGGTGTTGAGCTCGCAGGGGATTACTGCAATGTGGCTGACCTCGGGTTTGTTCACGGAATGGAGTAAGGTGTGTGGCGAATTAGAGTCACACACATTGGCATTACAAACTGTGCTGGCCGGGGGCGATGTGCTTAATCCACAAGCCGTCACCGCTGTGCAAACAGGGCTGCCCAAGGTCACCGTAATCAATGGATATGGCCCCACCGAAAATACCACCTTTACCTGTTGCTATCCGGTCCCGGCTGATCAGGATATCAGCGCCGGTGTACCCATTGGTCGAGGTGTGCAGGGGGATCATATTCTGGTTCTAAGCCCGCAAGGACGTCAATTGCCTCAAGGTGTAGTCGGTGAGCTGTGTGTCGGAGGAGACGGTCTGGCATTGGGTTATTTGAATCAGCCGCAGTTGAGTAAAGCGCGGTTTATTACAAACCCCTATTTTTCTGAGCCGGGACAAGCGGCTGAGTTGTATCGTACCGGTGATTTGGTGCGGTTTAAGCCCGATGGTTTAGTGGAATATGTGGGCCGTATTGACGACCAGATTAAGATCCGGGGTTTCCGGGTGGAACTGGGCGAGATAGAGGCTGCACTGAATGCGGATGAGCGGGTTGCGCAGTCTCTGGTTGTGGTAAATAAAGCGCGCGGCCTGATCGTTGCGTATGTTGAGCCAAACCCTCTGCAACAAACCGATGACCTAACCGAACAGCTCATGGCCAGTATGTCTGCCTGTTTACCACCTTATATGGTGCCTTCGGCCTGGCAATTAATTACATCCTGGCCATTGACCACCAATGGCAAAATAGACAGAAAGGCATTGCCGGACGTTGCGCTAACAGCCATGACTGAAGAATATGTTGCACCGCAAACCGCGCTGGAGCAGCAACTGGTTGATGTGGTGGCACGGCTGCTGGAGGTGGAGTCCGATACCATCAGTATGTCGGCGAATTTCTTTGACCTGGGCGGGCACTCGCTATTGATGATGCGATTACTCAGTGAGATTAAAGCGCACTGGCAAATTGAGTTGAGTGTGGCTGAGGTCTTTGAATGCCAGTACCTTGGCGAGGTTGCTGAGCTGATCCACAGCGAAGTGGCTTTAAGCTCGGCCTTTGATGATAGCGATATCGATGAGGACGAAGAGGTGCTGGAAATCTGAGCCCTGTAAAGCAGCCCGGGGGACAGCCCCTGGGTTGCTTTTATTTTGTTGTGAATTTTTTGTGTTTTAAGTTGTGGTTAACTTTCTGGTTCTAATTAAACATATCGGCTTGTTTGGACACCTGTGTCACGCACCTTTCATAAATTTAATTTATGTTCTCTCTCAAGGTTCTACTTATTTAATGCTTGATTAATATTGAATTTTTATCTCTTCTTGCGAGTGATAGAGTATTTGTGACAAGGCTGTCACCTAGCTTACAGAATTAAACAATTGTGCACATTTATCAACCTTGGAGAAAGTAATTAACATGTTAATATCTCCTCCATGAAAATGAGCAAACACAAATAAACAACACCGTTTGCTAGCGCTGTGGGTAATCAGCCTGGATGGTGTTTAAGACTTAACTCAGGCAAAGCATTGCCTGGCAGTATTATTCTTTATTGGATGGATTTACGGAGATGATTATGAACAACGTCAACAAAGGATTAGGGCTTGCAGTTTTGCTGGGTTTATCAGCAGCCCTGACTGGATGTGGTGAAGGTAGTGACGAGCTGGACGAGCAGCTGAGCCATGATGCGAAAATGTCTTTTGTTAACTCTCTGGACTATATGGCCGATTTTCACGCGAAAAGAAGGTCTATCAGTTCGGGTTATAGTGGTCTATTTGACAGCGGCAGTGTGGTGTCAGCGGATGTACCTGCAAAAGAAGTGGGCAAGACATACAGCTACAGCTACAAAGCCATCAATAACATGATCAACCTGGGTGTTAAAGACAGCAACAGTGGTGAAAAGCAAGAGCGTATGAATACTACGTTGAAAGATGGTGCCAACCTGTGGGTGATTGCCTGGGAATCAGACGGCGAACGCAGTTTGTCTGTGGTTGGCAAAAAGCAGGAAAATAAAGCGGATGTTTTTAACGTGCGTTTGTTTGCCAATGGCAGCTATGACGTGATGGTTGGAGGCGAAAAAGTCACCACCACCGAAAAAGGCCAGGTGACCGCTTATTATGAAGTCAGCAGTTGTGCTGACGGGCTTGAGGTTGCTGGTAACGCGATTGATTTGTGTAATGGTGATTTTGGTCAGTCATATCTGTTGGTGGTTGATGCCAATGGTAAGCGTGTTATGGCGTCAGAATAAATACAAACACGCGCGGTGTGCTGAGCCACCGCGCGTGTTCGTGATTTTTACTTCAGGTATTAAGCCAGTTTGCCAGTTACAATTGGCTGAGAGGCCAGTATTTTTTGGTCGATACTGAATTTACCTGCACCATAGGCGGCCAGCGCCAGGAAACCACCCGCCATCGCAACATTTTTGAAGAACATAATAAACTGCATTTGATCTGCCAGATCAAAGTGGAACAACAGTGCGCTAACCAGACTAAACCCAGCGAATGCAATGGCTGTCAGACGAGTGAGCAGGCCACCCAGTATCATCAGACCACCGATTAACTCAAAGGCAATAACCAGTGGCAGTAACTCGCCAGGCAGACCGCTTGATGCCATATACTGTGCGTTACCCTCAAAATACTGGATCTTGTTCATCGCTGCGAGAATAAAGATGGCCGACAAGCCAATGCGTGCAAGCAGTGCAGCAATATGAGACAGCGTTGTGTTTTGGTCGAATAGTTGAATTAATTTAGTCATTACCGTTTCCTCAAGTGCGTAATATTTAAGCCAGGGCTTGCGGGAAACGTGCTTCATTGTTTTCCCCTCAGCCGATATGAAACAGTATAAATTCGTTTTTAGTTTTTAAAATTTCTAAAAATCGCACTAATTGTTCTTTTAAATAGAATTTAAAGTTGAAACAGCGACTCCGAGAGTAAAAAGTCAATGACGGCCCGGGTACGTTGCGGCACCTGACGGCGAGACGGATAAACCAAAGAAAACACCAGCGGTTCGCTGTGCAACGACTCACAGAGTGTGACTAACTTGCCATCGCTGATCTCCTGTTGCACGGTAGAAGGCAGCAAGGTTGCTACACCAAGCCCGCTCACGACCATTTTCTGCAACAGGTAAGGCGAATTACAACTGTGATGCCGAAGGGGTTGGATCATCACAGGCTCGCCATTATCAAACAGCATTTGTGCGCCCTGCTCGGCGGTTTGTTTGAGCATTAGCCAGGGCATGGCCTCCAGCTCAGCCACTGTGTTGGGCATGCCATACTGTGCCAGCAATGTGGGGCTGGCAAACAGGGCAAAGCGCTCCTGATGGAGAATGCGTGCAACCAAGGATTCATCACGAATAAAGCCAATCCGAATAGCCAGGTCAATTTGCTGTTCAATCAGGTCAAGTGGGTCATCATCGACAATCAAATCCAGGCTGATCTGCGGATAACGTTGTGCCAGTTTGTCGAGTTTGGGCAGAATAAACTTATGCGCAATGTCGTGATTCATGGTCAGCGTGACCCGGCCACTGGGCTCAGTATCCGTCAGTTCCGCTTCTATATGTTGTAATATTCCGTCTAACTGGCGGGCGTGTTGCAGTATTTTTTCTCCTTCCTGGGTCAGCTTTAGCTGGCGTGTACTGCGTTGCAACAAGCGCACATTTAATTGCGATTCTAACTGAGACACTTGTTCACTTACTCGTGAGCGACTGGAGTGTAAACTTCGTGCGGCGGCCGCAAAACTGCCACTGTCGATCACCGTTGCAAAGATAGCCAGTAATTTCAGCGAGCCATGATTGATTGTAATCATTTTCAGAACACTTCATTTTGTAATGACCACCTTATGATAACAGCCATTTTGCCAGACAATAAGCCCATCAACATAAAACACAAACCGTGGAGAGATAATATGATTGCAGTAACAGGTGCAAATGGTCAGTTGGGTCGGCTGGTAATCGCGGCTTTACTAAAGCGTGCGCCAGCATCGCAGGTCGTGGCACTGGTACGCGACCCTGAGCAAGCTGAGGAGTTAAATCATCTTGGAATAGCACTCAGAACAGCAGATTACGATCAGCCACAAACCTTGACTAATGCCTTTAAAGGGATAAGTAAGTTGTTACTTATCTCGGGTAATATGATTGGCCAGCGGGTACGTCAGCACAGCGCGGTTATTCACGCAGCGAAACAAGCGGGTGTGACGCTGCTGGCTTATACGAGTATTTTGCATGCCGACAAGTCACCCATGCAACTCAGTGATGAGCATCGGGAAACTGAGCAGTTGATTAAGGCGTCGGATGTGCCTTATGTGTTGTTGCGCAACGGCTGGTATAACGAAAACTACAGCGCAGGGATTGCTGGCAGTATTGCAGCGGGTGCCATTGTTGGTGCAATGCATGAAGGGCGAATTGCCAGTGCTGCGAGGCGGGATTATGCTGAGGCAGCAGCGGTGGTACTGACCGAGCCGGACCATGCTGGCAAAACCTATGAGCTGGCGGGCGATCAGAGCTTTAACTTGCAGGCACTGGCTGACTTGGCCACTGAGCTCAGTGGCAAAACCGTGCTGACAAACTATGTGTCTGAACAACATTATGCAGATTTTTTGACTCAGCTCGGTTTACCGGCCGGATTTGCGGCATTGCTGGCCGATGCTGAAGTTCAGGCGAATGGGGGCTGGCTGTATGAGAATAGCGGTACATTGAGCCGCCTGATAGGTCGGCCAACGACACCTATGCTTGAAAGCCTGACCCATCAGCTGAGTGATTAACGGGAGATCAGGGCGTTTCTTCGAGCTGGCTTAGTGTCATGCTGGCCACCTTCACGCAGTTTCGCCCGGCATGTTTGGCATCGTACAGGGCGCTGTCTGCCTGGTTTTGGGTGGTCTCGAAGCCTTGTTGACTAATATCGCGGCTATTGGCAATACCAATACTGATGGTCAAAGGGGTATCACCTAACCCCAGTTGCAGACTTTGTTGCGCAAAGGCATTTTGTAGTGTGTTTGCACAGCTTGCTGCCATGTCGGATTGCATGTCAAACAGTACCAGACAAAATTCTTCTCCGCCCCAGCGTGCCAGTAGATCGGCACTACGAAAGTACGTTTTGAGTACCTCGGCAATGCAGACAATAGCCCGGTCACCGCTTTGGTGACCGTACAAATCATTGACGCGCTTAAAATGGTCGAGATCTATCATCATGACGGTGAGTGAGTCACACTTTCTTTTGCTTAGCGGCAGCAGTTCGGTGAGTTGTCTGGCCAGCCCGCGGCGATTGAGCAACCCGGTCAGCAGATCGTGGTTAGCGGCAAATTCCAGCGCTTTCACAAAGCGTCCGGCACTGAGTAGCAATAGAATCGGGGCACCGGCGAGGATCCCCAGCAAGGCGGCAACCCAGGTATAGCCAGCTACCCAGTTAAAGGCTTCTCCGATTTGTGGCAGGTTGCCCAGCGCGCCTTGCAGGGTATACATAATCGAGAAAAAGACCTCCAGACACACGATCCCGATAGTGATCCTGGCTGCCATAAATTCGTTTTTGTCCTGACGTGCATGTTTGTATAGCACCCAGGCATAATGGCAGCGTACTGCTATCAGCCAAATGCCGATCAGCGTGATACGCAGCTCCCGCTCGGGAAAGACGGTGGCTGTCAGCCAGGAGATGAACAATACAGGCACGATCAGCCAGGCGACTTTTTGTTTTGACGGGGTGCGTTCGACAAATTGCCAGGTGCCGATCAGCCAGGCTGAATGCCCCAGTATCAGGAAGGTATTAAAAGTTAAAACGCGCCACTGAACATCCAGACTTTGCATGCTCAGTTGTGATAAATAGGCAAAGGAAAGCAACAACATAGCCAGGGACCAAACACGGGTGCCGGTGATGGTCTGGGTCATTTTCGAGATCACAAACAGCAGAGTCGCACCAGTAAGAGATGCAATCCACAACGACAGCATCAGTGTAAGATCATGAACCTGCATTAAATCGACCTATGTGTGCTCCGGTTGCTGCCTGCACTCTGGTAAGTATGTTCAGGCGTATTATCAGACTTTCTTAAGCGTCAAGCATAGCAGCAGCGGGCTCAGATGCGCACCATCTGGGTAAAATTTAGCCCTTTTAGTAAAAAATTCAGTGTATTGGCAGTTTGGTCAATGTAAACAAAGGTAAATAGTGTTTCTCTTTTAACATATTGATATTAGTTTATTTATGTACAGAGGCGGCGCTGGCAGCCGGTACTGTTATTAATCTCACTTGATAAATACTGGCAGAGCAATTAATGTTCCCATTAGTACTTCATTTGTTAATTTATTGATATGTTGAAAGTGTTCACTTACATATTAATGGGCGTCATTGGGTTAGTGTCATGCGTTTTGTTGCTGTTTTATGGCAACGAGCAGACTTCCCCTGACGGTCTGGACACGTCGGGCGAGCAGGTGAGCGCGCCGCTGAACGTGACCGAATTGCAACTGGCCATCACGCATGAGCCAGCAGTGATGACGGCTGCCCAGCATAATAGTGGCGTGAGACTGCCACAACATGAATTACAAAGTACCTACTACACCATCAACAAAGAGTCACAGCACGCCAGAGCTTTCTTTAAATCGGGCACCACAGTCCCTTATGAGTTGTATGACGAAGCCTACGTGGAGCTGGACGTAAAGAGCATTCGTACTCTTGAGGTGGGTGACAGCTTTGAGTTTTTGATCCCGCAAACCCAGGAAAAAATCTGTTCTGAAATCATAGATATCACCGAAACAGGGCAGGAAAAGCGACTCACAGGTCAGGTGGGCAAACAGCCTGATGAGCGTTCTTATGTTTATCTGACCCTGACTGATGACGTGATCTATGGCCAGATCCAACTTCCGAGTGGTAACTACATTTTTGAATCTTATGGGCAGTATGCCTGGGTAGCCGAAAAACATAATATTCACTCCACCCCGTTAAAAAGCCTGTCTGCGCATAGTCAGACACCCAGAAAATCCCAGCCAGAGCGCACCGCAGAGCCAGCAAAGCCCAAAGTCATCTTTACCCGATGACAACGGAAATACGCCTTTTTGTTAAAATGTTTGTTAATGTGAAAAGTTTGCGTTAATAGAAATGTAATCTAGAGTATATATTCTTGCCTCGAATTAAACGACGGGAGTATGTATGAAGTTATCAAGGTTGACTCATATCACAGCTAAAGCGGTTGCTATTGCGGCCGTTGCATGCACATTTGGCGCACAAGCACTGCCAAAGTGTCCGGATCCGAGCTGGATTGAACAAAATTATGCTAAACCTGATGTGCCCAGCGCGGGCTATCGCAACGGTCTTAACCGTTTTATTACCTGGTTGCCCAGTTTTCATATGATCCACGATGAAGTGGTGGCCGAAGGCAACAGTGTTACCGTAACAGCAAAGTTCGATTATGGCGCGATTGCCCACAAAGATCTCGAGTTTGAAACTGTGCGTTTTTATTTGCGTGCTCAGCAGGACAGTGACTGGCGCTATCTGGGTGACGCTGTGACCAACAGTGACGGCAAAGCCAGTGTCACACTGCCAGCAATGAATGCCGGGCAGTATCGCATTTACGCTGCGGTGCCTGCGGATGGCAGTGGTACTGAAGGTTTTGTGACCGTCATTCAGCCAAATACGCAGGCGGTTTTGTTCGATATTGATGGTACTCTGACGGAATCCGACGCGGAGCAAATTGGCGACTATACAGGGATTGACCGGGCCGATGAAAAAGAAGGCGCGTATAGCCTGGTGCGCCGATACCTGGACCTGGGTTACCAGCCTGTTTACCTGACTGCCCGTGTATACTGGTATGCCAAAGGCACCCGTGACTGGTTGAACTGGATGGGCTTGCCGCGTGGTTTTTTACGTACGTCTTTGAGCAATGAAACCAGTTTGTTCAGAACGGCGGAGTATAAGATTGAGCAGATCCAACAATTACAATCGCAAGGCCTGAACATAGTGCGTGCGTATGGTAACGCAAAAACCGACGCTGAAGCCTTTATCCGCGCAGGGTTGGGGGCGCAAAATAGCTATACAATAGGTCCTGACGCGGGTCATTACGGCACCACTGCGATTACCAATAATAGTTACACTGCACACATTACCGATGAGGTTGATACCTTTCCTGCGGCGCAGTGTGAGTAATCATGAACACTAGGCCTGCATTGTAGCAGGCCCATATCCCGCCTGAAGAAGAGTAACTTTATTCCTTTTCTGACTACTTATCACGAGATTAATGCGTATACCCTGTACATTTTAGGTCAAATATTTATAATGCGCGCAACTATATTTGGACCAAAATAGGTCCGATAGGCGGTATGTTTTGAGATAGAGTAATAGGGAAACAATGAAGCAGTTAACTCTTGTGGCTGGATTAGCCACGCTTTTGGCAGGTGCGCCTGCGGCGGCTCACACGATTAATCTTGATAAAGTAGAAGTGGGCTACAAACGTTTTGAAATTGATGACAAAGATCTTGCGCCACTTGATGGTTTGATAGGTATCAATCTGGCAGTGAGCAAGCGCTTTGATAACCTGTATATAGAAGGTCGTTACTACAATGTGAGTGATGATCTTCGCGTAAGCCAAAGCGATCCGTTTTTGCGGTCTACAAATCCAAAGTTCTTGAACTTGGATACTGAATTTGAAATTCAACAATATACAGTGGGTGCGGGCTATATCCACACTCTCGACGAAACGTCTATTTTTGATGTGAGCCTGCATATTGGTCGAGTTGATCTGTCGCTGGATAGTACGCTGACGGTTGCTTACCAGGACGGAAGCGTGTCGGTCAGACCATCGGGCGCGTCTGCTGAGGACGATGCCACTATCTATCGTTTGCGTGGTCAATATCAGACACGAGTGCTGGAAAATATTGAATTAAAAGCAGGGGTAGGCTACGAAAAAACAACAGGTGAAGATGGCGATAGCAGTCCACTTTTCTTTGTGGGTGCAGGCTATCACTTTAACAGCATGTTCTCGGTAAATACAGAATATCGCAACGTTGACGACTACAATACGCTGGACGTTAATTTTAGATACAGCTTCTAATTGCATACTCGAGTGTAAGTAAAAGGCCAGCCATGTGACTGGCCTTTTTCGATTCGAAACAATGAAGGAGTTGTGCATTGTTTTGTTTGCACCCCTTTCCTTATTCCACTAATATTGGAGGAAATCCGGAAACTTTTTGGAGTAAATATGGCAGATAGTAAAAAAACTGAAGTACGCTTTTCCGTCGACGCAGACTATTTGGCGCAGCTACAACAACGCTTAGGATTAAAAAAATCCAGCGATCTGACCAAAGTTGCACTCACGCTGCTGGACTGGGCATCTGACGAAGTGGTGCATGACAGAGCCATTTTATCGGCAGACAAACAAGGCAAAGACGTACATCGTTTGGTCATGCCTGAACTCAATAACATCAACAAATCAAAGCCGAGCGCACAACACTAGGTACACAGGATGACAGGGAACGCACAGGACAGCGACCAAAACCACACACCATCGCCATGGCAAAACCTGGATTTAAGCTCCGCCCAGGACTCGTCGCCCATGGAAGCCCCGGTATCCGATCCGGAGCCATTGACCGGCAAAGAAAAAGCCGGTGTGAACCTCACCTGGGGGATCATTGCAGTATTAATTGGCTTTCTGCTTATTATTCTCAGCATTTTTGTGTGGGGCGAAATCCGCTTTTTTAATGCCATCACCAGCAACCCAGACAACACACTCAGCGCCGAACAAATGCAGGCCAAACTAGAGCTACTCGCCAGCCAGCGCGCCACCTTCCGTGCATTCTGGTTCGACACGCTACAGCTGATCATACTCAATGTGCTCTTCCCAACCCTCACCGCATTACTGGGCTATGTGTTTGGCACCAGCAGGAATAATGGGGCGTAAAGAAGGTCTCTGTTTCTGGGTTAATATGTTTACCAAAGTCTATATTTAATCGTTTAAAAAACCTGAAACATGAAAAGAAGCGCTAACCCTTAGTTCTCATGAAAACCCCAGGAGGTTAGCGCTCTTATATGTTCTTCAAAAATAAGGATATTTTTTCAGCTGCTTAGATTTGATCTGGATTGGCTTGCTTGTTGTAGCGAGGTTAGCGCAAAACCTGCAATTTTGCTAAGCTGGCTGTGCCTTATAGCTAAGGCTGTCGCGTCCTGCACGGGCGCGTGGATTGAAACGTTGATAGAGCAGAATGTAGTTTACGTCACGTAGTCGCGTCCTGCACGGGCGCGTGGATTGAAACCGAGCAGTCGATGCGCAAACGCATGTCCTGAATTGTCGCGTCCTGCACGGGCGCGTGGATTGAAACCGCTTCCCAGGGCGACCCCTCAGCCTCTACTAACGTCGCGTCCTGCACGGGCGCGTGGATTGAAACTACGAACATCACGATTTATGGGCCAAAACAGGCGTCGCGTCCTGCACGGGCGCGTGGATTGAAACTCAAAAAGTAACTACCAAAAACTAAATCAAGGTAGTCGCGTCCTGCACGGGCGCGTGGATTGAAACGGCTCAGGGTATTGTCTGGCGATTACGACCTATGTCGCGTCCTGCACGGGCGCGTGGATTGAAACTTTTTGAATCGTTCATATTTACACACGAGCAGTGTCGCGTCCTGCACGGGCGCGTGGATTGAAACATGGTAGAGCCTAAACGTGGCTTGTATTCATTAGTCGCGTCCTGCACGGGCGCGTGGATTGAAACCAACCATCAGCTGATTGACCGATTTGACCGTGAGTCGCGTCCTGCACGGGCGCGTGGATTGAAACAGCATGACTTGTTGTTTGCTCGTTTCGCGCTAAGTCGCGTCCTGCACGGGCGCGTGGATTGAAACGTCGCATGTGTGGTAAGGCGCTGTCTGAAATTCGTCGCGTCCTGCACGGGCGCGTGGATTGAAACGACCTCAGTGTAATTAGTCAGGATGAGGCGCTAAGTCGCGTCCTGCACAGGCGCGTGGATTGAAACCGCATGATGAAGCATGAAGGCTGGGATGAAGTTGTCGCGTCCTGCACGGGCGCGTGGATTGAAACTTTTTGGACTCGACCAAACTGGATCACAACTACGTCGCGTCCTGCACGGGCGCGTGGATTGAAACCCTGCCACAGGGGCAGACCAAGCAGGTCCCCGATGTCGCGTCCTGCACGGGCGCGTGGATTGAAACGCCATTGATTGATAGTTCTCAATCATGAAATGAGTCGCGTCCTGCACGGGCGCGTGGATTGAAACTGCATCGCGATGGAGGGCGTCTAAAACCCTCAAGTCGCGTCCTGCACGGGCGCGTGGATTGAAACCACCGCAAAACTCATGAGGCGGCGCATGGTCTTATGTCGCGTCCTGCACGGGCGCGTGGATTGAAACAACCGTGAAAATATACATCGGCAGTACAGTGATGTCGCGTCCTGCACGGGCGCGTGGATTGAAACACCGGACAATCCAGTTGCAACATTGCCATTAACCGTCGCGTCCTGCACGGGCGCGTGGATTGAAACATTGTTCGGCTGCGGGGCATGCGCTTGCTCTCCAGTCGCGTCCTGCACGGGCGCGTGGATTGAAACAGCTCAGTCGTTCCGATTTAGGTACGGTGTGGAGGTCGCGTCCTGCACGGGCGCGTGGATTGAAACAATACCTACGATAAAAAGAAACAAAAAGTCACTAAGTCGCGTCCTGCACGGGCCCGTGGATTGAAACATATAGTTGAAAGAGAGCGGGGGATTTATTCACAAAGCCAGGCCTTTCGGTGAGCCTCGACCTTAGCTCAGCAAGTTACGAAGCGATGTTTCGACCTTGCCCTTTTAATTATGGTAATCGAGATTTCGCTATGGGTTTGTTTGGACATAGTAGCTGTTCAGCTAATGACCACACAGTGCCAAGTGTTATAAACATTAGGCCAGTAATAAGAATAGCAAAGCTTATTAGCAGAGTAAAAATAGCCGCTAAAACTGGGGCACCCAACATGGCACTGAGCCACTCATATTGTGCCGCCAGGTAAACCCAACAGAATAAAAGGCACCAAGGGAATAAAGTGCCGGGCTCCAACAAGCTTGTGACCCAGCTATCCAGTGTGTTTAGAAGCTTTTCAGGTGTTGCCGTCATTGTTTTAGATCACATTTTAATTTAAAAATTTATTCATTTAATTTACATTCTTAGCTGTATAGGCAAAATAAACAATAAATTAAGCGCTAAAAAGGAGTTTTATGCCATTTATTGCCCACCCCGCAGCAACAGGAAGCGAACATCAAAGTGTCCTTACTCATTTGCGCTCAGTAAAAGTACTGGCTGAAGCCCTTGCCGAAAAATTTGGTTATGCACAAGCCGGTGCCTTGATTGGCCTGTTACACGACTTTGGTAAGTATAGCGCTGCTTTTCAGGGTTATATGGACGATATTATTACCTTAAAGCAGGCTCATGCTAACCCCGATCTGGATGAGGATATTGAATCCCTGGCAAGAACAGTTAAGGGACAAAAAGGAACGATCAATCACTCCACCGCGGGTGCGCAATGGTTGGTTAACCACCTTATGCAGATTACCCCTGTGATTTTTAAAGAAGACAGCTCACTGAGCCAGTACTGCATGGTCGTTGTGCAGGGGCTGGCTTTATGTATTGTGTCTCACCACAGTGGGTTGATCAATTGCCTGGCCGAACCAAGTGGCGGTTTATTGAAAAGGCTGAAGCTAGGTGAAGAAGACTCACACCTTAACGAATGTATTCAAAATGCCGACCCTGAAGTACTGAACGAAGCCAGTAAGATGGCCGGTTATGACTTTTTAAAATCGGCCGCGCAGGCGCTTAAAACCAGTCTTAGTCCTTATCGCTCAAACAAAATAGAACATGACTTTTATCTGGGTATGTTCGTTAAACTCTGGTTTAGCTGCTTAATTGATGCTGACAGAGCAAACAGCGCCGACTTTGAAACACCCGGCAATGAACCCGCACGCAATACACAAGCAGACTGGCACATGGCTTGTGCACTTTTGGAGTCAAAAATTGCCGGGTTTGATACAGAGGGTATTAACCAGATCCGCGCGGCTATCTCAGCTAATTGCCAACAAAAGGCGTTAGGTCAGCAGGGCATATACAGCCTTACCGTGCCGACGGGGGGAGGAAAAAACCTCGCCAGTCTGAGATTTGCCTTACACCATGCTAAACAACACCAGCTCGACCGTATAATCTATGTGATCCCTTACACCTCAATTATTGAGCAAAATGCCCAAGCCGTCAGGGACGTTTTTGGTGATGAGCTGGGTGAGCAATGGGTGCTTGAACATCATTCAAATCTGGAGCCCGAAGTGCAAACCTGGCGCACCAAACTGGCCTGCGAGAACTGGGATAAACCCATTGTGTTTACCACTATGGTGCAGTTTCTTGAGAGCCTGTTTGGTGGTGGCACACGTGGTGTAAGACGTTTACATCAGCTGAGCAAGGCGGTGCTGATCTTCGATGAGATCCAAACCTTACCGATTAATTGTGTTCACCTGTTTAATAACGCCGTGAACTTTTTGACCCGGCATTGCCATACCACAGCCGTGATGTGCACCGCGACACAGCCACTACTGAACAATCTGCCCGAGCGGGTAAAGCCACGGGGTGAGCTGGCACTTACAGGTGGCAATGAGCTGACTCCGGATATTTCAAAGCTCTATCAGGCACTGGAGCGTGTTACGGTTCGCAATCTTGTGCGGCCTCGGGGCTGGGATGAAAGTGAACTCACAGCGCTTATCACACAGCAGCTTGAATCTAATACCAGTTGTCTGGTTATTGTGAATACCAAACACTGGGCTCAAGCCTTGTATCACGCACTCAATGAACACTTAGCCTGGCCTGATGGAATTTTTCATCTCAGCACAGATATGTGTGCGGCGCATCGCAAAGCAAAGTTAGACGAAATAAGGTCGCGCCTGGATGACGGCTTGCCTACCTTGTGCCTGTCAACGGCGTTAATTGAAGCAGGCGTTGATGTCGACTTTAATGCCGTAGTGCGATTTTTGGCGGGCCTGGATTCCATTGCACAGGCAGCCGGGCGTTGTAACCGCCATGGCAGACAACAAGGCATGGGCGAAGTTTTGGTGGTTAATCCGCACAAAGAAAATCTCAATATGCTGGCGGATATCAAACAGGGCGTTGCAGCAACTAAGTACATCCTGGATGCGGATGACTTTGATGAGGCCAAGCTGTTGTCGCCCGAATATACCACACGTTACTTCGATAAATACTTTTATGAGCGTTGCGATGAAATGGGTTACCCGACAGGCACGCATGGATTTACTAAAAGCCAAAACCAACTAGTTGACCTGCTCAGCAGCAACGAAAAGAACATTGACAAGTCGCCTATTGCGATCAGGCAGGCATTTATGGCTGCGAGTAAAGCGTTTAAGGCAATCAACGCGCCCACGCAGGGTGTGATAGTCCCGTATGACGATACAGCCAAAGCGCTGATCAGCGCGCTGCTGGCGCTCGATAAACGCTTTGATGCGGCGCGGTACCGCACACTTTTACAACAGGCACAAAAGTACAGCGTGAATGTGTTTACCCACAAGTTAAAGCAGTTGCTTGATAGTGAGGCGGCCTACCCGATAGCAGAGGGAGAGCCGGTGTACTACCTGCGAGATGAGCATTACAGCAGCGAGTTTGGATTGAGTTTAGAAATCTGTGGTGAGCAGGAAGGTTTAGTCCTCTAGCGCAACATGGAAAAACGGAACAAGGAGATAGAATGAAAAACAGTATCAGTTTTCGCTTATGGGGGCGGCACGCGTTGTTTTCCGATCCCATTACCCGGGTGGGTGGCGAAAAGTGTTCTTACCATATCCCCACCTACGAGGCCATTAAGGGCGTACTAAAGTCCATTTACTGGAAGCCCACGCTGGTCTGGCATGTTGATAAGGTGCGGGTAATTAAGCCCCTGAGAACACAAACCCGAGGCACCAAGCCACTGAACTGGGGTGGTGGTAACAGTCTGGCCTATTACACTTTTTTGCATGACGTTGAATACCAGGTTCAGGCGCACTTTGAATGGAATGAACACCGTCCTGAGCTGGCTCAGGATCGTGTTGATGGTAAGCACTTTGCCATTGCTAAGCGGATGCTGAACAAAGGCGGACGCCAAGATATCTTTCTGGGAACTCGTGACTGCCAGGGCTATGTGGAGCCTTGCGAGTTTGGCGAAGGGAAAGGCGCATTTGACGACACAGACGAACTGGGCTTTGGTCTGATGTTTCATGGCTTCGACTATCCGGATGAAACCGGCAAAGATGAATTACGAACCCGTTTTTGGCATGCAGTGATGAAAAACGGTGTGATCGATTACCCTACGCCCGCACAATGCCCGGTAAATCGTTACGTGCGTGACATGAAGGCTAAAGTGTTTGAGCTGGATAGCAATATGCAACCGGTGGCGAGTACGGAGGAAAGCCTATGAGCTGGCTTGCAAAACTATATGCCACCTACGAGCAGGCACAGCAAAGGTTTGCCGATGCACCGCTGGGTGAGCAGATCATGCCCATCAGTCATACACCCCAGACAGCACATATTCATGTGCGCCTGAACGGAGACGGAGTGTTTTTGGGAGCCGAAGTCCTGCCGGAAAAAACACAAATAGTGTTGCCTGCAACGGAGAAATCAGCGGGTAGAAGCAGTGGTTTATGTGCTCACCCGTTGGCAGATAAGATCCAATACACTGCCGGTGACTATGAAGAGTTTGGCGGTATTAAAAAACCCGGATTTGATTTATACCTGACCCAGCTTAAAGCCTGGGCAGACTCGGAATTTTGTAAACCCCCCTTACAAGCGATTTTGCGTTATGTAGAAAAAAAAACACTGGTTGCCGATTTAGTTGAGCAGGGTGTATTACACGCACAAGATGACGTGCTCCTGACTGAGTGGTCAGGAGAGGGCGACACTCCTGCATTGCTCAAACTGCTGCCAAAGCAGCAGGGTAAAATTGATCAGGGCGCTGCGCTGGTTTGCTGGAGTGTAGAGCAACTGGGCGAGCTGCAAAGTAAAACCTGGCTGGATCCTGAATTGCAACAAAGCTGGATTGCGTTTGATGCACAAAATGGGGGCAATGCAGCACTGTGTATGGTGACTGGCGAGGTGCTACCTGTGTCTGATAATCATCCCGCCAAGCTTAGGCACAGCGGCGACAAAGCTAAACTGATCTCTTCAAATGATGGTAGCGGCTATACCTACAGAGGACGCTTTAGCAGCGGACAGGAAGCCAGCTCGGTCAGTTTTGAAGCAACCCAAAAAGCGCACAATGCGCTGCGCTGGTTACTGGCAAGGCAGGGTCACAGAACTGGCGATCAGGTTTATCTTGCCTGGGCTATATCAGGTAAAGCTGTGCCGGACCCGGCTGAGCAGGACTGGCTGAACTGGATGACAGCCAAGCCTGAAGTAGATCACACCGTGGACCTGGGTGAGCGCTATGCCAACAATCTGAACCATTACTTTAATGGTTTGACAGGGCCAGAGCAGCTCGAGAAAAACGAGCAAATCGCCATGATAGGCATTGATTCAGCAACCCCTGGGCGCATGGGGATCTTGTACTATCGAGAAACGGTAGCGGAAGATTTTCTTATCCGGCTGAAACAATGGCAGCTGGACTTAGGCTGGTGGCAGCGGGTTAAGCTGGATGACAAAAACAGCGGCTGGCGGATCTGTGCCCCGTCGTTATACAGGACACTCGATGCCACTTATGGGGATGTGCTGAAATCCTCTGAAAGCCTGAAGAAAAACCTGGTGGCCCGACTCTACCCCTGCATCGTCGAAGGGAACCCAATCCCCAGAGACATTATGAACAATGCATTCCATCGCGCAGTTAATCGGGTGGCTTATAAGAGCGACCAAAACTGGCTGTGGTCGCAAAACCTGGGGGTCGCCTGTGCGCTGATCCGGGGTTACTACAAGCGTACAAAAATCAAATCTGAACAAAAGGATTACGAGATGGCACTTCAAGAAGACTATAAATCACGCGATTACTTATTTGGTCGCTTGCTGGCAGTGGCCAACAAGATTGAACAAATTGCATTGTCGATAGGCGACAGCAAGCGAATGACCACAGCAGAGCGCTATATGAACCGCTTTGTAAATAAACCCAGTTCAACTTGGCTGACCATAGTATCGGCTTTGGTGCCCTATCAGCAGCGTATTTTTGCTCATTATGGTGAATCGTTCGAACGGGCATACACACTAAAGCTGGCACAAATTACAGATTTATTTGCTGAGGTTGAGCAGTACAACTCGGACAAAAAGCTATCGCCGGAATTCTTGCTTGGTTTTCATAGTCAGATGATGTGGCTGGAGCAGCACTCGCCTGTGAAAGGTCAGTGGCAGCCCAAAGCAACCAACAAAACCGAACCATCCTCACCACAAACCGAATCAGTTTAATTTTAAAAGGAATGAACCATGAGCTTAACGAACAAAATTGACTTTGCCCTGATCTTTACCGTTAAAAATGCTAATCCCAACGGCGATCCGCTGAATGGCAACCGCCCAAGAACGGACTACGATGGTTTTGGTGAGATCACCGATGTGTGCCTTAAACGCAAAATTCGTGACCGTTTACAAGAAGCGGGTGAGAGTATCTTTGTTCAGTCGGACGAAAAGAAATCCGACGGCATGCCTAGCCTGAGAAGCCGCGCTGAATCAGACGAATTTGGCGTAGGCAAAGACACCTTCAACAGTAAAAAAACGCCCGTCGATACGGCGGCTAAAATTTGCTGCGAAAAGTGGCTGGACGTGCGCGCATTTGGGCAGGTTTTTGCTTACAAAGGCAGTGGCAGCGATGGTGTATCTATCCCGGTACGTGGTCCGGTGACTATACAAAGTGCATTCAGCCTGGAACCGGTGAGTATTTCCAGCACCCAGATCACCAAAAGTGTGAGCGGTGAAGGCGATGGTAAAAAGAAAAGCTCAGATACCATGGGCATGAAGCACCGGGTTGATAACGCAACGTATGTTACCTTTGGCGCTATGACGCCTCAGTTAGCTGAAAAAACCGGCTTCAGTGATGCCGATGCCGACAAGCTAAAGGCTGTGTTACCTAGCCTGTTTGAAGGCGATGCCTCTTCGGCACGCCCGGAAGGTTCTATGGCCGTTTCTCACCTTATCTGGTGGCAGCATAACAGTAAGTCTGGCCAGTATTCCTCTGCCAAAGTACACCAGACACTGCGCAGCCATATTGAAAATGGTGAATCGCTTGATACATCGGCACTGAACGACGCTTTGCTCAGTGCACTGGAAGGGTTAGAGCCGCAAGTGATCGAAGGGTTTTGATCATGCACTCGGACGTAGCTGATCGTCGCTCCGTGGCGATCTCTGCGTTGCAGCACTATCTATTTTGCCCCCGGCAATGTGCATTGATCCATCTGGAACAGGTATGGCAGGAAAACTTTTTGACGGCTCATGGTCGTCAGTTACATGAGCGAGTAGATAGTGGTGCGCCGGAGTCGCGCAAAGGTGTGCGTTTTGAGCGGGGTATTACTGTAAATGCGCCCAAGCTTGGCTTGCATGGTCAGCTCGACTTGTTGGAGTATCACACCACAAGTAGTACCTACTTGCCGGTTGAATACAAGCGGGGCAAACCCAAAGCTACCAATGTGGATAAAGTGCAGTTGTGTGCACAGGCACTTTGCCTGGAAGAAATGATGGCGACTCAGGTAGAAGTGGGCGCGTTGTGGTACTGGCAAACGCGTAAACGTTTAGAAGTTGAAATTGATGCCGCATTGCGTACTCAGACCCTGGCATTGCTCGAGCAAATCCAAAGCCTGTTCAGGCAAGGCCGAACACCCCAACCCGAGTATGGCAAACACTGCAAGGCCTGCTCTTTGTATGAGTTATGTCAGCCAAAGCTGATGCAAGGGGACAGATCGGGCGCTTATGTGTCGGCTATGTTCAACCTGGATGAAAAATGAAGAAACTCCATAACAGTCTTTATATCACCAAAGAGGGTGTTTATCTGCATAAACAGCGAGAAACCCTGCTGATTGAACAGCGCATCGAGGGAGTCAAAGAAAAGCTGATGCAGCTCCCCATTCATTCTATTGGCAGTATTTTTTGCTTTGGTAATATTATGGTTTCTCCCCAGCTGTTGGGATTTTGTGGTGAAAGCGGCACGCATCTGAGCTTTTTTGATATGCAGGGACGGTTTCTGGCAAATGTGGTGGGTAAACAAACCGGCAATGTGCTGCTGCGTCGTCAGCAATATCGGGCGGTTGATCAGGCATCGACCGAGGTTGCCTGGTTGATAGTCAGCGCGAAAGTGCGTTCAAGCAGAACTTTTTTACAGCGTCATCGTCGCAATCATGGTGACAGTGGCAAACTCAATAAGGCCATCAACCGGCTCAAACAAATCCTGGAACAGTTGGAGGTACAGCTCGATTATGAGCAAGTATTGGGCTTGGAAGGGGAAGCCGCTGCACATTACTTTGCTGCTTTTGCTGATGTGATTAAAGCGAATCAAAATCGCGATTTATTCAATGGCCGCAGCCGAAGGCCACCCAAAGATCCCGTTAATGCCGTGCTCTCGTTGCTTTATTCTGTGCTTGGGCAGGAAATAAGTGGCGCATTGCAAGGTGTTGGCCTAGACCCGCAAGTGGGGTTCTTACATAAGGAGCGGCCGGGGCGCAATAGTCTGGCACTTGATCTGCTTGAAGAATTTCGGGCACCGCTGATTGATACTCTGGTGGTGACCTTATTCAATCGTGGACAGCTTTCAGATTCTGACTTCACAACTGATAGCGTAGGCGGTGTAACGCTAAAAGATGAAGCCAGAAAGCGAGTTTTTCAGGCTTATCAGAGTAAAAAGCAAGAAGAGATCCGGCATGAATTTTTACAGGAAAAAATTCAGTTGGGTTTGTTGCCGCATGTGCAGGCGATGCTGCTTGCTCGACATATTCGGGGCGACCTTGAGTGCTACCCGCCTTTTTACCTGAAAAAGTAAGGATATACACTATGATGGTATTGGTGACTTATGATGTTTCTTTTGAGAGCGAAGACGGACAAAAACGCTTACGTAACCTTGCCAAGGTCTGCCTGGATCATGGAGTGCGCGTACAGTACTCAGTATTTGAGTGCGAAGTAGACCCGGCGCAGTGGGTGAGCTTTAAGGCCAAGCTGTTAAAAATTTATGATCCACAAGTCGACAGTTTGAGGTTCTATAAATTAGGCAAAAACTGGCACAATAAAGTGGAACATCACGGCGCTAAAGCGGCCATTGATATTTTTCGTGATCCACTCATTCTTTGATCCCCAATTTGAATCCCTCAGCGCTAACCCCTGGTTCTCATAAAAACCCCGGGAGGTTAGCGCTTATGTATGTTCTTTAAAAATAAGGCTATTTTAAGTTACCGCTGGCTTGGCAGTGTGTTTGACCATGATTTTTATTGAGGTTAGCGCAAACCAAGCATTTTTGCTAAGCTGGCTGGGCCTTGGCAACAAGGCTGTCGCGTCCTGCACGGGCGCGTGGATTGAAACAGTTTGGTCCTCGCACCAGTTAAATACCGTTTGAGGTCGCGTCCTGCACGGGCGCGTGGATTGAAACTGAAAATGATCACCATCATGCCAGTGGACCAAAGTCGCGTCCTGCACGGGCGCGTGGATTGAAACGTAAGTGGGAGTCTGATGTTGAATGGTACATACAGTCGCGTCCTGCACGGGCGCGTGGATTGAAACTAGGTACCTAGCAAATACAAACGCACAAATTAAGTCGCGTCCTGCACGGGCGCGTGGATTGAAACACAGGTAGGCTATTAAGCCAAGATTGGGAATGAAGTCGCGTCCTGCACGGGCGCGTGGATTGAAACGCCCTTATTCCACAAAATGTTGTTCGGCATATCGTCGCGTCCTGCACGGGCGCGTGGATTGAAACAATGCGTCTCCGGCGACTCAAGAAGGTCACAAGGTCGCGTCCTGCACGGGCGCGTGGATTGAAACAAAAACAGGGGGTTGCGTATGATGATAACAATCAGGTCGCGTCCTGCACGGGCGCGTGGATTGAAACCCCAGCCGAGCAAAACATAGTTATCATTGAAAGGTCGCGTCCTGCACGGGCGCGTGGATTGAAACCCTATCCCGACATTCAAAACCCGTGACTCTGAACGTCGCGTCCTGCACGGGCGCGTGGATTGAAACATGTATGTATGTCTGCCCAGTCATCGCATTTTAGTCGCGTCCTGCACGGGCGCGTGGATTGAAACCTCACCCTCCTGCGGGTTGTGTGTCGTAAATTTGTCGCGTCCTGCACGGGCGCGTGGATTGAAACAGTTAGCTCAAACCAGGGGCTTAACTGACGAAGACGTCGCGTCCTGCACGGGCGCGTGGATTGAAACTCATCAAACGCCGCTTTAAATTCAGGGTCGTCCAAGTCGCGTCCTGCACGGGCGCGTGGATTGAAACAACGAGCTGGCATTATTATGGCGAGAGATAGAGTGTCGCGTCCTGCACGGGCGCGTGGATTGAAACAAAAAGTCATTTATACAAGAGCTGCCTGTCTCAGTCGCGTCCTGCACGGGCGCGTGGATTGAAACCCACATACCAGGCATCGTATAAAACTCAATTACGTCGCGTCCTGCACGGGCGCGTGGATTGAAACCACTATACGGAACCGGCTTGCATTCCCATCATCAGGTTGGGTTCTCCAAGCTTATTGGTGCCTTCTCTACACGCCAGGCTGCATAGTGGTGTTACAGTATGGTTATCGGTTAGCCTTGTTCCCAAACACTACCCCTAAATCACTGATTGAAGTCGCTTTCCATTTCTTTTTTGTAACATTTTCTCTCCCTTTTTATTTCAACTATCTGATAATGTTATAAAAAAATATATAGGCGTACGAATGGGTACATGTAGTAACATCTTTAGTTTGTCTATTTTTTGAAGCTGGTGATACTTTCTGTGCACTAACACACAATAATAAGAGGGAAACGCATGAAAAAAACAGCATTGGTTATGGCCATTACAGCAGCGCTAGCCGTTCTGGGTGGTTGTTCATCACAAGGTGAGCGCGGTACTCAGGCTTCGGCATCACACATGACGCCGGCACTGAAGTCGGGTATTGAGCAAAGCCATTTTGATACGAGTGTCAGACCACAGGATGATTTTTTTCAGTACGTAAATGGCGGCTGGCTGGCGCACACGGATATTCCGGCGGATAAGGCGTCTTGGGGTAGTTTCGACCGTTTGCGTTATGAGTCGGATGAGGCGGTAAAAACGCTGATCCATGAAGCGCAGCAACAGTCGGGTAAAGTGGGCAGTAGCGAGCAGAAAATTGGTGACTTGTATGCAAGCTTTATGGATGAACAGGCGCTGGAGCAGCTTGGGCATAAACCGTTGCAGCCGTTGCTTGCAGAAATTGCTGCGATTGATTCGTACGATCAGTTAAGTACGCTGATGGGTAAACTGCAAAGGCACCAGGTGACCACGCCTTTGGGCGTATTTGTAGTGCCAGATGGCAAAGATGCACGATTCAATGCCTTGTATACAGCGCAGGATGGCATAGGCATGCCAGACAAAGACTATTACAGCAAAGATGATGAAAAATCAGTTCAGCTAAGGGCCGACTATCAGAACATGGTTGTGACTATGTTGCGTTTGATTGGAGAGCCAAACCCCGAAGCGCAGGCGAAGGCCGTGCTTGGTGTTGAAACCAAGTTGGCTGATATCATGTGGAGCCGCACCAAAAGCCGTGAAATAAGCCTGATCTATAACCCGCATGGCGCCGCTGAGTTTGATTCAAAACTGGGCAAGCTTAACTGGCACAATGTATCAGACGGGCTGGGTCTGCCAGCGCAAGACAAAATCATTGTTATGCAGCCAAGTTATTTCGAAGAACTAGGCACTTTATTTGACCAAATTTCTCTTGAGGATTGGCAAACCTATCTTAAGTTCCACACCGTCAACAGCTTTGCAGAGGTGCTGAGTGCGCCCTTTGCCGATGCCCGATTCGCCTTTTACAGCGAAGCATTGCGAGGCGTGACCGAGCAGCAACCAAGGTGGCAACGTGGTGTGGTTATGACTAACGAAATGTTGGGCGAAGAAGTCGGTAAGTTGTATGTGGCGAGGCACTTTTCTCCTGCGGCAAAGGCACGCATGGAAACTCTGGTACAAAATTTGATTGCTGCGTACCGAACGAGTATCGACAATCTGGGTTGGATGACTGACGCAACCAAAGCCGCAGCGCAGGAAAAGCTCACCAAAGTTAGCTATAAAATAGGCTACCCTGATCACTGGCGTTCCTATGATTTTGAGGTCAAAGCTGACGATCTGGTTGGCAATGTGATCCGCGCCAGACAACACGAGGTAGACTACCATCTGGGGCAGGTTGGTCAGCCTGTTGATCAGACTAAGTGGGAAATGACACCGCAAACAGTGAATGCCTATTATCATCCGCTGAAGAATGAGATTGTGTTTCCTGCCGCGATATTGCAGCCACCATTTTTTGATATGAGTGTGGATGATGCCGTTAATTACGGAGCCATCGGTGCAGTGATTGGGCATGAGCTGGGGCACGGGTTTGATGATCAGGGGGCGCAGTTTGATGGTGATGGCAATATTCGTAACTGGTGGCAAGACGCTGATCTGAGCCAGTTTAAACAACGTACAGACGCACTGGTAGCACAGTACGATAGCTATAAACCATTTAAAGATGCCGCAGTAAATGGCCGCATGACGCTGGGCGAGAACATTGGTGACTTAGGGGGCCTCACGGTGGCGTATAAAGCTTACCTGCTGTCACTATCGGGCAAAAATAAAGAAATTATTGACGGGTATACCCCTGAACAACGCTTTTTTATTGGCTTTGCGCAAAGCTGGAGAACCAAAAAGCGTGAAGCGGCGGCGCGTCAGCGTTTGATCACGGATGTGCATGCTCCGGCGCAGTATCGTGCCAATGGCCCTTTATCTAATTTCACGCCTTTCTACGAGGCATTTGCAGTGAAAGAAGGCGATAAGCTTTTCCGAGCACAAAGCGAACGCGTTAAAATCTGGTAGTCAAATAGTCTGGTTCAGGCTACTCCCTCAGGCGGTACAATCGAGACCGCCTGAGAAATATCACTTTCCTCACACCGGTTAACATCTTCGCCGGCAGAGTCGGGTTTTAATGAAACTAAGCGTGTATGCTTATTACCGTGTGATGGTTAATTGTAAAGAGCTCAGCTGTTCCATAATAAAGACCAAACAAATGGTCCAGGCAGTGAGAGTTACAAATAGCAGATTGAGTTGTTCTGCTATCTGTTGCTACGACGACAGGTACAATTAATCCTACTTTAATTGCCATCCACACATCGGCGTATTTGCAGTCATGCTTTTTGCTACACATCAGTTCAGTGTCCCGGCATGATCTACCCATGTCATAGGCCCCCGCCTTGAATAAAATAACTGGCTCTTTACCGAAAAATCAATACAATGTCGCGCTCATTTTTAGGTACATATTTAGGATTGATATGAAGCAGTTACCTTCTTTGGCCGGTTTGACTTTGTTGTTGTGCGGTACGAGTGCTATGGCGGAGCAAGTTCAGGCGGTAAATTATGATTATGTTGAAGTGGGTTATAAGCGTCACGGTGATCAATCCGACTTTTCTACTGGCGGTATGCAATTAACGGTCAGTAAACGTGTCGACGAGTTTTACTTTGAATTGAATGCTGAGCAGTTCGAGAGAAATGTCAACCAAGTTAATACTGTTGAAGGCTTTGATACTTTCCATACAAATCATGGTGTTGAACTGACCAGGTATCGTGTGGGTGGCGGTTTTATCTTTGATTTGGACAGCGCTTCATCGGTAGATGTTGGCTTACTGCACGGTAAAATGGAGATCGATTACCAAATTGAATATTTGGCTGTTCGCGATGATGGCGTGGGCTCGATAAAGCACCACTCCAGTGGCAGTTTAGATACAGATTTATGGGACCTGCGTGTTCAATATCAGAATGTCTTTTCAAATAATCTGGCCCTTAAAGCAGCAATTGGTTATGAGTATCTGTCAGGTTACGCGCCTAATAACCTTTACGGCTTAGTGGCAGTGGGTTATCACTTCAATAAAGCCTGGTCAGTGAATACGGAATATCGTTATGCAGATGAGTTTCGTAACTGGGGTGTAAACCTGCAGTACGCGTTTTAATCGCTTATCAAATGAGGTCAGCCAGACCAGGCTGGCCTGCTAGTCGTATTCGTTTACCTTATGATTCAGTGATTATCTGGCCGTTTTCATTCAGCTTTTCTTCTTTTAGCCCTGTTAACTTTTCCATATATTTTTGTCGCGTTCAAGAAAATGGGTCTGATGAATTTAAGCTCATGGTGATGACTTAGTTTGTGTTGAATGGCATATAGGCTCAGGTCCGATGTGGAGTACTAGGGTGTAAATTAAAATAAGATAGCAGGGTGATACCCCGCTATCTTATTATGACAATACTTGTGTTAAGCCATTGCGTTACTTCAGTTCTACCTGCACTTCAATCCATGCGTCGGGCGTGCCCACAGTCCCGCCTTTTCTGGTTGGTGTGATAGTAAATCCGCCCCAGTGATCGGTATAGCTCTGGCCTATGATCAACTCAGAGTCGGTTTGGTCATCGCCCCACCAGCCGGGTGTTTTGGAGCCTGGGGTCATATCCAGCAGATAGGAAGTGGTTTTCCAGAATCGCTCATCGGTTTCATTTTCAAAATAGCCTTGTAAGTTGATCAGCACACCGTTTTGCGTATCGGTATATCGGTCGTGCGAGGTGCGGTATTCCAGCCAATAAGTGTATTTGCCATTGCCAGACTTTAAGCGCAGGCCAATGTATCCCTGGTTATTAGCGGCCTGGTCAAAAGCATAAATACGGTAGGTACCCGAGGCATTAATCACCGGTACTTCACTGTCGGTTAGCCAGCCAAAAAAGTGTTTGTACAGCAAGTTGTAGGCCTGTAAAGAGTGAGCGCCCATGCCCATCATGCTGTAAACATTGCCATAGTTCAGGCTCTCTGTGTCGTAATCACCTACGCCGATGACTTTACCCGGGCCTGCTTCCAGTGCTTTGGCGTGGCGCAGCCCCAGTGCGTGTCCCAGCTCGTGTGCAATCACACCTGTGGTGTGGTGGTAAAGCGAAATACTCGGTGGTGCAGCGCTGGAGTTAAAGTTGCCTACCTGGGGTGCCACCATCATCACTACCTGGGCATTGCCCGGGGCATCCGGATCAACACCCAGTGCACTGATCTTGCTTTTCCACAGGGCGGTCCAGCCATGGAAGTCGTTGTCATAGGTGCTCTTAGGCTGATTGATGTGAATGACGGGCGTACTGGTGTCGTAAGTGACATTAAAGCGGCCATAAGACTGCTGATCGTAGTAGGTGGTGACACCCTGTAAGTCACTTTCCATGGTCGGCCATGTCAGTGGGGTGTCACTAAACTGAAAGCGATACACCTGAATATTGACATGATCGTATGGGTACCCGTCGTTGCCACCCGGGGGCTCTGTTGGTGGCTCTGTGGTATCTGTGGTTCGACAGGTCGTAGCACCCAGATCGACCACAATAGAGCTGCCGCTGTGGTTGCCATCCAGTGTGATATAGCCCCAATACGAAGCGGGGCGTTTCAGCACAATACATTCTTGATTGCCCGGTGTGGAAGAGCTGCGATCGCTGCCGTCCAGCCTGGGCCAGCCACCACTGCGGGCATACAGGCTGAGGTCGCCAGTGCCGTAAGCGGTACTGATGGCAACGTTGTCATAGTTGTCCAAATTCGCCACGCTCAGATAGGTACGCGAGCTGGCTGGCAGACAGACGGTTTCTCCATCTTGTAACGTCCTGCCGGTGAAGGGAGCAGAAGTGGCGCATTTATCTTCCAGTTGGGCTGCGCTAGCCGGGCCATTGAGTAAAACAAGCAGTGGTATGCACCACGTGTGTTTAACCAGATTCATCGTTCTTTCCTTTACAGTTGTTGTATTAACCGCATGTATGCGGTTTAGAGTGGCCCGGATATGCTGTGCTCGAATTTACTTTTAATCCTTAATAAACAATTGGATAAATAAATACTTTGACACGTGTGCGGATCCAAGCCTATGTCTTCTGTATGTAAAATAAACAGAAGCGAACTAAATATATTATATTTTATACAATATTCAAGTGCTCATTGATGTTTATCGGCACTGCCGTGGCCTGAGAAAAATAAAATCAAAAAAACGCTTTACCACAACTTAACTTGAGGTTTTATCTTGGCTGCACATCAATAAAGGAGTCAGGACATGAAACAGGTCACTATTAATCATTCATCGTTTAGCGCGCAGTTACTGCGTTTGTTCAATGGCACAATGCAAAATAAATAAGGAGGCATGCTATGTATCTGGAACATGTAAATTTAGTTGTTAACAACATTGGGCAGGCCCTTAACTTCTACCAGGCAGCTTTTCCGCACTGGCGTGTACGTAGCGAAGGAAGTGGAAGCTGGCACGGCAAACCCAGAAACTGGTTACATTTTGGAGATGACCACCACTATATTGCCTTTAGCGATCACGGCGAGGGCAGTAATCGTGAGCTGAGTGGTCATTCGGTGGGGCTGGCGCACTTTGCCTATGTGGTGCAGTCGGTTGACAGGGTTGTTGCACGCCTGACGCAGGCCGGATACCCCGTAGATAAACAGGGTGTACAGCATCCGCATCGCAAAAATGTGTACTTTATTGACCCGGCAGGATTTGAAGTGGAATTTGTTGAATATCTGAGTGATATACCCGCTGAGCGTAACAGTGATTAATATTTCGATAAATCGGTACGAGACTTTACAAAAAATTTACTTTATTATCGGTGGTCAGAAAGGGTTCTATCAGAGGCTGCCGGGATGGCGACGGTCAACATCATTCCAAAACCAGATTGGGTGCTCAACCACCAGCATCAGCAGTTGCATAGTGGTCAGCGTGTTATCTCGCTGGATGACAAGCAGTATGCGCTGCTGACATTGCTCATGACACATGCCAGTCAGGATGTGACGAAAGAGCAGATCTTTAACACTTTATGGCCGGGCCGGGTGGTGAGTGAAGACGCCATTTATGTCACTGTGAATGGCCTGCGTAAGTTATTGGGCGACAGCGTTAAACAGCCCATTTATATTAAAACGGTGTCAGGGGTTGGTTATCGCTGGGTGGGCCCAAAAATAGGCGAAGACAAACCCTTGTTCTCAGGGGCTATGATGATCCTTGTCGCCATTTTCTTGTTGGGTGTGGTGCTGTTGGGCAGTCAGTTTCGCGAATTGTCGGCACCTGAGCCCATGTCGCCCGAACAGGCTGAGCAATTTAAAAAAGCACGTTATTTACTTAATCACGACCCCGCTGCCATTGATCAGAGTATCGCTTTGTTACAGCAACTGACACTCAGGCGCACCGATCTGACAGAGCCGCAAGTGTGGCTGGCTGATGCCTATTTACGTCAGTTACTGGACGACCCGCAACGTCATGCCCGTAACCGCAATCGTGCCAAGGCTTTGCTCCAATCGGTGCTGGCCAAATCACCCGAGCATCTGAAAGCCAATTTGCTGATGGCCCAGCTGATCATGTTAATCGACTTTGATCCGCACGCTGCAAGGCGTTACTTCAGGGCTGCTTTACCCCATGCCGAAGGGCATCACTGGTACGGGCAATACCTGCTGGCGAGGGGGGATTTTCAGGGCGCGCTGGAACACATTGAGCAGTATCGGTTGCTGGAGCCCAACGGGTATTCCAGCGAAAGTGTGGCCTGGGTCTATACCATGAGCCAGCGTCATGAAGCCGCGCTGGATGCACTGCTGAAATTGCAGCCTTACAGCGACAGCAATCGCTTTTATCACACGTGTTTACGCACAGTGTACGAACAACTCGGAGAGCATGA
This sequence comes from Pseudoalteromonas rubra, assembly GCF_001482385.1. NCBI lineage: Bacteria > Pseudomonadati > Pseudomonadota > Gammaproteobacteria > Alteromonadales > Pseudoalteromonadaceae > Pseudoalteromonas > Pseudoalteromonas rubra. Next base: position 1,100,206 of record NZ_CP013612.1, read on the forward strand.
TAATGCTTTTGCGCAGATGAAATGGGTTATGCAGGACGCAGGTTACAGCCCACAGCTTATATCGCAGGTTGAGTCGGTATTCGGGGGGGAGGGCCTGCCCGGCGTGTATCGTTGGTTGTTAACCGAAGATCCCTTACGTGCAGAGATTGGTCATTACACCCCGCCTATTTCCCTAGCGCGTTACGCGGTTATGGCGGGTGAGCCCGACATTGCAGTAACGTACCTGAATCAGGCTTTTGAGGCGCGCCAGCACGCGGTGCTGTGGGCGGCAGTGGATCCGGTATTTACACCATTGCACGAGTACCCGCCGTATCAGCAGTTCGTTCAGCGACTGGGGATCATGGCCCATTAAGCACATAATACCAATTTCACTTAATACCTGGTCTATTTGAAGGAGCAAATAGGACGCTAACAGCGTTTAAAATTTCTCATTTAGAGCCTTATACCTTAGACATAGGTTCACAAATTTTTGCCTCGCCTACATGGACGTAGGTGCCTCAGCGATAGCAGGACGCGAGAGCGGTGTTATCGACCCTATTTTCTCGCCTCAAAATAGACCACTTAATTAAGCAAATTGGTATAAAAAAGGCGTCCGTTGGCGCCTTTTTTACTTAATCAGAGCGGTTCATCGCATTGTTCTGGAGCGGCTGCGAGCAGGCAATAGCAGGGCCATCGCCATCAGTAACCAGGCCATACTACCACCTGAGCTACCCTCGCTTTTTGCGGCACTGGCGGTGTTGCTTGTACTGCTGGAATTGCCCGTGTTTGACGTTGTATTTCCGTCGGTTTTTGTCTCCGTTTCTCCACCGTCACTGTCACCACTATCTTGTTCCCCATCGTCGGGATTTTTTTCAGCATCTGAGTCGTCGCCCTGATCAGCTCAACGTCATCAATATTTGAGATATCAGCGACAGTAAGGCCCCTGCCAGGCATCAGCAGTTTGTTGCCATCCGCGCTGATATCACGGATATCGTAGATCGCTGGATTGCACTCTAATTCTGTGGCGGTATAGGTATTGGTATCGCTCAAGTTTAACGTGTGTAAGCAGCCCAGAGTGTGAGCAATTAACTGATCTTCGGTTGGGTGCAAATCATGCACTGCGATGTTAAGTCCAAACAAAGACTCATGGGGGAGCGTTGTGACCGCTGTCACTTTATTGTTTGCGCCCAGCTCTAGCGTTATGGTTTCTTTCCAGTAATGTACCAGCAAGCGGTTATTGATGGTGTCCAGCTTGGTTACAATGCGGTTATGGCTTACAAACTCAAAGTCCTGTTCCAGCTTAAGTTCAAATCCTTGTGCACTTTCCTGATATAGATAGAGCTTTTCTGGAGAGATTGCGACCATCAGCCCCTGCTCTGGGTAGCTGTGAAATGTAATTTCGTGAGTTGGGGTTGGATTGTTGAGTGTTAAGCGGCTTTGTTGCGAAAAGCGGTCATTGGCTTGATCCCAGTAAAATATGGTGCGAACAAAGGTGTTTTCCTCTGTCTGACCATACAAAATATAATGGCCATTCTGAAAATCAAGTTCGACAAATGTCATTGCCTCGGGTGGCGTATTGAAATTGATCTCTGATACGAGCGTAAGTGAAAAGTCGGTGTTGATCTGCCAGATCTTTGCAATTTCGTTATGTTTGTCAATCGAGAGCAGTTTTTTACCATCGTCAGATAGCTCATAGTCAACAACAATGTTTGTCTGTTCAACGAAATGTGATTTGGGGTATTGGCGTTTAAAGGGAATGCCCTGGTTATCGACGTGGTACAGCGAAATGCCGTCAGTACCTTCATCAAACAGGGTTGTGCCTGCAAGCTTTGAGACACCATTAGAACCCTCATAAGTAACGTATTCATGTTCAGCTACTTTGTAGGCACTGAGCTGACTAATATCTACTTTTGCGTGGGTTGTTCCTATCATATCCAGCATGCTTAGCATGCCAACCGCAGAAATACTGCATTTTATTTCTCCATCAAAAATTCCACGCCATATTACAGTACGAAAAGACGACATCCAACGAAAAAGGTACAAAAAAAGATCGCCCGCGGACTGTCCGCTGTCCGTCCGGGATTGGAATGTTTTTTTTAAACTATTGATTTTATTGTTGTTAATTTTGGTATGTAAACTGCAATCAGTATCCATGACGACAAAACAACAAATACAATACAAAGGATACCGATATGTACACTAATACCGCGCCCGTTTCTACCCAGGCTACTGAACAGCACAGTAAGGGCGTAGCCGCCTGGTTCAGACGTAAGTTAAGTTCTTCACTGGTTAAAGCCGTGGTGCTGATGCTTGGTACCCAGGTAGTTCAGGCACAAGAGTCGCTGGGGCACTTCTCTGAGCGATACAGTGCAGAGCAAATTCAGGCGGATATTGATCAATGGACGCACTGGGTGCATGCCACGCACCCGAACCTGACGCACAGTATACGTGATATTGATGCATTTTATGCCCGGCTGGACGCATTGCGTGACACGCTGGACAAACCGATGACAGGTGAACAGGTATGGCGTGAGTTTGCCAGCCTTAACGGTATGATGGCGGATGGCCATCTGAGCATTGGAGATGGTACCAATGCGCAGTGGCGAAAGTGGGTCGCGCAGGGGATAACATTATTTCCGTTTGAGGTATTGGTGAGTGAGCACGGGCTGAGTATTGTCAGCGAGCTGGGTGGTGCCCCATCGGCTCATGATGGACAATACATCAGTGAAATTAATGGCGTACCGGCGGCTGAGGTGGTGGCAACATTGCTGGAGCGGATTGAGGGCGACAACCTGGCGTTTTGCAGAGCTTTACTGACTCGCCGGTTTGCTATGACCTATCGGCTGATGTACGGCGCCACAGACGCATTTACGGTGAAGCTAAGCACAGGCCAGGCAGTGCAGGTTACTGCACTGAATAAGGCACCCAAAAGTATCAAGCAACGCACTTTTGACGAAAACTTCAACCTCAAACTGCTCGACAACCAGCAGGCTGTTTTAACCATTAAGCAGTTTGGCTGGGACGATCCAGATGCCTATTTTCGCTTTATGGCGGATACGTTTGCTCAGCTGAACAAAGCGCAGATCCAGCATCTGATGATAGATATTTCTGACAATACCGGTGGAGATGACATTTTCTGGAAACGGGGCATACTGAAATATATCGCCACTCAACCATACCGCCATGGCTCGACCTATCAGGTGCGAATTCTGCAGAAGTATCGTGATCCGGGTGAGGTTGTCGGCTCCGTCGTGTCAGGGGAGTTGACTAAGATGACGCAGCCAGAAGCAGATAAAAGTGTGCGTTTTAACGGAAAGGTCAGTGTGTTGACCGGACCTTTGACCTACTCATCATCCGTACTGTTTGCAAATACCATTCAGGACTATGGATTGGCGACTTTGGTTGGCACCCCAACCGGTGGGCGCAGCTCGCAAAGTGGTGGGATCCAGTTTCTGACGCTTAAGCATACCGGGATACGTGCCGTTGCACCGCGCTTTATTCTGGACCGTCCGTCTGGCAAGCAACCAATGACGCCAGTACAGCCGGATACTGAGATAACTCAACAGGGCCTGAGTAAAGCCCAGTGGGTGGCCAAAGCGCTAAGTGCATCCCGTTCTCTTTAAGAGGGGTTACCCCGTCATTGAGGTGTCCTGTGACGCGGCCAAAACGGCCGCATTTTTGTTCTCAGACTCTGATAACAAGTGTTTTTATTATTGTTTGCACAATCTTGCGTGATGATATGATGAAAATAGTAAAAAAGACTAAATTGAGTTTGACCTAAACTTAACTTGAGGTATTAGTCTGGCCACAATAAAAATAACGATACTAGGAAAGAATATGGATATAAGTAGTTTACCAATGCAGTTGTCGCGATTTACGCCTCTGGTCTGGGTGATGTTGATTGGCAATTTCTTTGTTCGCGCAAGTTACTATATGGTGTGGCCGTTTCTCGCAGTGATGTTGTATGAAAGTTATGGTTTGAGTGCCACTGAGGTCGGGCTGTTGTTAACGGGTTCAGCCACGCTGGCTGTGTTTTTAGGATTTTATACTGGCAATCTGGCAGACCGTTTTGGCCGTACCAAAATGCTCTATGTGGCAGTGCTGGTTGGGGTGGGGTCTTTTGCCCTGTTGGCACTGGCCAATGCGTTGTGGCTGTTTGCCGTCGCGGTGTTTCTGGCTTGTATGCCTCGCACATTATGGGAGGCACCAAGCAAAGCCTTGCTGACGGAGGAGCTGGCCAACCCCAAAGATCGGGAGCTGGCGCTTCACTTACTGTACTTTCTGGTCAATGTGGGGGCTGCGCTGGGTCCGTTGTATGGCCTGTGGGCGGGCCTCAATGGTGAGCAATTCAGTTTTATTTATACAGCGGTGTCTTATCTGGGGTTGCTGGTGGCTTTGGTATACTTCCGGCCTAAGGGTGGAAGTTCCGCACAGACTATTCAGTCTGCACCTAAGTTCTCTCAATGGCTAAAAATACTCAATAAAGACAGCACCTTTTTGGTGGTATTAGTTGCAACGACGCTGGTGTACTTTGTGTATGCGCAGTGTGATACTAGCCTGGTGCAATACCTTACCCGTGCTGAAGTCCCCGAGCTTGCCTGGCTGATCTCGGCGGTGATCATTACCAACTCTACCGTGATCATTGTCTGCCAGTTTCCGCTGTTACATCTGATGCGCAACTGGCGCATCGAGCACCGGCTGTATCTGGGCGGCGCTATCTTAGTAGTCTCGCAAGTGATGATGGCCCTGAATGATGTGCACAATACCTGGGGCTGGATAACGGCGATGATTGTGCTGAGCCTGAGCGAAGCAATTATGTTCAGCAATATCAATGTGTACGTTGACAGGCTGGCGCCTGATAACCTTAAGGCGAGCTATTTTGGCGCGGCAGGGTTGTGTTCGTTAGGGTATGCCTTTGCGCCCATTTTAGGCGGCCTGGTGCTGGATTTATCGAGCGGGGTAATGTTATTTGTGCTGACAACGCTTACCTCTTTCGCGGCCCTGGCGTTTTACAAAGTGGCCGAGCTTAAACTAAAAGCTACCCCTCGCACCGTGTCTGAAGTGTAAATAGCCAGAGCGGCTGCAATGTGCAGTCGCTCTGTTAATACCAATTTCACTTAATGCCTGTTCTATATTGAAGGAGCAAATATGGCGCTAACGGCGTTAAAAATTTCCCATTTATATAGACATAGGTTCACAAATTTTTGCCTTGCCTATAGTGATGTAGGTGCCTCAGCGATAGCAGGACGCGGGAGCGGTGTTATCGGCCCTATCTCCTCGCCTCAAAATAGAACACTTAATTAAGTAAGCTGGTATAAGTCTAATGGGATGGGGGATACCGAGTTGGAGAAAATGAGTTAATGCCGGTTTAATAATTAAAAGTAATTAAATCATTTGCTTGCTGTTTTATACGAAGAGTTGTGTGATGAGGGATTAAGGATCTTTAAGAAGGTTTCAGAGTGTTTTCAGGATCTATGAGTGCGAATTGCGCCACTGTGATGACAAATCACATAAGGAGAACACCATGAACTCAACTAAAACACTCAAACAGTTTGGACTGATCAGCATGTTGGCAGTCGGGCTCAGCTATGATGCCGCTCAGACAGCCTTAGCTGCCAGTGGGGATTATCTGTTTAGTTATCAGGTTAAAGGAGAAAACTGGGGAGGCATAACACTGCGCGATCATATCGCGTATTTTGGCAGTGATGATGGCCACCTGTATGCGCTGAATGTGGATCAGCCTAAGCTGGCCTGGTCGTATAAAACCGACGGTTTGGTCCGATCTAAACCCACAATAAAGCATCATCAAATCTTTGTTAGCAGCGATGATGGCTATCTGTACGCGCTTAACCGTTGGCAGGGTAAATTATTATGGCGTACCAGTCTGAATGATGCGGATGTACAGCGTATTCTGCCTGCTAATCATGCACCGTGGGAGTTTGACTACAGTAAATCCAGTGCTTTGGTTCAGGGTAACAAAGTCTTTATTGGCAGTGGTGATGGCCACCTCTATGCCATCGCCAGGTCCTCCGGTAAGGTGCTGTGGCGCTTTAAAACGGAAGGTAAAATTCGTGCCACACCTGCGCATTACCAGGGCCTTGTATTTATCAGCAGCTGGGATGGATCTGTGTATGCGCTGGATGCGAAGACAGGTCAACGGGTCTGGCAATATGATACGCAGGGGGCATTGACATCCAGCCCAACTATTGTTGATGACGTACTGGTGATTGGCTCCCGTGACACCCATTTATATGGGCTTGATCCGCTCAGCGGTGAATTACTGTGGAAACAGGCTTATCCGGGTGGCTCCTGGGTGGAGTCTTCGGCAACAGCGGCTGCCGATGGTGAACATTTTTATATCGGCAGTTCAGATTCCAATTTACTCAATAAATATCACGCCCAGAGCGGTGAGCTGATCTGGCAATTCGAAACTGGGGGCTGGAGCTGGGGCCAACCAGTTGCCAAAAATGGCACAGTGTACATCGGCGCAACAGGTCATGATGAACCCGGCTGGTTTGCAACCCAAAGAGGCTTTTTTGCGGTTGATAGCCGCACTGGTGAACAGCAATGGCAGTATCAGCCTAAGATGATTGATGGCTTTGTTCATGGTGGTGTTTACGGTGCGCCGGCGGTTGGATATGGCAAAGTGATCGTGCCGGATTTGGATGGCTACATTCATATTTTTGAAGAGTAAAAAGTCGTTATGAGAATCAATTTAGGGCTCTGAGTATTTGTCTCAGGGCCCTTTTTAATACACTTAAAATGAGCGCCAGGCAGGCCAGACGCTCTGTTGCACTGAGGCGCATAGCAGACAACGTATTGTGAGCCAGCTCTATCTACCTTTGACAGCAGTTGTTCCACATTGCTGCACTTGTGTACTACTAATGTCTATTTTCGAGAAAAGTAACTTTAAGTGTAATGAATTTTCATTTCATTTTACTTTCAATTGCTTGTGTTGAATTTGGCGCGATTTTCAGTGTTTCTATAGTGGTACTCCAGCTCATACTTTAGTAAGATTTTTGATATTTTGTTATTCAATATATTGCATACAATATACATAAAGAATAGCGTATGTATGGTACTGGGGACAATTTATAGAACAGATAATGGCTCCATCAGGAAAAATAATAATTGAAACACGTAGGAGTACAGTGATGTGTCACAATGGGAATGCTAGTCGAATTTTTGTCATGAATATGATTGCTTTGGCGGTCGCGTCTGCCAGTGGGCAAGCGTTCGCCGCAGCAAATGATGACAGTGGAGCGAATGAACCAGAGCGGATAGAGGTTACGGGTTCGCGGATCCAAAGAACAGATATGGAAACGGCAAAGCCCGTTTCTGTCATAACAAAAGCCGACATAGAGGCAACGGGGTTGAACGATGTAGCCAGTGTTCTTGCTGAAAGTATTTTTAACTCAGCAGGTACTTCTATTGCTCACTCAAACAACTCGGCGGGCAACTTTGCCTCCTCTAACCTGAGAGGGTTGGGTTCCAATCGTACCTTGACGCTGGTAAATGGCCGCCGTGTTGCGACATCTGCTTCAAACTATGGTTCGAGTACAAATGTTAACCTAATACCTATTGAAGTGGTTGAACGTATTGAGATCCTGCGAGACGGCGCATCATCAATCTATGGCTCTGATGCAATGGGTGGTGTAATCAATATTATCACTAAGAAAGACTATGATGGTATGCAGCTTTCAGTGAATGCATCGCATGCAACCCGTGGCGGAGCAGGGCAACAAGGTGGAGCCCTGACATATGGCACCAGCAGTGATAAAAGCTCAATACTTGTGGTTCTGGAGCACCAGACAAACGACAGTCTGCGCGGCGGCGACCGTCCTCATTTGGATGCTGAGCACAATGAAAGACGTTGGAGCTCACGTTACTCTCCGTGGGGGTCTTATAGCTATGAAAATGAAGACGGTGAGCGGATTTATAGTCCGGGACCTGATTGCCCGGCAGAAAATATTCGCGACCGTGACGGGAATATGGGTAAGCAATGTGGGTACGATGTCTTCGATGGAAAGTACTACCTGCCCAAGGTCGAGAAGACATCAATTTTCACTAACTTTACCTATGCTATCAACGACGATGTAGAATTTTACAATACTATTTTGCACACACGCGATAAGAACTTTACATCGGCTACACCTATGTGGGCAAGTGGTACGCTCGCAGCAGATCATGTAAATAACCCGACAGCTGGCACTGCAGACGCACGTGATATTACATATTATCACTACATGGAAGGCGCATTACCCAGAGAATTCACTTTCAAAACGGATTTACTAGATATCAACACCGGTATTAACTGGGACATTGATGAAGGCCGCTTGTCCATTAACCTGGCACACAGTAAAGATAGCTTTGTGCAGGAGTCAAACTACTACTATTTCGTAGATAAGTTTGATGAAGCGGTTGAAGAGGGCCTTTATAACCCCCTTGCGTATGGCGGGGGTGATAAAGCGACAGAAGAGGTGCTGGACAGTTTCCGTCATAGTCAACACAGACTGGGTAAAAGCACAACCAAGGCTGTGACGGTAGACTGGTCAAGTACGCTGCCGTTTGAACTCGATGGTGGTGCGATTGGTTATGCCATTGGGGCCGAATACCGTTCTCTGGAATTGTCCGATGAGCAAGATGCGCAGTCGAACTCTGGAAACGTCAAAGGGGCCTACGGTGGTGATGTTGTGGGCAGCCGAAACTATCGGGCGGCTTATCTTGAAGTTGAAGCGCCGATCCTCGATACATTGACGGTCTCAGCTGCAACGCGTTACGACTCATATAGCTTGCCTGATCAGGGGCAGTTGTCGAGTAGCCTGTCTGCCAGATATGAGGTGACAGAAGACTTGGTTGTTCGAGGCTCTTTTAGTCAGGGCTTTCGTGTGGCAGACCTGAATGAAGCCATTGGTGAGGAAAGCATTGGTTACTATGGGTTATGGGATCCTAAGTATTGCAACCCAGTTCCCAAAGCGCAACGCGCTACGTCAGAGTTATGTGACAATCAAAGCGTGCCAGTCCGTTCGTTTTCAAACCCTGATCTGGAGCCAGAAGAATCAGAGCAAGTGTCTTTTGGTTTTGCCTATAATCTAACAGAAGATTTTGATATGACATTAGATTATTGGAATATTGAGATCACCAATGAAATCAAAGACATTAGCGGACGTACAGTACTTGATGAAGAGTATTTAGGTAACTTAGGCAATTACAGTGGCCTGTATGTAAAGCGTGACACATCATTGCCTCGTGAAGATGAAATGGTCGAGATTGGTTCTACCGTGACCAACTATCTGGGCCTGGATACATCGGGCATAGATGCGTCATTCGCCGCCCGAGTTGATCTTGAAGACATGGGGGATTTGAAATTTAACCTAGAGCTGAGCAAAGTACTTAAGTATGAGTTTCAGAAGACTAATTCAGACCCTGTTTATGAGCATGTTGGCTTCATTAACCGACCTGAGTATAGAGCAAGCTTTAAAACCAATTATCGCTATGGGGATTTCGAAGGTTTCGCAACCGTTCGATACATAGGTTCGTTCGATGGTGAATCGCCGGAAGACATTGAAATTGGTAAAGAATGGCAGGACTTCCCTTCAATGACCACAGTGAATCTGGGTGCGGGTTACAACTTTGATGAGTATGGCCTGGTGAAGCTGATTGTAACCAATGCGTTTGACAAGCTGCCGCCGGTCAATGACGAATACTATCGAGGATACACTACGCGCGTTCACAATATTATTGGTAGAACTATCCAGCTTAAATACACCTATTCGTTCTAAATGAAAGCTACGCTGGGCATGTGCTGATGTATATGCCCAGTTGTAAAAGCCGGTTATTTCATATAACAGGCAAATGCCGCCTCTTCAGGCCGGTATCTAAGTATTTCTCCCGCCTGCCCGAATCACTTTAGTACGGTGGGCTTTTTTGGTTTAGGAGACCGTTTTATGTTGCAGCGCACACTGGCACTATTAGTTAGCTCAAGCCTGATATTGACAGCCTGTCAGGGCCTTCCCGTCAGGGAATCACAGGCAGAGCAACCAAGAGATAGTCAGAAGCTCTATTTACGGGCTGAACAATTTTTGCCGCAAAATCTCGCCCCTTTAGTCAAAAACGATAAATTGACTGCAAACTGGCTGGATGAGGGGAGTCGTTTTTGGTTTGTTCAGCAGCACGGCCATGGTCACCGCTTTGTGCTGGTTGACCCGAGCAAGAACACACAGTCTGCGGCGTTTGATCATCAGAAAATTGCGAATGTGTTGCGCGCAGAGGGTCTGACCGAGGCGTCAGCAGCGCGATTACCGTTCAAGCAAATTACGCTCAGTGGATCCCGGTTGGCGTTTACGATTGAACAGACGCAATGGTCCTGTACCCTGCCTGCATATACCTGTGACCATCAGGTGCAAGCACAGGCCGATGAACCACAACAAGGCACCTCTGATGATGGGCGGTGGCAAGTGGTGGTTGAAAACCATAATCTGATATTGGTCAATAAGCATTCGGGGGAGCGCACTGCACTCACCGGGGACGGCACTGAGATGCGCCCTTATGCTGCAACGCACCCGAATCCGGCGCGCAGCTTCAATGCAGATACAGACTATCAGCGTGAAGGCGTCTCACTGACGTGGTCCAAAGACAGCCGCTATCTGATCACTTATCAGCTGGATCGCAGTGGCACTGATTTATACACTCTGGTTCAGTCTGATCATGAGGCGAGCCAGAGACCGAAAGCGGTTCGTTATTACTATCCTTCAGCTGGGCAGGAAACATTACCACAAGCCAGTCTGGTGCTGGTGGACACCGATAAGAAAAAGGCCATTAAGCTGGATGCTCCGCCTGTAATGCAGACTTACTATGGCAGCGCACTGTGGGGCTGGTGGCAGGACAATGGTCGTTATGTATATCATGATCGTCGACGGGGCAATCGTCAGTACTTTATGCGCGAAGTGGATCCGCACACGGCTCAGGTGCGGGCTTTGGTTGAAGAGCGTGACGACAAATATATCGACCCCTGGGTACAAACGTATTGGGCATTGCCGGAGCTGGATGCTTTTATCTGGAGCTCGCAACGCAGTGGTTATCAGCACCTGTACTTGTACCAGGCCAGCAATGGCGCATTACTGAATCCGATCACGCAAGGTGAGATGACGATAAGGGTGATCCGGGGCGTAGATACTGAGCGCAAGCAGCTGTATTTTGAGGCGTCCGGAAGAGAGCCTGACAGGGATCCCTATTTCCGACATTTATACCGGGTTAACCTGGATGGCAGCGATCTGACTCTGCTCACGCCAGAGCCTGCTGAACATGATACGCGATTATCTCCCGATTTTAAGTATGTGATAGACACCTATTCGACGGCGTCACTGGCACCTGTGACTGTGCTGCGAGATAGCCGCACGGGAAAAGTGGTGAGAGAAATTCAACGGGCTGATATCAGTGCTTTACAGGCGACTGGCTGGCGTCCTCCGCAATCATTTGAGGTGCTGGCTGCGGATGGCAAAACGTCGCTGTATGGCTTGATGTACTTGCCATCCAACTTTGATCCCAACAAGCGCTATCCAGTCATTGATGACATTTATACCGGGCCGCATAACTTCTTTACGCCTAAGTCTTTTAACACCTATTCACGCCAGGCCAATGCGCTGGCTGAGCTGGGGTTTGTGGTGATCAAAATGGATGGGAGGGGCACCAATAAACGCGGCCGGACATTCCATGAGTATTCATTTAAGAACCTCGGTGGGGGCGCGGACGATCATGTGGCGGCCATTCGTCAGCTGGCGCAGCGACATGCTTTCATAGACAGTGAGCGGGTCGGGATTTTTGGTTTCAGCGCCGGTGGTTATGATACTGCGCATGCGTTGTTTAAATATCCGGATTTCTTTAAGGTCGGAGTAGCTGCTTCGGGAAATCATGACTTTCGGGTTGATAAAGCGGGCTGGAACGAAATCTGGATGGGTTATCCAGTGACGCCGGAGTGGGATGAGCAGTCTAACCTGACCTGGGCAAAGCACCTGAAAGGGAAGCTGTTATTGGCTCACGGCGAGTTGGACACCAATGTGCATCCTGCTGCGACCATGCAGCTGGTCTCTGCGCTGATCAAAGCGGATAAGCAGTTTGACCTGATGATTTATCCCAATATGGGTCATGTACTCGACGAGCATCCGCATTTTGTGCGTCTGCGTTGGGATTATTTCCTGCGTCATCTGAAGTAATTGAGACCAGGTTGCAGCCGGGCAGTGTTCAATACTTGATTCTCTGCGTGCCCGGCGAATCAAATTGTTGATTAAATCCACACTGGACCTGTTTTGGGTTTTCTTTATAATTTACTTCATTGTAGAAAATAGAATACGCAGAGGATGCAATATGAGTGTGAGTTTTTTCAGGACGATAGTACTAATGAGTTGGTTGACCTTGGTTATTACCCTCCTTCACGCAATTTTGAGTCCGCCAGATTTACCTCCATTGCTAGCCGAATATGAGGCGCAAACGCAGCAAACAGCATTGACTGCACTGGACTGGGTTATCGGTTTTCTATCCATTGCAGGATTAGCTGCTAGTGTGTCTTTACTTACCTTTTCTAATATTGGACGTTGGGTCTATGCTGTCAGTATGCCCACAGTCTACTTACTCGGGTTCTTTGGTACAGATTTTTTTGTGTCCTCCAGTGCTCAGGATGCACTATTTGCGGTTGAAGGCATGCTGACAGGCATTATCCTGAGTCTATGTTTTTTCTCTGATGTAAGTCAAAATTTTACCCGCAGTGCTTAAACTATGTTAATAAGTAAACGGGTGAGGTGAGTACAGAAGGCAGCAATATGGATATTTTAATTGCACAGGAAATAGCATTACACCAGTATGAAACAAGGCAAAACCGCACTGCCATAGAACGCCTGCTACATGTCGATTTTTCTGAGGTGGGTATGTCGGGCACCTGCTACAACTTTGATTCTATTGTTGCCATGATGGGCAGTGAAGCGCCGTCAAAGTTGAGCGTGTATTCGCAAAATTATCACTGCAATGAATTGGCTCCGGGCGTACATTTATTACACTACCAATCTGCACTGGTCGATAAAGAGGGTAAGGCGTCTGAGTTTGCGCAGCGTTGCTCGGTCTGGGTATTAGAGGGTGATAAATGGCAACTGAAATATCATCAGGGCACGGCCTGCGCGCCCTTTGAATTGACGTAACTGAATCTTGGTAAAATGCCGCCTGTTAGCTCACAGGCAGCACTATTCGACTATCTACCTTCACTGATCCAGCCTTTGACCCAGGTGCCGGCCTCCTTGAGCTGGCTGTCGACAAAGTTCTGAGTGTTACAGGTACCGCGTTGCCAGACTGCTCCGCTGCGGAAGTCGTCGGAATAATTCCAGTTGGTCCAGCTGATCTTTTTGCGTTTCATCAGGTCGATATACTTCTGAGAACTGACTGGATCATTTGGGCCATCGCCATCGTAGTTTTGCGTGCCCCACTCACTGACAAACACGGGCAGTACATCAGAGGCCTGATCGAGTACTGAGCGGTGATAGTCTTTGTGTGATGCCGCGTAAAAGTGGAAGGTGTACATGATGTTGTCGAACGGTACCGGATCGTTCAGCACCTCCTGTACGCTGCCACCAGTCGATGCGCCAAACGTAGACCAGCCATGGGTGCCGATCAGGATCAATGCGTCAGGCTGGATAGCCCGGATAACCGGAATGATTTGCTCGCTGTAGTGGCGCACTTCAGGCCAGCTGACATTATTTGGTTCATTGGCAATGTCGTAAATCACGTTGTTACGGTTTTTGTTGGCAGTGACTACGTCGGTAAAAAACTGCTTAGCCAGGTCCAGGTTATAGTTTGGGTCGCCCGGGTTAAGCTGATGCCAGTCCACCAGGACATATAATCCACGCTGACTGGCCATGTCGATCAGGGTGTTCATCTGTTGGGTAAACCCGGCTGGATCGGTTTCATAACCGCCTTCTTGCACGTACAGGCTGAGGCGGACAATATCGGCTTGCCAGTCCTGAGCCAGCACATCCAGTGATGCACCGGTTAAGCATTTGTTCAGTCCATACCATTGCAGACCATGGCTGCTCATGCCACGTAGCTGGATTTGCTGTTGTTGCTCATTACACAGCCCGGTGCCGCATACGCTGAGTTTACCATAACGTTCAACCGGTGTGATTTGATTGCCGGTATCGCAGCGGCCAAGGTACTGCCAGGCTGAACTGCTACCAGGCTCTGAGCGGGTCCACCAGTTTGCGCGATAAAGTTTGCCCTGATGCTGCATTTTGTCATTGGTATTGGCGTGGCTGGGATTGCCCTGCCAGTCTGTTTGTGTCCAGTCGGGGTAAGTATTAACTCCCTGACAGCTTGCTGCATAAGCCTGGCTGACTCCCAGTCCGGCGGTGAGTGAAATAGCGACTAAGTGCTTAAAGTTCATAATATTGCTCCTTTACATGTGTTGGCTCTGTTGGCGTTCTTTTTGAGAAATAATCCGTAAAGTTGTCAACAGGCTCTATCCAACATAATGGAAAAACGGGAGGAGCAGCTTAGACTTTAGTCTAACTTTGATCGTTAAGTATTGTAATTGGATGGAATGGTGTCATGCCTGCTGTGCAGCAGGCATAAATCATTTTATAAACCTGCTCAAATCACTTGGGGGGCTCTGTGCCCTCTATGTCAACAGGGGTGCTGCGATGCAAGAATACGCCACTTTCCAGCTGGTCGCCCTCGACGATGTAGACATACGCTTCAGCAACCGATATTTGCACCACGCCGCCCCGGTTAAACTGGCGCGCAATGGCAATATCTCGAGTATATTCAACCCAGGGAGTAAACTTAGTTATATCAATGGCTTTGTCTTTGGGGATGGGCGCGCATTCACCCGATGTGCCTTTTTGATGCTCTACTTGCTCTGAGGTAGGCAGTGAGTTGCTGCTTGTACCGGCTGGCCAGCCGCCTGCTGTTTGTTGTGCTGTAATGGCATCAAACTCAGCCGTGCAGTTTGTGCCCCGGTAAAGTATGATTTCTTTCTTTGCTGTACTGCTGTGTGAACTACCCATATTAAAGACCTCTAAAAGTTAGAATGGAAGGGAATGAGTCAGTACTGCGATTATTGGGCAAAACGAATAGACAGACGCGGGTAAACCAAGACAAAAACCGGTCAAAATAATGTACTGCCATGTTAGGTAAGCAAGCGATGATATTGCGCTCGTTTTTGATGAATATAGACCAATCCTCTTGATACCAATTAGAATGGATAAGTTAAAGGTAAGTTTTATGTCGACTCTCAGGCGCAGTATTTTTCGATATTCAGGCCTGGCTATCATTACGATGCTCTTGGGCTTGCTCAGCCGTTCTTCGTTTATTGAACTACCAGAGATACTGGCGCTTTATGCCGGTGATACCCTTTGGGCGATGGTGGTATTCTGGTTGTTTTGCTGTGTGCAGCGTGGAATGCCCACCGCTGGTATCGCTTTGCTGGCCTTAGGGTTTACTTTTGCGATTGAATTTTCGCAGTTGTATCAGGCTCAGTGGCTCAATGATATACGACATACCCGTCTGGGTGCGCTGGTACTGGGCTTTGGTTTTAAAGGCAGTGATCTGGTGTGTTATACCTTTGGTATCCTGGTGGCTGCGGGTTTAGACAAGCTGATAGCAGGTTGTCAAAAACCAGGTCCACAGCCGGTAAACTAAGTCGGTTTTGTATTCTTGTAACCCTTATACGCAGGCTTGCTCTGTATTGAGGCACCCTGTTTTTGGTCGAATGGCGTACGTTTATTCGGCAATTCAATAACAAAATTTTACGTGTTTTGTCTTGCTAATTCGAAGGAGTTTTGAAGGTGAAAAAATTCCTGCTAATTTAGGGACTATTTTGTCTTTTCCTCAGCGATGAATAATCATTTCTTCACTTTTTCTGATATAGTTTTGCGCTTACGATAGAGCCATGAACGATTCACAAAGGCAAATTTCAATGAATGAAGCTCAATACGATTATCTGATTGTCGGTGCAGGCCTGTTTGGTGCTGTATTCGCCAGAGAAGCAACCGATCAGGGTAAGAAAGTCCTGGTGATAGATAAGCGCGACCATACTGGTGGTAACATCTACTGTGAACAGGTTGAAGGGATTAACGTACATAAGTACGGCGCACATATTTTTCATACCAGCAACCAGCAGGTGTGGGATTACGTAAATCGTTACGTGACATTCAATCACTATGTCAACTCGCCGGTTGCCAGACACGAAGACAAGCTTTATAACCTGCCTTTTAATATGAATACCTTTTATCAGCTGTGGGGCGTGACCACACCAAAAGAGGCAAAAGAGAAAATCGCTGAAGCGCGTGCGCCGTATGCTGACCTGACACCGCAAAACCTCGAAGAACAGGCATTGTACTTGGGTGGTCGCGATCTCTACGAAAAGCTCATCAAAGGGTATACCGAAAAGCAATGGGGTCGACCGGCCACTGAAATCCCAGCATTTATTATCAAACGTCTGCCATTTAGGTTTACCTTCGACAACAACTACTTTAACGACCGTTATCAGGGGATCCCGATCGGCGGTTACAATGCCCTGACTGATGCCCTGTTTGAAGGTGTGGAAGTCAGAACGGGTGTGAACTACTTTGAAGATGCTGAAAACCTCAACAAGTTGGCAGATAAAGTACTGTACACAGGTAAAATTGATGAGTTCTTTGACTGTCAGTTTGGCAAGCTAGAATATCGCAGCCTGCATTTTGAAACGCAAGTGCTGGATGAGGAAAACTATCAGGGTAATGCGGTGGTGAACTACACCGAGCGCGATGTGCCGTATACGCGTATTCTGGAGCATAAGCATTTTGAATTTGGTACGCAGGAAAAAACCGTTGTCACCAAAGAATATCCTCATGAGTTTAGTAAAGACAACGAGCCTTACTACCCGATTAACGACGAAACCAATAATGCGCTGTTAGCACGTTATCAGGAGCTGGCAAAAACAGCCCCTTATGCTGATAAGTTTATTTTTGGTGGCCGTCTTGCCGACTATAAATACTATGATATGGACGACACCATAGAAGCGGCACTGGCATTAACCAGCAAGGAATTGGCATAACATCATGAGTCGTAAAGTTTATATCGCAAGAAATTACCGCTCTAAGTTTGATGCAGCCGGTAAGGCAAAGATGGACTGTGAGACCATTTTGCAGAACAACGGCTGGCAAAATATCGGCTTTAAGCAGACCTGGATAGCAAACTCTATACTGGGTACGCTGATCAGTGCGTTGGGCGTAAGCTGGGCGCTGTTGAGACTGAAGTCGGGCAGTACGGTGTGTTTGCAGTATCCGTTTAACAAGTTTTACGGTTACTGTTTGTGGGGCGCAAAACTGAAAAACAGTAAAGTGCTGACACTGGTGCACGACGTGCGCAGCCTCAAAGGTAAGTACGGTCACTCAGAAAAAGAAATCAACATGCTGAATAAATCAGATCAGTTGATTGTGCATAACGACAAAATGCGCGCCTGGTTTGAAGAGCAGAATATCCAAGCTGAGATTACCAACATCGAAGTGTTCGACTATCTGCATACCGATAACCCAAATGCTCAGCGTACGCCAACCGACTACGATCAAATTCGGGTGGTGTTTGCCGGTAACATGGGTCCATTTGTGTACGAGCTGGATGGACTGGAGCGCGGTAACTTTAAGTTTGATCTGTATGGTGTTGGTTATGATGAGAAGAAAGTCAAAAACATCAACAATACGATTCTCGACTATAAAGGGTGTTTCCCGTCGGATAAGGTGATCGATCATATTGACGGAGACTTTGGTCTGGTTTGGTATGGCAACACTCTGGATACCTGTGATGGCGTGACGGGTCAGTACCTTAAGTACAACAACCCACATAAACTGTCTTTATACTTGTTGTGTGATATGCCTATCATCATCTGGGACAAGGCAGCTATGGCTGACTTTGTTGAGGAGCAGGGAATTGGCTTTAAAGTAAGCTCGTTGCGCGATATCAAAACGCGCCTTGCGGAGCTGACACCTGAACAAATCGATCAGATGAAGCAGAATGTGCAAAGAGTTAAAGCGGATGTGCAATCGGGTCAGTATCTGACTCGTGCTTTGGACAGACTGGTTTAACGAACGCTCGGGCTCATAACCATGGCCAGGTGGCAGGCTTGATACGTCGACCCCTGGCCTGATTGCTTAGGTGCGTCGTCTGCGTAGCAACAAACACAATCCACTCAGTATTGCCCAAGGGCCGAACGAGCCTGAGTTGTTGTCGTCTTTATCATTATTGTCTCCATCGTCGGGGTTGGGATTGGCTTTTACCGTCACCGTCACCGTCACGGTTGCGTAGTCGCTGCCCCCTTGTCCGTCTTCGATATCATAACGAAAGACTTCAGTGCCGGAAAAGTCATCTTGCGGTGTATACACTAACTGATTGTCGCTGATGGTCACCTGACCTGCACCACGATAATCCACGCTACTTATCTTCAGCGTATCACCATCTACATCCCGGTCATTATCGATTACAGCGAGCGCATTGTTTTTTGACGCAAAGTCAACGCTGTATGTATCCTTGTTCGCCTCAGGGGCATCATTGACAGATTTTACAGTGACGGTGAGTGTGTAAGGCGCGCTGGTGAGTGTGCCGCTGGTTACTGTTACCGGCACACTGAGTTCGCCATGAAAGTGTGTAGCAGGTGTGAGTGTTGTACCCGTGATCTGGTAGTGTGCGCCCTCGGCTAAAGTGATTGCATCTATGGTCATTGTTTGTGCCAGGATCAGATCATCCGGTTTTATCTGCAAGCTGCCATCTTCGTCGAGGCTAAGCGGCTTTTGTCCCTTGATCTCAGGCGTTGTGTCAGCGGCGGACTCGCTATTGATACTAAAGTTACCCTGGTTGATTGCGAAGAAGATGTTGTCATGACATTTGATCTGAATACGGGCCTGCTCAGTGCGGATATTACCGAGCTGCACTTCATACTGGCCGGAATTTGGCACTTGCTTTGCCAGCTCCGTCGCAAATGTCTGACCGCCGTCTTCGGACAGTAAAATATCGACGTTTGCGCAGGAAACCGGGGCGTTTTCTGTGTCGGCAGTGTGCCATTTCACTAACTGTGTGTTGCCACGCCATTGGCTTGAGCCGTCTGGTAGGGTCACGGAAAAGCCCTGATCATTGCCAATGACGGCGATTTTCACCGCATCATCACTCACGCCACCCTGACCATCCCTGACAACCAGACGAAAGTTAAGCGCTCTGGTCGTGGTGGCATAGGCTTCGCCAAAACTTGGTTGACCGGACAAGATATCTGCCATTTTTGGTAATGTGCGTTGTGGTGTGTTGTTTGGATTAAAGGTCCGGAACAGCGGTCTTTTACCATCATCAACGCTATCCTGGACTTTGTCCGCAGACGCCTCGCCCAGATCAAACTGTTGCCAACTGTAGCTGATCGTGTCTTGCTCTTTGTCTGTGGCAGTCCCGCTTAAAGTAAAAGGCGTGCGTGCTGGAATGGTGCGATCTGTGCCAGCATTCACTTGTGGTTTGGCATTGCCGCGTTCAGTATGAACCCCACAGCTTTTACCCGATGATAGCCGCGCGTAGCGGTTCATTTGGTCCAGAGAATGAATGTGGAAGTAAGGATCGGAATTGGCTTGCAGATCCTGCTCATCGCAAATGCCAGTGTAACCCATGATGGTTGACCCACTTGCCGGTTCGTAGGCACTGTCTGGAGCGCGGTTACCACCACAAGCACCTGCCTCACCATTAAAGGTGTGATCGGCACCCAGTTGGTGGCCTATTTCGTGCGCAACATAGTCGATATGAAAGGCGTCATTGGTGGGCTCCTCGCTACCGGTTATCCCTTCCGCTTTGAGTTCGGTGCAAACAACTTCAAATCCGGCAAGGCCGCCGCCACCGGTGCCAACCAAGTGGCCAATGTCATAGCCATCAGCACCAATCAGGGTATTGATTTGCGAACTTATTTTATCTATATCTTCATCCGTATTGTCGAAAGGATCTGTATTCGGGTCGATAAAGAGCAACTTGTCATTGTCGCCAACCAGTTCAAATTTTATTGCCAGGTCGCGTTCATAAACGTCGTTGATCCGGTTGACCATAGTCACAATGGCTGCCAGTGTTGTTTCTTTGCTGCCGCCATGAAAGCGGGCGTATTCACCTGTGGTGGCAATCGCAATACGATACGTGATCTGCGTGTTCGGCAGCGTATCGGCTTCATTGTTCTGCTCGGGCTGTGCCAGACGATCAACCATCTGCGCATGTCGGTGATGTTTACGAGGTGCGTGTTGTTTCAGTGTTTTTTTGTCTGTGGGCTGACTGTTGCCAGTGTAACTGCGGTAGTGGTGTTTGCCTGAGCGTGGTTGTGGATCCAGGTAGATACGCTGCCCCTGATAGTTAAAGACACCAAAAAAGCCGTTTGGCCCCAGATCAAATCGTCCGTAGTGCATTGGATTGTCTTTTTGGTGGCCGCTGAATGTTTTGATCTGCGGGAATTTGCTTGCCAGTGCTGGCGCCATGACCTGGTTCGGCTTGAGCACAAATTCAACCAGCTTGCCATCAGGCAGAGGGAGCATCAGAGAGGTTGTTTGCGTGTCACTCAGTGAACTGAGCTGCGCGTGCAGCGCACTTTGGTCCAACAGATATTGACTGTGATGGTTTTGTGGCTTGGCATGATGTTGTTCCACACTTTGCCAAAGCGGTGAAGCGGCGATTGCGCAGGTGCAGGCGACGTGTGACAGGGCCAGCGCAATTAGGTGTTTTTTCATAATCGTATCCCATTGATGAATTCCAATAGGACTGTAGCGTTTTGTTGTTGGTAGCTGGGTATCTGATTGTCTGTCTTTTGTATCCTGGCAGATACATAGTGCTTGGTACGAAAACGAAAAAGGCCGCACGTCTGCGGCCTGAGGTCAGAATCATGATCCCGCTGTCCTTGCCGGATTACTGATTGAAAGCGTAACGCTGTTTGGTCTTTATACCTTAGTATACAGTGACATAATTGACGTTGACTGTTCCTTCGTGAAAGAGCTGGTTGAACTGGTGGTAGTCTACGTCAATCTTGACCATGGCATAGTCTGTTTCCAGTGAGTAATCCCCGCCTACAGAGCGAGAGTAAGTGCATTCAGCTTGGGCGTACAGATACACGGCGGACGCAGGCTGTACAAAGTAGTTCAGTACATGCTGGTTGCATGACTGAAGTTCGTATCCTGCATCCAGAAGCTGACCTTTTATTTCCTGATACTGACGGCCATATTCAATTACTTCGTCGACACTGGCATATCCCGCTCTGACAGGCGCGTGCTCCGCTGGTGCGACCGCGGCAATTGCTGTTGTGCTTGCAAGTGAGAGTAAAGAAACAAGTAACGCATTTTTCATAAATAAACTTCCTTTTTGCTATAAAGCGCTGAGATCAGACGTAATAAATCAAGGGTAACCCTTTGCCCAGAATCACAGCAGATGACAATGACGCGGTGCGTGTCACCGCGCCTTTGAACTCATGGTGGTACATTATCATGAAACTTATGTTTCGATAAATAGACGAAATAAAGAAAGTTTTATTTATATATTTTTATTTTTGTGCAAATTCCATTCAATTTAACCTCGATTGTTGACTTTCCTAAACTGTAAGTTTGTACTTACTTTCTTTCTCACTTAATGCGTATGAATATTTTCATATCGCTGGTTCTTTTTTCTTATTCAGATAACTTAAATATCCGATGTTTGGATAACAATTTGTTTATATTTCTTTGCCTAAGCGTGTTGCTTAACTAAGCTTAAGATCTGTATAACCGCAAAATTAAACGTCTACTTATATGCTTATTTCTGAACCTTCGGGTTTGCTTGTTTGAGCACGTTATTATGCGTGAAAAATCTCTAAAGCTTGTGCACTGTGTGTTAGTGGTGCTGGTCTTATTGTCGGCAAGTGTCCAGGCTGAGCGTTTCTCCGTTCTGGTCTATCATGGTGCCAATCCACCTTACAATTATCTTGAAAAGGGAAAGCAGGCAGGTATTTTCAGGGATATCTTCGACCTCATTGCGGCGCAGACCGGACACGAGTTCGAGTTTATTGCACTGTCTGTGGCACGTGGCCAGAGGCTATTTGAGGCTGGAGAAATTGACATTGAACCAGGCGTTAACCCCAGTTGGCGACAACACTCCAAAGTCCCGGGTATTTATAGCGTTCATTACGCATTTTCTCGTGAAATCGTGTTAGGGCGTGAAGGTGCCCGACCTCATACGAGCCCCAGATCTTTTTATCATCAGCTGATAGGAGTGGTCAGAGGCTATAGCTATGGTGCGTTTGAACGGCATTTCGGGCCGGACAAAATCGTCGTTTATGACAATATATCTGAAAAAAAATTGCTGGCACAGCTGGCTTACGCTCGTCTTGACTATATTCTGATAGGCGATGTAGTCGCAGCTTACTATATTGCTAAATACCCTGAATACAGGGGGTTTACTGAAATTTACGAGGTCAGTAAGCTGCCAGTTTCAATGCGCATGCAACCCAAACATACTAAGCTAAAGGCGGAGATAAATCGGGCTCTCAGGTATCTTGTGGAGCAAGGCAAGATTGCCCAAGTTTACAGCAAGTATGGCATTATAATGCCATTAGTCACTTATGACATGCCAGTACCGCTGATTGATGGCTCAGTCCCCTGATATTCTGATGACAGATTCAAGACAATCTTACCTGAGGTACAGTTTTAAAGCACTGAAATTTAAAACGTTCCAATGTGTTTGTTGTCATCCTCATTGAAAAAATGTGAAATAAAGCTCACATACTACTGTAAGGTTTTCGTTACATTTAAGTGATTAAATTTAAAACTAATGAGGGGGGGAAATACTAAATTTAAATGTGGTCGTACCAGTTGTTTTTTTCATCACGCCCATTGCTTCTGTGTGTATCTCAGATTATTTCTAGATTGCTTTTTGAGCAATAACCTAACAAGGATACAACATGAAAGTTACAATTTTGGCCGCTGCTGTGATGTCACTGTCAGTCGGCTCTGTCTCTGCAAATACATTGGAACCGGCACTAACAGATGTCACCCCTAGCGTTGTTGGTGGAATTGAAACCCCAGCTTATTCAAGGCCATATCAGGTTGCTTTATTGATGAATGGTCGTCAGGGGTGTGGTGGTACATTGTTGAGTGAAAACTGGGTGCTTACAGCTGCACACTGTTTGGATAATGCCTCTACAGCCAGCCTGACGGTACGTGTTGGTGCCCATTCAATCAGTCGTGGAGATGGCGATACCCTGAGAGTATCTCAGATTATTATGCATGAGAACTGGCGCGGTGCGAACGGTATCCGTTCCGGCTATGATATTGCCGTACTGCGCCTGGCAACGCCTGCTGCAAGCAAATACACCCCGGCTAAGTTACCAACACAGTCCATTGCGGATCAGCATGCCGGTGTTGGCACTTACCCGACGGTATCAGGTTGGGGATTAACCTCTAACCGCGGTCGTCCTAGCGATGTGCTGCGCGAAGCTCAGCTACCTGTGATCTCCAATGCAAGTTGTAGCAGTCAGCTTAACTTTAACATTCCCGGTTCTGTCATTTGTGGTGGCGGCGAAGGTGGTCGTTCAGCCTGTAATGGTGACAGCGGTGGTCCTTATGCGGTCCGTGTTGGTAACGATTTCTACAGCATTGGTACTGTGAGCTGGGGTATTGCCTGCTCTGGCGCGACGGCATTTACTCGTACAACCAGCTACCTGGACTGGATTGAGCGTAAAACGGGTCTGAGCCCGGATAACCCGACGGATGAAGAACCGGTTGCGGATTTCAGTGCGTCGGTTTCTGGTATGACAGTGAGCTTTGAGAATCGGGCGACTGATGACTACGGCATCACAGCTTATGACTGGAACTTTGGTGATGGTAACCGCTCAAGCGCAGCAAACCCACGTCATACCTATGCCGCTGATGGTAGTTACAATGTGACACTTACCGTGACAGATACTGCACAGCAGACATCCAGCGTGTCTCAGGTTGTGTCGATTGGCGAGCCGCCTGTTTGTGATGTATCACCCTGGGATCGTGCCACTTCTTATGCATTAGGTGACAAAGTGTCTTATCAGGGCAATATCTATGAGGCCATCTGGTGGTCTTCTGGTGCTCAGCCTGATCTATACCCGAATGTCTGGAAGAAACTGGATAGTTGTGGTGGTACCGGCGATCCGGCACCGGTTGCGGGCTTTACCGTGGCTAAGTCAGGCCTGAGTGTTACTTTGACTAATACCAGTACAGATAATGGTCAAATCGTGTCAAACCAGTGGCAGTTTGGCGATGGTCAGAGCGCATCACAATCTTCTGTGACGCATACCTATGCGGCAGCGGGAACCTACACAATCCGCCTGACTGTGACAGATGATCAGGGCCAAAGCAGCACCCTTTCAAAACAGGTGACGGTTGGCGGTGACAACAACTGTCAGGGTATTCCTAGCTGGAGCCCTAGCACAGTGTACAACACAGGTGATCTGGTAGCTAAAGGTGGTCAGGTATATGAAGCCCAGTGGTGGGTGCAGGGTGAAGATCCAGCCCAGTCAGGTCCTTGGGGTCCATGGAAATCTGTAGGCACCTGTAACTAGTCGCTTTTTTGCTCAGTCCCGGGTAATCTATCAGAAAGTAAACGGTATTAAAGAAGATCATGGGACTGAGTCATCAGGCGCACAGTGAATTACGCAGACTGGGTGAGCGTGTTAAGAAAGTACTTACGGCAATAATGCGGGCGGTGCCCGCACAAGCACAAACCATAGGCGGGTTTGCCCGCCATATTGGGTGTCATCGCTCAACCAGTCAGCGTTTATTTAATGCATACAAGGCCAAGTCTGGCGAACAGGTACTCTACCATTTACCCGGGCAACAGGCGCTGAGCGTGCTGGGTGAGCAGCTGACAGGGCATATCCCCTGTGATTTGATAGTGCAGTGGCGCCAGGTGAGTGAGCGCTTTTCTGCGACCATTCCTCAATATGCAAGAAGTCATGCAGAGCTAAAGCGATTACTGGACAACCGGCAAGAGGACAAAGTGAAAGCACGGGATGTAAATCTCTCTGGTCAGGATAAGCGGGCTCAGTTGTATTATGCGGCCAAGTCGCTGCTTGGTATGAGTATGGAAGAGATTTTCTGTGCTTATGTGCTAACCCGGGGCAAAGGCCGAGATGGTTTTTTGCAGGAAGTGGCCATGATCAGCAAATCGCAGATCAAGCGTGAGACGGGCGCCGCACCTTTCGTGCAGTTTTACACGCATCCTCACAATGATGATTTCATCGCCCCTTTGAACATAGATGCCAATTGTCGTGTTGAATCAAAGCGTTTTAGTATCGGCATTGCGCAAGAACTATCAACACCTGGGCTGCATCAGGCCTTTGCCAGTTATTCACCTGGTAACAGCGGGTTGGTCTTTGACCCCATCACGAACTATGATCGTTTTGATGCAACCTTTATTTTTAATAATCCAGATGAGCTGGTTGACCCGTTAAGTCACGACAGTCAGTGTAGCTCTACCAGTATTTCGATTAAAAACCCGGCCAAAAAGTTGCGCTTACTGGTGCTGATAGAAAAGCAGCTGGATCGCCACAGTTGCGTGAATGTCGGTTGTTATCATAGCAACCAAAAAGTGGAAGAAGGGAAGCTCAGTTTAGAGGATATGTGGACCGAGCGCCTGCCTGAATTTCCAGAACTGCGTTTGATTGATTTAAATGCCGGAGCGCAGGCATTGCACTGGGATACTGTACAACAGCAAAAGCTTGACTATTTGTTCCGCTACGCCAGCCTGGACCCTGCTAACTACCGCTGTTATCTGATGGAAGTGGATTATCCAATCTGGTCCAGCACTTATCGCATATACTTCGAACATCAGTGAGTGACTTTGAACAATTGCTGCGTGCATTCTATAGTTTCAGGAGATAGGCGAAAGCGGAACGGGTGATGTTACGAGCGATGATTGGCCTGTGGATGATGCTGTTCCCGATGACATTATGGGCTGCAACACCCAGTGAGGTGATCGATAAACTTCAGGAAGCTGAGGATTACCTGACGGTTGACCCGGCAACGACCTTAGTGTTGCTGGAGCAGCTTGATAATGTTCAGCAGCTGCCGACCTCTTTGTTTTTACGCTGGCACTTCATTCGCATGCGGGCTGCCGTGCCTACCCATCAATTGGCACAGATGGAATATTCTCTGGAAGCCGTTTTTTCCCACCATAGCCATCCCTATTTTATCGAAAAACTCCCCACCGCATTGAGTGCGCTGGGGATCTGGTTGCGGCGTCATGATTACTTTAACGATGCCAGGCTGAGCTTAGAATGTGCCTATAAGTATGCTCAGTCGGAGCAGCAGAAGTTGGTACTGACGAATAGTTTGGCCCTTGTATCACGACAACTTGGTGATTATGCCAAAGCCAGACGCTTGTATGGCAGGGCGATGAGTATTGCTGATAAGGCTGGTATTACAGCAAAAAATGGCATTATTAATAATAATTTAGGGATCATAGCATTAGAGTTGGGTGAAGTTGCAGAGGCTGAGCTGCAGTTTCGAAATGCGCTTGCCAGTTATCAGGAAATAGATAAACGATCTGGGCAGATCTCTGCGGGGGTGAATCTGTTATTTGCTTTTATTATCCAGGAGCAACTGTTGAATTATCAGCGTTTGTACGGACCAACCTCCAGGCTGACCGCGGCATTCCCTAACGAAACTAAGCAGGCTATGTTACTTTGGATTAATGCCCGATTTATGCAACTTGAAGGGCACCCGGTCAGCCAGCAGAGCAAAAACAGTCTTAAACTGGCATACACCCAGCTTCAGGATGATAATATTCGTCGCTTGGTATTTCAGCACCTGGCAAAGCCACTGGGTGTTGAAGTTAATTTGCCAAAGCCAGTGATAGTCAGATCGTTTGAGCGCAGCTGGTATAAGGTAGTTAAAGCCTGTAACTGGTAAGTATATCGCTGCCATTACCCGGCCAATTTGTACCATAGGACACAGCGGATTCAAAATACAGGTCGCGATTTGATTATGTGCTCAAAATGCCCTGACAACAGGTCGATAAAGTGCCGTACTTTGGGTGACAGGTGGCGGCGACTTGGATAAACAACATAAACGTTGACATCTGGCTGCGGGTAGTCAGGAAACAAGGTAATAAGTTGCTGTTGCGTGATAAATTTATCGACATAAAATGCAGGCAGACGCGCAATGCCTATCCCATCACGGGCCATGGCAGTTTGCATATGACCGTTATTGCACAAGATCCGTTGTCGCACATCTACATAAAAGGGGTTGCCCTGTTTATCTTTGAACTCCCAGCGATCCGGGGTTTTATGATTGCTGTAACAAATACTGTGATGCTTTTCTAACTCTTTGGGATGATGTGGTTGTCCAAACCGGCTGATATAGTCCGGGCTGGCAACAACGTAGGTCTTGCATTGATAAACACGTTTGCAGATCAGGCTGGATTCTTCCAGTTGCGGGGTTGCCCGTACGGCCAGATCATAGCCATCACCAACCACGTCAACGGCTTTATCTTCAAGATCCCATTTCAGTGAAACATTTGGATAGCGGTTCAGGTACTCAGCCAACACGGGTTGCAGGTAGTCGGTACTGAACGCCACCGGACAGGTGATTTTAAGTGTGCCTCTGGGGATGTCATCAGTCACATTTAGCTGTTGTGCTGCGGCCTGAGCATCCTGGATCAGCTGAGTGCAATTTTGATAGTAAGACTCACCTTCGGGCGTCAGGGCCAATGTGCGCGTGGTGCGGTTTAACAGTCGCACACCCAGCCTTTCTTCAAGTCTGGCGACCACTTTGCTGACATGCGAAGGAGAGTGACCCAGTTTTTGTGCTGCGGCAATAAAACTCTTACTCTCGACGACTTCAGTGAAGATCTCAATACCTTCAAAAAGATTGTTATTCATATGGAAATAGTAACTTTATTTTTGCCCTATTAATCATTATTAAAACCTAATATACACTGGTTGTCATCAGCTTGAGGTGAACGCTTATCGAAGTGAACACCTGCACAAACCTAAATTTGTCTTATTTTGAGAGGGTAATCCCATGAAAGTTTTAGTATTCGCAGCCAGCAACAGCCGTCAATCTATTAACCAGCAACTGGCAAGCTATGCTGCCTCGTTGATCCCCAATGCCGAGGTCGAAGTACTGGACCTGAATGATTATGAAATGCCAATTTACAGCATTGAGCGTGAAACAGACGGTGGCATTCCGGACGAAGCGCAGCGTTTCTTTGCCAAAATTGGTGCTGCGGATGCGATTATCGTTTCCTTTGCTGAGCACAACGGCAGCTATTCAGCGGCTTACAAAAACTTGTTTGACTGGACATCACGCATCGATATGAAGGTATATCAGAATACGCCTATGCTGATGATGGCCACGTCTCCGGGTCCAGGCGGTGCAAAAAGTGTATTGGCATCGGCTGTGGGCTCTGCACCTTATTTTGCTGCGGATGTTAAAGCCAGTCTGTCAGTTCCTAGCTTCTTTGACAATTTTGATTCAGAGACCGGTGAGCTGAAAAATGCTGAGATTAAACAAGAGCTTGAGGCTGTTCTTAAGTTACTGCACTAAACAAACTTGAGCGTTTGAACACCTTGATAACACAGGCCGGGCGATATAAAATATTGCCCGGCCTGTTTGATTTTTATTCTAACAGCCTAATTACTTTAAAAAAGTTACCTTTGGGGGTTTTCAAAGACAAAAAAATCTTCTAGTATCTTTGTCGTCGATTTGGGGCTATAGCTCAGCTGGGAGAGCGCTTGCATGGCATGCAAGAGGTCGGCGGTTCGATCCCGCCTAGCTCCACCAAATCTCTTATCCTTCCCATGTTGTTTTTATTCCGCCTTAGTTACAATGCAGTTTTCGCAATCAATATCAGTTTTCCGGGTCATGAATGAACAATTTATTTGCTAACTTACCAGCTGATCTCAGCGATGAAGTCTTTCAGACACTTTTGTTTCATGAGCAGCTTAAAATTGAGCGGATCGTCTCTAAAGGGCATACTTCACCGTCTCAGGGATGGTACGACCAAAATGAGCATGAGTGGGTGCTGGTGCTGCAGGGCGAAGGTGAGCTCACATTTGAAGATGGCCGGGTTGAGCGTCTGGCTGCGGGCGATTACATCAACATTCCAGCCCATTGTAAGCATAAAGTCAGCTGGACCGACCCCGAGCAGGAGACAGTCTGGTTAGCCATTTTTTATCGATAGCCATTTGTCGAGTGCGGTCTGGAGCTTGTCCAGTGCAATGGGTTTGCTGATGTAATCATCCATACCCGCGGCAAAACAGGTTTCAATATCTTTGATCAATACATTGGCTGTCAGGGCGATGATCGTGAGTTGCATGTGCTGAGGCATTCTACGAATTGCTTTTGTCGCTTCTATGCCGTCCATATTGGGCATGTGCATATCCATTAGCACCAGATCATAGTGTTCTTTTTCCAGTTGCTGCAAGGCTTGCTGGCCGTCGGTAACAATGGTGACGCTGAGACCCAGTTTTTCTAAAATAGCCTTAGTGACAATCTGATTGACCGCATTATCTTCCGCTAACAAAATATGGCCGTGTAATTCTCCCAGCGTCACTTGATCGCTGTCTTCTGAATAAATCAGGCAGCACGTGGTTACTGGCCAGTTAAAGTCAAACTGAGATCCCTCTCCTTGCACTGATTGACAGTTGAGGTGACCACCGCACAAGTCAATAATATGCTGACAGATGCACAGGCCAAGCCCGGATCCTCCATAGCGCCGGGTAGTACTTTCATCTTCCTGATAAAATGGGTTAAAAATTTGTGGGAGCTTGTCCTCTGCGATACCTATGCCGCTATCTGACACGGTAAACCTGAGCATTACCTGCTCCATGTTGCCGATGTTTTCTACTTCCAGGCGGATAAACCCTTCGTGGGTAAACTTGATGGCATTATTGAGCAGGTTGAGCAAAACCTGTTGCAAACGGTGCTTATCACTGACCACCTCTTTGGGCACCGTATCGCCAATTACCAGCTGAAATCTTAGCCGTTTTTCAAGGACTTTTTCACTGAATATTTGCTCCAAATGGTGCAATACCGCATATAAGTCAAAGGGCTCGAAGTACAGTGATACTTCGCCCTGATCTAGCTTAGAAATATCCAGAATGTCATTAATCAGGGTCAGCAGGCTCTGCCCTGACTCATTGGCAACCCGGATCAGGGTGGTTTGCTCTGCATTAAAGCTATTTTGTTGGTTGAGTAACTGGAGGGTGCCCAGAATGCCATTCATGGGTGTACGGATCTCATGGCTCATGTTAGCCAGAAAGCGGCTTTTGGCATTGGCCGCTTCTTCCGCGGCGAGTTTCGCCAGTTCGAGTGCCTGAGTTCGCTCTTCCACTCTGTGTTCCAGCTCAGATTCGCGCTGGAATACTTTGTCGCGCATCTGTGCAAACGCACGGCTGAGCTTGGCCAGTTCATCTTTGCCCCGGGTAGACAAAGATACATTAAAGTTGCCTTGAGTCAGCGCCTGTGCAGCCTTGGTGAGTTTGGCAATGGGCTGATATATGCTGTTTGAAAAGCGCCAGGCAACCAGCAAGGAAATGGCAATGGCAAATGCCAGAATAATCAACAACTGCTGACGTAGTTCATACACCGGGGCGAACACCACATGTTCGGGTAAAGTTAAGGCGATGCTGTACCCTGAGGACTTGACGGGTGCATAAAAAATATAAGATTTGGGTCGGGTGGGGGTTTTATCCAGCTGCGCATAGCCATTAAAGCCCGCAATCATCTTCAGGCCGATTTCTTTAAGTTGCGGGTCTGTTTCTTCCGTAACTTTTAAGCGTATCGCGATTTTTTCACCAATGTCATTAACAACAAATTTCCCCTGTTCGCGTTTGAGCTGAATGACTTTGTCCGGCTGCCAGTGATACATATAAATCCCTTGCTGAGATACCAGCATAAACCGGGCATTGTCGTAAAACTGATGGACAACCTGCTTGGAAACGGCCTGTACCAGCCTGTCTATCTCGCGCCAGGGAATGCTGCCCCCCAGTAAACCAGCTACTTTACCATCATTGGCCAGTATGGTTGCTGCGACCACAATTTGCTTAACGCCCGTTGTGTAGGAGATCATCGGCTCAGATACATAAACTTCAGCGTTTTGTTCTACATTTCGGCCAATGCTTTGCTGCCAATAATCGCGGCGCGAAATGGTTCTTTTACGTGCCTGTGGTGACTCATCATCGAAGGTACGGAGCATATTTTGAAAGGGATTACCGCCTTCGGTATTGTGAAAGCTGCCGTCGGGGCGCCCAATAATGAACTTTTCGTAAGTCTGATCATGGGCGGCTTTTTCTGCTTGCAAAATGGGTGAGATGTCCGCAAAGTCCATGGTTTTTATGGTTGGTTGACGTGCCAGGGTCGCCACTTCGCTTTTGCGCTTAGCGAAATAGCGGTCGAAAATAGCAGCTGCATTATAAACTTTGGCCTGAGCAGCTGAAATGCTCAGACGTTTTGCCTGCTCTGTACTGTGTAACATTGCCAGTAAGAAAATCACCAGCATCGGGGCCAGTGCTGTTAATCCCAGGATCACCGTCAGGCGCGTTTTTAATTGCATATATCAGATTAAAAAGCTTCTTATCTCACAAGTTTAGACAATATTTTGGCTTGCACCTCTCGTTATCGCAATTTTTCTCCCCGGCCCGCTGATATAAGAGGAGGGTTACCGGCGAAGCTGGCTTTTGCAGAATAGTGCTTTGTGAGATCGTCGATTCTTTATTCCATATCAAGTCAGCCAGGACTAAGGACTGCTACATTAGTAAGGTGTTTAGCCCCTATGAGTGGTACTAAAGCGTGATTCTGAAATTTCTGATTTGGGCATTGTTGTTCGGTTCGGTATGGGTCGCAGCTGAGCCCATTTTACCATTGCACAGTGTCGCAACGGATGCGCGCAAGGTTGCATTGGGTCGGCAATTGTTTTTTGACACCCGGCTGTCTCGTAATAACGAAGTAAGCTGTGCTTCGTGCCATCAGTTGGCAACCCATGGCGCTGACAACACAGCCCGCTCCAAAGGAGTCGCAGGGCGGCTTGGTGACGTGAGAGCACCTACCGTCTATAACTCAGTATTCAATATTCGTCAGGCCTGGGATGGCAAAGCCATTGATTTAAAAGCTCAGGTCACGCTTCCAGTAGAAAACCCCAAAGAATTTGCCACCACCTGGCCTATGTTGATCGCCACCCTCAATGAGGATAAAACCTTCGTAAGCGCCTTTACACAGGTTTATAAAGGTGGGTTGTCGAGTGATGCCATCAGTGATGCCATTGCTCACTATGAACGCAGTTTAGTTACCCTTAATGCGCCTTTTGATCTGTGGCTGCAAGGCAAGGGGATTTTGTCTGAGCAAGCGCAGGAGGGATATCTCTTATTTAAATACTACGGCTGTATAAATTGTCATCAGGGTAAAAATGTGGGTGGCAATATGTTCGCTAAAATGGGCACGTTTGGTGACTACTTTGGTGATCGTGGTACTCCTATAGAACCTGCAGATTACGGTCGATATAACGTGACGGGTCGTGAGGCCGATAAGTTTACTTTTAAAGTGCCGGGTCTGCGTTTGGCCGCGAGACAAACTTACTTTTTTCATGATGGTAGTGAGCAAAGCCTGACAGGCGCTATCAATACCATGGCCCGATATCAGCTTGGCCGCTCACTCAGCCAGGCAGAGCTAGAGGCCATTGCCGCTTTTCTGGAAAGCCTGGTTGGTCAGCATCAGGAAATGACACAATGAAGCGTTCAATGAAACTCAATTTCCCTGTTATTGGCCAGTGTCTGTTGGTGATGGTGCTGACGGCTTTGATGGTGTACTTCTTTCGCGCCCATATCGCTACTGGTGAGCGCCAACATGAGCAGGTATCTCATTTGTTTGATGCCAAATCCATCGATGCCAAACTTGATAAGTTTGCACTTGAACTCAGTGTGGGTAGCTTACGCCATTTTGACGAGCTACAGCAACTGGACAGGGCATTACAGCAGCTGACAAATAAGCAGCAAAATCGGCACGTTAGCATCGAATTTCTTGCTTACCTCAGGTTGCTCAGACACAAGATGGCACTGATGGAGCAATTGAAAACCCAGGCCGTGGGGATGCGCAATGGCCTGACCTATTTGCCTGTGGTACTGGATGAAATGATTGCCACGCAGCATCCACAGGCATTACTTGGCAGTACCATACTCGCCAGCCTGGTAACCTCAGGCCAGCCACTGGATGAACTGTTGCTGGATACCCGTATTCGGACTTTGGCAGACGCGACCGTCATATCACAAAGCCATGCTTTACTCAGTCGTCGTTTTGTCAATCATATCCAGGTTGCCGTTGAATACTACCGTCAGGTCCATGCGACGCGCCAGGACTATCTGGCCATCAATAGTAAGCAGGCCTTTGCTCGCCTTTATGGGGCACAAATGGACTTACACGGTTCGCAGTTGAGGCAGACCCGGACTTTGAGTGAACAGTTGTTTGGCCTGGCGGTGGTGCTGTTGCTGACCTTGTTGTTTATCTTACAGCGGTTAAACAAAGCCAAAAATCATGCATTGCAAGCCAGCCAGTTGTTGCATGATGCCATAGAACGGTTGCAGGAAGGCTTTGCGCTCTATGACAGCGAGGGAACACTGATGCTGACAAATCAGTGCTGGCTGCGACACTACGGGGTAGCCTCCAGGTCTGAGTTTCCGCAAACGCTGAGTGAGTGGCAACAACGCCAGTCGGAGTTTGTTCATGAACAAAGCGACACACCACAACGATTACAAAGGACAACACATGGACGTTGGTTGCAAATTCGTCATGCGCGTACTGCTGAGGGGGGATATGTCTACATCAGTGTGGATGTAACTGATTTTAAAGAAGTTGAAGCGGAGCTCAAAACCGCGGCAGCGGTTTATCAGGCGACTCAGGAAGGGATCATGACCACCAATGCAGAGCTGGAGATAATGGCGGTGAATCCGGCTTTCACACGCATTACCGGATATCAGGAGCAGGAAGTCCTGGGAAAAAAGCCGAACCTGCTTAGCTCGGGCCGTCACGATAAACGTTTTTATGAGCATATGTGGCAAACCCTGCAAACCAAAGGTGAGTGGGCGGCTGAGATCTGGAATCGCCGTAAAGATGGTACGGTTTACCCCGAATGGCTCGCCATCAGTGCCGTCCAGAATGAACAAGGGCAGGTTCAGCAATATATTGCGGTGTTATCCGATATGACAGAACGCAAGGAACAGGAAGCCAAAATAGCCTATCAAGCGATGTATGATGCGCTTACCGGGCTGCCAAATCGGCGTCTGTTGCTGGACAGGATCTGTCAGGACCTGAAACAAATTGAGCGTCAACCTCATCTGAGTGCGTTATTGTTTATCGACCTGGATCGCTTTAAGCGCATTAACGATGCAATGGGGCATGACGCGGGTGATAATTTACTGCTGGAAGTGGCCAATCGGCTGAACCATCTGGTGCGACGTACCGACACCCTGGCCCGCTTCGGTGGCGATGAATTTGTGTTGTTGCTTAGTCAGATCAGTGAGGTTGAGGATGCCGCAAAAGTGGCAGAAAAGATCCTTGCTTGTTTGGCTCAGCCTTTCACCATCAAAGGGTTTGAGGTGATCAGTGGCGCCAGTATTGGCATTGCCATTATGCCTGATGATGCTCGCGAGCAACAGGAGATCCTGCGCCGGGCCGACCTGGCTATGTATAAAGCAAAAGAAAGCGGTCGTAATCAGTATCATTATTTTGCCCCTTCAATGCAGCAACAGGTTAACCGACGCGTAGAGTTGGAACAATTGCTTCGCAGAGCCATAACAAGTAATGAACTGGAGGTGTTCTATCAACCCATCATCGAGCTTAAAACAGGCCAGCTACATGGCTTTGAAGCCCTGACTCGCTGGTCACATCAGGGGCAATACATTGCACCGGATGAATTTATTCCGGTTGCGGAAGAAAGTGGCTTGATCTCTGAACTAGGGGAGTGGATGCTGATGCGCGCCACATCAGACATTGCAGCTTTAAATCGTACGCTCGAGCTGGATTGCTGTTTGTCGGCGAATATTTCCAGTCAGCAATACCGGCTGGGCTTCAATGCTACAACCTTACGGCATATTTTGGTTCAGACCGGGTTCAAGCCGGCCAATCTGGCTCTTGAGATCACGGAGAGTATTCTGCTCGATGATGATGAAGCCATCCTCGCCTGGCTAGAAGGGCTCAGAGCAACGGGGGCACATTTATCGATTGATGATTTTGGTACAGGTTACTCCTCGCTAAGCTATTTGCGCCGTTTTCCCATCAACACCATCAAGATTGATAAGAGCTTTATCCATGAGTTCGCACATGCTCCGGACTCACAAAATCTGGTGCGTGCCATATTATCAATGGCGGCTAGCCTTGGGTTGTCTGTCATTGCAGAGGGCGTGGAGCATGTCGCACAGCTTGAAGGTCTCAAGGAAATGGAGTGTGATCTGGTGCAGGGCTATGTGTATGCTAAACCTATGTCACTCAGTGAACTTGAGGTCTGGTGTAAGACCTTTTCTCAAAATCACCTCCAGGATCTTGCCTAGACGCACAAGGGTTACTGGCTCAGGTCCTGAATGGCTGCATTATGTGCAGGGAGTGCGTCATAAGTTATGCGGGTTTGAAATGACGCGCTAAGTTGCACTCGCTGCTGAGAGTGATGGGTGTTGTGTAAGCAAACCTGGTCTTGTTGCACGAAATAATACGCTTTTTGATAACACAGCGCCGCCAGTCGGGCGGCTGCTCGCTCTGAACATACGATCAATACGCTGAATTCCCGATAATCAAGGCTGGCATTGGCCCCCCAAAGCGGGTGCATTTTATAGCCTATGCGCTTCAATGCCGGATAGAGCAGGTGTTGAAACCGTCGGTTTTCGGCAAGTGTTCGCTTTATGCCCAGTGGATTCCATAAACTGATGATTGCGCCTTTCGGGGCTGCCGGTAGCGCAGAACATGGTCTGAACCAAACGTCCTGGTAGAGCTGCCACAATTCATTTTCAATTTGACGGTGCATGTATTTTCACGAGTTACTTCACAGTGGCTTCACAGTATCAGCGTTACGGTGAATCTGTCCAAACAAAGGAGACTCGATAATGAAAAGACAATTAATGGTTGCATCTTTATGGTCGTTGGTGAGCATTAATGCTATCAGCACGGCCACCGCCGCGGAGGAGCCGCACGTACTGATGGTGTTGAGTAGTTATGGTAAACAGGTTGATGGAGAAACAATCCAACCGGGTTTTGAATTTGACGAGCTCAGCAAGGCCTATCAGGTATTCAGCGACAATGGCATTCAGATCACTCTGGCTTCACCTGCGGGTGGACAACCTCTGGCAGATGAATATAACCGGGATAAATCCTACAACAAGGCGTTTTTGAGTGATCCGCAGGCGATGAGTGCTTTGTCTGATACTGTTAAGCTTGCTAGTCTCAATGGGCAAGCGTTTGACGGCGTATTTATCGTTGGTGGCAAAGGACCCATGTTCGATCTGCACCAGGATAGCGAGTTACAGCGCCTGATCCGGGAAATCTACGAGCAGCAGGGCATAGTGGGGGCTGTGTGTCACGGTCCGGCAGCCCTGGTTGATGTGAAGCTGAGCAGTGGCGCATACCTGGTCGACGGTAAAAGAGTAAATGGCTTTACAAACTTAGAAGAAACGGCTTTTGGTAAAAAGTGGCGTCCCCAGTTTGAGTTTTTACTGGAAGACAAGCTTAAAGAGCGCGGTGGCTTGTTTGAGCAAGACGGACTGATGCTGAATCAGGTCACGATAGACGGTCGTCTGATCACAGGTCAGAACCCTTTCTCTACTGCTGATACAGCGGTGGCCATGGTGCGAGCCATGGGGGTTGAAGAGGTTAATGCGCCTGCTTATAAGGATGACCGGAGTGTTAAGCTGGCTGAGCTGCTGTTCAGAGACAAAGCTGCTGCTATGGCACAATTTCAGAAATCGCCGGAGCAATATGATGTGCAGATGTTAGCTATGATAGGAGTCTATCAGGCCCGGTATGCCAAAACTCAATTACAATTACACAATGCAATTGAACTGATGACTTTTGCGCAATCAAAATTTAACCACCCTATGATTGAGCTGACCATTGCACAAGCGTACGTCAGGCAAAATGACCTGATTGAGGCAAAGTCTAGCCTTCAACGAGCGCAAAAAACGTACCCTAATAATGAAAAAATAAAGGCCATGCTGGCCAGGCTGTAATGTGTTTTCGGACTAAAAAACTGCGGCAAAGAGGTGAGCTTTGCCCCTGCCGCATTAACTATGAAATTTACTAATAGCTGAATGGCTGGTTGTTTTATGTTCATTGTCACTAATAACGGTATAAAGAGTGGGAAAAAATTTGCCCAGAGCAATCAGAAACTACCGTATGTATAATATTTGTTTTATATTTGTTTTTTACTTGTGTAATGTGAATAAATCTTTGCACCTGTGCTGGTTCAACTTATTATTTGTTCTATTAACAAAAGTCATGTACTTTCATCGCAATTCGGATTTTAAAAAGTCCTGTCAGACGCTACACTAAGCTTGCTTGATAACTCAAAACGTCAAAGGAAGTGTGTCTATCATCATGAAGTTAAATGATAAATATGATGCTGACTTTAGCCGTGCAGTATTTGGGCCCTATGAGCTACACAAAAGGAAAAGGTTGTTAACATATTGTGGTGAAAGCGTGCGCCTTGAACCTCTTATCTATGACTTATTAGAATATTTTATCTGTCATAGAGATAGGGTGATTGGCCGGGATGAATTGTGCCGGGAGATCTGGCAACAGGAGTATGTCGACAACAATGCTATAAATCGGGCTGTTTCCGAATTACGGCGCTGTGTTTCCAAACATAAACTTGGGGTTGACGTGATCAGAACGCATTACCGCAAAGGCTACAGTTTTAACCTAATGGTTGAACTGGACCCCAGACCAAACCCGTTCCGTTGGATAGCTAAATGGTTTCATCAGGCTGTACCATGCAAAGAACAGTGATCAGTAAAAACCTGGCTTTTTATTGTAAAAAGTCTTGTGAGTCTGTGTCGCTCACACTGGTCGTGCTTAATAACTAGATGCATTGGGTTAGTAGCCTCATTACTAAACCAATGTGAAATCAACTATGCGTGCTGGTGGCGGGTTAATTTTGTCGATTTTCCTGCCCATATTAAGCTGCTTAGTATGTTATTACTTTTCCTCTCTTCGCCTCTGATTTACCTGAGTATGCAGCAGGTTTTCCTCTTCTAAAGTAACAATACTGTTTTACTATTTATCTGACTAGATCCTTCGGTGACAAGCTTGTCATTAGCTGTTTGATGGTTTAAAACAAGGCGGTTAATGCAATAGGAACCAATCCAATGTTTAATATGTCAGGTACATCATATGCCTGTCGCGAAGCCAGGCAACAAGATATCGCCAGGATGAGTGAA
This sequence comes from Pseudoalteromonas rubra, assembly GCF_001482385.1. Classification (NCBI taxonomy): domain Bacteria; kingdom Pseudomonadati; phylum Pseudomonadota; class Gammaproteobacteria; order Alteromonadales; family Pseudoalteromonadaceae; genus Pseudoalteromonas; species Pseudoalteromonas rubra. Next base: position 1,138,616 of record NZ_CP013612.1, read on the forward strand.
ATCCGTTTATTGGTTACGGAGAATAAACTGACCGACCCCGGTAAGATCACACCGCAAATGTACCTGGAGCATATAGCTGGTAAAGGTAAGAGCTGGGTATGTGAATTGAATGGCCAGATAGTTGGGTTTTCATCAGCGGCCAGTGAGGACGGGTCTATCTGGGCGTTGTTTATTTTGCCTCAGTTTGAGGGGCTTGGTATGGGTAAAGCATTGTTATCACTTGCTTGTGACTGGTTGTTTAGTCGCACACATGAAGAAATCAGTTTGTATACGCAGGTCAATACACGTGCCGATGGCTTTTATCAGGCACTGGGTTGGTCACGGGGAGCTGAAGATGACCTGGGCGATGTGTCTTTTACACTGCAAAGTCACATTTTTTACGATAAAACCAGGGTGTGATAAGCTGGGAAAAATCAAAGGACTACTCAGGTAACGCTATGGCACCGCCACTGCAACAATTCACTCGCTGGTTTTGTGCATTGCCTCAGGGCCAAAAACAGGTGCTGACTGAATCTCTCTGCCCTGTTTTTGTTGAGCTCAATGAGGTGCCCCCTGCCTGCAAAGAGCAAACTTTGCTGAGGATACTTGTCAACCAGCCTGCTAATGTCAGTCTGATTGCCTTAGTGCTTAATCTGAGAACACACATTGAGTATACGATGACGCTACAGGCCGATGCACTGCCAAGGCTGGCTAACGCCGGTGATCTGCTTTTTTATAGCCGTGCACAGGATGGTGACTCACTCAGGAAAATTGCAGATGAACAGTGGCAATGGCAGCAATCACGTGAGTCCTGGCTAGAGCTAAAACGCAATTACCTATCGTTAGAGTATGTACGCCGCTGGTTGCAGGCCAGTTGAGATAAATTTCACACGGCTTTCACGAAAGTCGCGGTAGTGTGATTACATGACTGTTAGTTTGGTGACCAGGATGGCGCAAGTAAAAGTACTTTTAATTGAAGATAATCAGGATCTGAGCCGCAATATCGGCGAATATATTGAATCACAGGGTGCTGTGGTGGACTTTGCACACACCGGAGAGCTGGGTGTGCAGCTCGCACTGGAACAATTTTATGATTGTGTGGTCTTAGATGTGATGCTACCCAAAATGGATGGATTGGCTGTCTGTAAGCTACTGCGCACAGAGGCCAATCGCCATATTCCTATCATTATGCTGACTGCCCGCGATACGCTGGATGATAAGCTCAGTGGTTTTTCTCTTGGTGTAGATGACTACCTGACTAAACCGTTTGCGCTTGAAGAGTTGTGGGTTCGCTGTAATGCCCTTGCCAGGCGCCATTTACTCAATAGTGAACACACACTGCGCCTGGGGGAAGGTGACAAAGCCTTGTCTCTGAACAATCAAACTCAGCATATTGAGCGCGCCGGATCTCCGTTAACGCTGCAACCGATCCCGTTTAAAATTCTGCGTTTGCTCATGGAGCACCACCCCAGGGCGCTGAGTCGCAGCGAGCTGTGCGACAGAATTTGGGGTGACGAGCCGACGGATTCAGATGCGCTGCGCTCTCATATCTACCAGTTGCGCAAGGCCATAGATAAGCCATTTCCCAGCCCGATCATCAAAACCATTCACGGTATTGGTTTTGCACTTGATATAGAAGGATAAATTGCCTGTGAGAGCGACTCAGCTGCGCAATCGTATTGTCGTTTTTTTTGTTGGTATTGCGCTGTTTATCAGTGCACTGTTTGGCGCTGCGAGTTTTTTGTTTGCTTACAACATTGAAGACCGGTTTTTTGTCTCTTTGCTGGATGACGAAGCTCAGACTATCGCTATTCAACTTGAGGCAGGTCAGCAGCCGAGGCCGCGACTGGATTTTATTCGTTACTACCCGGCCCATGCGGATTTACCTGGGGTTGTGCGCGAAGTGCTTGAAGAAGAGCCACACCGTGTCGAATTTAGCGGTGAGGATGTTGCCCACTACCACCTCAAAAAATTGCCTACCGGGTACTTACTGGCGGAGGTCAGTGAGCAGCTGGTGGTGCGTAAAATCAAAGGCGGGATGCTGAAATTTATTCTGGTGTTGTCAGGGGGCGTGCTGGTGCTTGCTTTGGTGCTGGCCTTTGCTTCACTGATAATGGCAAAGCGTCTGGTTAAACCCTTGGATACCTTAGTTAAAATAGTCGAAGATGCACCGGTTGAGCGTTTACCACAGAATTTCTCGGGGCAGTTTGTGAATGACGAAATTGGTGTATTTGCCAGGACGCTGGAACAGGCTTTGGCAAGAATACGGCGCTTTATCCATCGTGAGCAGGCGTTCACCCGCGATGTCTCACATGAATTAAGAACGCCGGTTGCCATCACACAAAGCTCTCTGACCTTGCTCAGACAGACGCCACTGAGCGACAAACAGACTGAGCTGGTTGGCCGAATTGCAGATGCACAGCATCAAATCACGCAAAGTCTTGAGGTATTACTGGCATTGGCCCGGGAAGAAACTCTGGCGCACGACAGTGTACGTGTTTTACCTGTGGTTGAGCAGGTCATCTTAGCTCAGGCTGAGAAAATAGCGGGTAAAGAGATTGAAGTAGAGGTAGAAATACCCGCAAAGCTTGCGTTACCTATTGCCCCAAGTGCGTTACAACTGCTGCTGAATAACCTGATCGGTAATGCGTTTACCCATATTCACAGCGGTGTGGTGACGATCAGTGCCAGCACGCATTCCATTACTGTTGCAGATACCGGCGGGGGAATAGCCCCAGAGCAGTTAAAGACACTGTTTGAAGCGGGCGTGAAAGGTCCGGATAGCAATGGCATGGGTATGGGCCTGTCTATGGTCAAGCGCTTGTGTGAAAAGCTGGATATTGAATTGAGTGTTTCCAGCTCAGAAGCGGGTAGTGTGTTTTGTCTGAAGTTTCCTGATGGAGACAACCAGATTAACCAATAGCTGAGTCTTTATTCACTCACAAGGTTACAAAGGGTATCTGGCAAACCTCTCCGCCACCTCCAGACAACTCCGTCACCTCGGACGCTTGAGAGTCGGGTTCTACCTAAGGACCACACGGTACTGTCCTGTTATGGACGAACCTCACAAACAACCCCGTCACCACCAAACGGCTCCGTCATCCCGGACGCTTGTTGCGAGCCGGGATCTACTTAAACACTATGCAGCTGTGCCTAATTGCATAAGAGCCCACAAACCACTTCGTGATTCGGTAAGCGGAGTCATGAGGTGTTTACCCAGGGTTATCTGTCACATGTTGTAGTGGTTGAATAGATCCGGACACATTGATAAGAGACAATAAAGGAGGTCTGTCGGCAAACCATTCAGAAGAAAGATATTGGCCACAATATAGATCTGTGAATTTATGATTGGATGTCTATAAAAACCCGCTCTATAAAAACCCGTCTGTCAATACAACAGGTAACTTACGAGGACGTTGGTTTTTGGTAAAGTTTAGTCGTAAAGACAGTGGCTTTTTGAGTACCTCTTTATACAAAAAACATAAGGCGTGTAAAGCCTGCGCTTGTGTACCTTGAGCAACATTTTGTTCATTTACCAGGTGATTAAGAGATAGTTCAACTTCTCTATCCCCCATAGTTGTAGGGTGTTGCATATAGTTAAAGCGAATAAACGCAGCAGTCCATTTTAGGTACGCTTCAATGGTGCGTTTGGCATAACGTCGTAGGTACATCTGCTCTTGAAGCATGAGTAGAAAAGGTGATTTCATGAATGTTCCATTTGGCAAGGTTGGTACTGGATATATAAACAGTATTTTGGCGATTGTCCAATAACATTATTACGTGCCGTTTTGTCCGATTTTCACACAAGTGTGTTTTTGCAGGTTGCAACCGATTGTTTACTTTGAGTTTGTGCCGTGGGACTATGAGGGTATGTAATACAGCCCGTTTTGTCGGTTTATGTACCGACATTTTGGGGTAGAATAAATTGTTAGGCTAAGAATCTAGCAGAGAGGTAGAATGTTGGTTATTTCGGATGTTTCATTAGTTTTCTCTACATTGATGTGTTCGCTAGTCGCTGGACTCCTTTTTTCCTATGCGATAGTGGTAATGCCAGGTTTAAAAGGGCTAGATGACAAGAGTTTTATCAAGGCCTTTCAAGTCACAGATCGTATTATTCAGGATAATCACCCCCTGTTTCTTCTAGTTTGGCTCGGTTCAGCAGTTTCTATTATTATTTTCGCTGTCAGTAGTTTTGGAAAATTAGATGGTATCGATTTTTTCCTGATGTTATTGGCTTTAGCTACATATATTTTAGGTGTTCAGATGCCTACAATTATTATACATCTGCCACTGAACAATAAATTGCAGAAAGTAGACGTCGATAATTCCAGCGAAGAGGAGCTTAAAGCAGTTCGCATTGAATTTGAGCCTCGCTGGAATAAATCAAATGAGATTAGAACCTTTATGGCATGCAGTGCTTCTCTCATTTTGATAGTTTTGAGCTTAAAACTATAGAGTGATTATTATTAGCCTAACAAGTCAATTCAAAGGACAAAAAACAGCTGGCTTTTGCTCCTTCGTCGCTAATTTTAGCCAGCTATTTTATTGCCTCTGATTGAGGCGTTATTTGGGCGTTAGGCAACAAGGAAAGATTAGGGTAAATTTTGAACCAAAATGTAAAAAACATAGCCATCTCAGCTATCACTATTTTGTCATTACATTTGTTAGGTTTTAGTGCTATTTTGTTCTGGGTAGGTGGCCTCTTAGTTTTTCCTGCTATTAGTGTAATAATTCAAGCTAAATATGCTACAGGTAACCTCTTAACTCGCTTGATTATCGCAATTTCTCCATGGCTTTTATTATGTTCTATAGGTCTTCTATGGGCGAGTCAAACAAGCCATGAAGGACAGCGAGATATGAATTTAAGTTTCTTTCAAATGCCTTTATATTCAGCAATGTTTGGTTGTTTTCTTATTGCTCTTTGGACGTTGTTTAATAAAATAAAAGCACGGTATTAATTGCAGCCTAACAAGGCAATAAAGTTGGGACTGCTAAAGCTTGGCTCAGTTCCGCTTCGCTACACGGCCTTGTTGATCAAATCCAGATAACTTAGGTAACACCGAGATTTCAACTGCTTCCCTGATATTCAGGCATACCTAGCCTAGTCATTCTATTGAGTACTTTCACTTTGATCATCGCTTCAGTGTGTTGCTGATTGAATCCACGACTGACCAGCTTGTCACCCATTAGCTGTTTGTATCGGTACATTGCCGTTTCCGCCAGTGAACGTTGATGGTAGTTCACACATTTTTTCCACTCACTGCTGCCTATATGCTTTGTTAAAATGACCGCGCTGTTGCGAGCATGTCCATCCTCCCACAACTGTGCGTTACTCCTTGGTGGGATCACTGCTTCGGCCTTTTTAGCTGCTACTTCGGCATAACAGCCTCTGGTATCATAAGCACCATCTGCTTTAACTGAGCTGATCTTCCTGCGCAATGGTCTGAGTAGGTCACCCAAAACTTCTGAATCAGCTACAGACACTGTGGACAACTCAGCGCCTACGATTTGGTGTGTATCTGGATCAACTGCCAGGTGTAGCTTTCGCCATGTTCGGCGCTTGTTTGCACCATGTTTTCTTGCGTGCCACTCACCATTTCCGTACACCTTCAAACCAGTGCTATCAACCACAATATCAATGCCTCCGGATGCACTGGAGTGTGGCCTATAGCGAACTGCCAGCTCTGCACTACGCTTGCACAAACAGCTATAAGTTGGCGTATCCAAATCAAGCTTCATCATTGATATTAATGAGGAAACAAAACCCTGTGCAGCTCGAAGAGACAAGCGAAATACAGCCCGTAAAGTCAGGCAGGTCTCAATCGCCAGCTCTGAGAAATGATTAGCCCGGCCTTTACCGCCGTGATGTTGCGTGTTGTTCCACTGTTCAATCGCATCCTCGGAAAACCAAAGTTGGATGTTGCCTCTGGCGATAAGGGCTTTGTTGTATTCGCGCCAGTTGGTGATACGCTTTTCTTTCAAAGTTCAGCCTCTGTGTTTGCTTTCGAGATCTGATCACATAAGGCTAAATTAGTTCAATGATTTAGGAAACAACGCCTCGCTACACAAGTTTAGCCAAGCATTATCAGCCCCTTATTGGGGCGCTGGGGGATCCCCTCATAATTGAGGCCTCCCGAGCAGATGTATCAAGCGCACATATTCGCGTATAGCCCAGCGCAGCTGCTTCCCCGTCATAACATAATCGCTTCGTCGCCTAACCTCTTTGCCAAGTCTGACAGTCGACAGAACAGCACGGTCTTTTATTGTATTTGCCTGGAACTTTCGTTGCCAGTTTGAGTGTTGGGCATACAGGCCTATCCACCAGAGAATAATGGTCGCCAGCAAAGAGAGTAATAACAATATATCGAGCCGGTTGGGGCATCGACTTTTACTATGCCGCAGACCCATCCCGTATTGGGGGCTTTTCAGGTCTCGAAAGCTTTCTTCGATTTGCATACGTTTGGCGTAAAGTGAGACGACACGTTTGGGTTTGAACAATTCTGCGGGCAGGTTAGTGGCTAATAGCCAAGGCTCCTTACTGCCAGTTCGATAACTTTTTTGGGCGGTATGATGCCTGCCTGCTTTTGATGAGCGCCTGTCAGTACGGCCTTTTTGTTTGGCTTTATATAAATGAAGATGGCAGCTAATTGGGCTTTTTCGGCCAAGCTTTACTTCTCCAATATAACGACCACGGGGAGTAGCTGATGGATAAAGAGCCTGATTTACATGCCAATCTTCACTGTTTTTATGCTGATAAGTGACTTTGCCACGCACCCGTCCGAGCCAGAACCAACCTTTTTTATCGACCTGTCTAAACCAGGTATTTCGATAGCCAGCATCGGTCACGATGAGTGGAACACATTTATCAGGCAGGCCCTCTATGGAAGGGTAATGGCAAGTTCATCAAGGAACAACTGATGAGACTTAGGTGAGTTGTATTGAGCAAACGTGAAGGTACGTTCATACACTATCATTGAGCGTCCCTGAATGCTGACGGAAGCACGTAACGTCATCAGCCGCAGTTGCTCACGCACATCGGCCCAGTCGACCAGCAAAATAGGCATGGGATTAGCGCCACACGTCAGGCGCGCATGGAAGCGGTAAATAGCAAGTCGGTCGTTATGCATGGTAGTGTTGCCAAGCAGTCGGTCCATACGTTTAATGTTGTGCTTGGCAGCGACAGAGCCCTTCATATTTCGACCCAGCTCTGTAAGTGAGAGTTGATTGCTATCGAGTAAAGTCTCAGTTGCCAGCATTAATGAATCAAGGCGCCGGGCATGAATCTGGGGGCAGTTTTTTCTGAGCATATCGTGTAGGATGGTGATATCACGCATGGTGTTGTTATCTGGTTAGTTTTTGGCGAAACAAATTAGATCAAACAATGCCGTGCGTGTCCATCACATTGATTTTAAATATGATTATCTGGGGATTCCTTAGACTGAGGCGTTATGTGCCCGTCTGTTTTGTTCAATTGGATAAAAGAAATATGAAAAAGAAAATATTAATACTGTTTACCTGTATGCTAGCTAGTGCAAATGCATCTGCAAAATATATTACACATTTAAACTCTGATGGTGTTGAAATTACAAGATTCTTCACACATAAAAATGGTGCTGTCAGCCTGTATATATCGGGTTCTGTAGATAACGTTGATAAATGTACGTCAACATTCAGAGTTTATATTCCCCATGATCTTCCAGGAAAAGATGTAATGGTTTCAAGCGCTTTAACCGCGTTTGCATCCGGTAAGAAAGTTGGCTTCCATGGCTCAGGATGTAGCACAACAACCTTCTGGGGGGGAGCAACTGATGTGCCAGTAGTTGATAATATGTGGATTATAAAATGAGCACATAATAAGTGCCTAAACCAAGGACGCAAAACAGCAGGCTTGCGCTCCTTCGTCGCTAATTTTAGCCTGCTATTTTGCGCCGGTTAAGCGAGGCGTTATGGCTTACTATAAAAAATTGCAAGGATGGCGAAATGGTAAGGTTTTATCTAGTTCTTACTTTATTAGGTATATTGCTACCGTATGGAGCGCTAGTTCCTTGGGTAGTAACCAATGGCTTAGATATTAGCCTTTTACTTAGTCAAGCAGTAGCGAACCCCATTAGTATAATGGCTTGGCTCGATGTCTTGGTTGGTGCTATTGCTTTGATAGGCTTTATCTTAGTGGACGGGCAAAGATATAAAGTGAAGTATCGGTACTTTGCTGTTTTGGGAACTTTGTCAGTTGGTGTGTCGTTTGGCCTCCCAATGTATCTTTACTTCAAAGAAAAACAGTCCCTTCAGCCACAGCCCTAGGGTGAATGGGGTGAATGGATATCCACCCTAAACTGGCGTGCGGAATGTAGGCATTCCGTCAGAGTTTTTGGGTGGGTGTCGCTTAAAGCGTTATTAAGCTGTTGCGCAGAGCCGCCGAGCTATGCCCAGGGTCATTTGAGCTGACAGACTACACAATGAAACAGGGCTTTGTGATTCACGCAAAAAGAGTTCACTGCCCATACATAACAGCACATTTGATTTGTACAGAACTGCCAATAGATAAGTCCGTATTGTTTTCAGGCGGCATATAATAAACGCCTCATAATCGGCGCTTTGGAGAGCTTTGCTGTGTAAAAACTTAGTGGTGCGGTGCACATAACGAACGATATGCCCAGCCTGACTATTAAAGTACGTGACAGCAGCTGAACCATTATAAGCCCGAAGCCTATCCAGGCTTCGGGCTTTTTACTATCAGCTAGTACTGAAGCTGCCCACCGTTTTGAATAAACTGCACATAATCCTGCCAGGCTTGCTCTACGCCTATGCCCAGTATATCGGTGAAGACACGGTCGAATGACCAGGTGTAGTTGGTGTAATCTACCGCCGACTGATTAAACTTGCGGATAAACAACGGGTCTTTTTCCTGTTTGATGTAATGCAGGAAGAAGCCAGTGGTGGTGTATCCGCCCAGCCACTTTTTGCTATTGATGATGTCGGGCTGCCTGGTTTTATGAAAACCAGCACCAATGCGCACAGCATCTGCCAGGCCTTCGGTATAAGCCCAGTAAGGACCGCCGTCCCCATAGCCATCGTGTGTTATCGGCGAGTTGTTATAGCCGTGCGTCACCTCATGGAATAAGATGCCGTCAATCTCATCGCGGATCGCGTTGTCGTCGTTATTGCCTTCCCGGTAGACTTTTTCCAGGTGTTTTGTGCTAACGGCAATGGTCATTTCGCCGGATCCATCCTGGCCGAGCTTATAGGCCACAAAGTCGTTGCCCCAGGCGTCTTTTTCTCTGAGTTCAAAGCGCAGATGCCTGAAGCGTTGAGATTCTTTCGGATCGGTATAGAGCACCTGAGCCACGTCTACACAACGGTTTGCCATATGGGCGGCCGGGTCTCCGAGAATACGCTTAACCAGTTGAGAGCCCGCCGTTTCTGGATTCATATCTACAAAATCAACGACCGGTTTGTCCCAGCTACCGCCGCCACTGTCACTTTCTTCTTTGATATTGATGGTGTAACTGGTGGCAGACCAGCCATAGACAGAGACATACAGGTTATTGCCTTGTGCCTGACAAGATTCCGCTGCTGTGGGCGAGGTGCTGGCACACTGATAATTGCTAGTGGTTGGCTGGCTACCCAGGCCGATATACAGATCAGCATCGCCGCTACCTGAGGTGGTTGCTAAGACCTTTCCCGCGACATTGAATGGCCCATAATGCTGCCAGCTTCCTTTACTGAGCGATTTACTGTCTGTCAGCGGTAAGGCATCATTCGGTGGCGGTGTCACGCCACCCAGCAATTCGATTTCTGCCAGCTGTAAAATCCCGGCACCCTGGTTGGCTGTGACATTCAGCTTGTAGTGGCGATAGGCCTGAATGTTAGTGACATTATACTCGCGAGTCTGATAGCGTGCAGAAAAGGTCTGATTGGTTTGTGTATCAAGTTCGTACCAGGTATTGCCATCGTTTGAGCCCAGTAATTGCCAGTCTTGCGGATCGCGGCTGGCCGCATCGTTGGCGGAAGTCAATGTGTAACCCGACACAACCTGAGGGGTGTTGAACTGATAGGCTATCCAGCCTGTAGGCGCGAAAGTCAGCCATTTGCTGTACTGAGAATCGTCAAACGCTTTAGTCCGTCCTTCGGCGGTGCCGTTTTCCCCACTTGCGGTAATGACACCTCTGTCAGGCTGAGTCAGATCCGCACTGGCAAAGCTGGTAGGTGCGAGCAGAGCGCTGCTCAGGCACAATGCGAGTGTACTTTTACTGTAGTTGTGGTGCTTTTTCATCCTGTTGCTCTCTTTTATATGTTGTATCTTAGTTGTGTTTTATCTTTTGTATCGTTCCAATTTTAAATATTGAAATAACCTAAAGCTCTCAATCTTGAGTCATAAATGTTGGCATAAAATTGATTTGGAACGGTCTAAATATTGATCTTGTAAGATTGATTGTCAAATTTATGTAAATACCAAATTGTTTTAAACTTGTACAATTTGGTTATAAGGCAGACAAGTCTTGCCGTGCAGCAGTTGCCGCCGACAGAGAGGAAACATTCTGGACACTCCTGCCAGGTGAAGCTTATTGCTATGGATATGTTATGTACCCAAGTTGGTGGTGAAGGAGAAGTTTATGTTATTATTCGCTTTTAAATGGAACACTGCGGAATCTATATCGCTGTAGAGCGCTATTTTTCGTAGTGAATGATAAATAAAACGAATGATTAAAGGAGTTACAATGAAATACTTACTTGGCTCGGCGTTGATTCTGACATCAACTTTGGCAAATGCGGCAGCAGATCAGTGGACAGCTAAGGTTAAAGTTGTTGAGATTTATACCGGCTACAAAGGTGGCCACTTTTTATTTAAAACTTCGGGTACGCATATTAACCCGGCAAACTGTGGTCAAACAAGTTTGTACGCGGTGGAGGCTGTAAATGCAGATGTTGAATCGATTTATTCAGCTTTATTGGCCGCTAAAATGTCTAATCAAGATGTTAAGATTGCCATTTCGGGTAGTCGTTGTGGTACGTCTTCACTTGCTCATGTGGGAGATAAGCCGTCCGTTTCTCGTATTGGTCTTTTCTAAATTAGAAATAGAGGTGAGCGCTGATAGCGCCTTTGACTATGCAAATTGCCTAAACTGGGCAGGTTGTTTTCCTTGTGCCCCAACCGAGCGGAAGCGTTGAAGTGACCATAGCCCAAATGCCAGTATCAGCGGCAGAGTCATTTGTTTGGCGGTGTGGCGTGCTGCTTTAAATAAAAGGCCTACAAAGTGTGTAGGCCTTTTTGATTGCCAGCCTTTTTTAAGCAATGCTAATGGGTGTTTGCCAGTGCTTTGCTGTAAATATAGTTTACATAGTTATGGCCATTGCTGCGGAGCCCTTCAGAAAGGTAGATAGCCCAGGAATGGTTAAATAAACTAATGACACGTTCCACTTCATCAGCACTGTTGTATGGTGTAATGAGTTTAGGAGAGGTGAAGCCATCATAGATGGTGCCTTGTGTGCTGTTTAGTACACCATTTACTTCTTGCCCATAATAGATCTTGTTTGTGACTTGACTAAAGTGACTGAGCATTTCTTGTTTGCCGTCATCGTTTAAATCCGCTGCAACTAACATGTCACTTGTTGCGGAACCATTATAAAAATAACTACCTGCTCCAAATGCTGGGAGTGATCCTGAACTGGCCGGCCTGCTTTCATAAATGGTATTACTGGAAAAACGCTGATACATGCGTTGCTTAGACTCTGTGCTTCTGAGACGCCCAGGTTCCATGAGTGACAGTGTTTGTGTACCAGAATAGACCGTTTGATTTTTCCAGCTGGACGTTTGTGCATCCCAGTATATGCCGATGACTTTCTTATCATTAAGCGCCACATACAATTCCTGGTTGGCACTATACATTTCTCCAACACCAGACAAGTCAGCTGCCTGTAGCTTATTTACGGAGATATTGTGTGCGCCATGATAGATTGCGTTACCGGAAACTGGGTTGCCGAGCCCATCAAAAGCGGAGCCAAGTAGTGCGCTACTTCCCGCCCAATTTGTAATGAGTTGATCTGGCTCTGCACCTTTTAGTGATGCGACTTGACTGGCAACTAAGTCGTCCTGATTCGCATTATGAAAGGTCCAGCGTGTGCTTGCTATGTCGTTCAGTTGCCTGTTTTTTACTTCAGATCCAGTGAGAAACAGTCTTGCACCAGATAAACCCGTGCTGTTGTCTTGAAAGTAAATTTCATCTATGCCATCACCATCCAAATCAGCGACTGCTTTGATATCCAACGTTTGATTTTCTGCGTTGATCCTTTCGTGGATCCCTGACTCGCCAATCAGAAATACATCCTCTTCTGTGTTATCTAGCTTAACCAGCAGATGAGGGACATCACTACCATTTGAATCTTCCATGGTCATTGCTTTAGCCCATAACGGCTCCAAATTGCTGCGATATCCTTGTGCAACGGGGTTGCCAATACAGTCTATGCAATCAGGTTTTCCACCTGTATACAGGGTTGTACCCGAAGAGACTGAAATCAGAGGTGCATAACGTGAATCCTTACGAGCGTGAAAATACACTTTCTGGCCAGGACCTTTGATGACATTCATACCTATACTGCGATCTCGGTGTCCCATACGTTGGCTTATAAAGACAGAGAGCTCTTCACTGCCTTTGGTATTGTAAGCAACAGTGTTGTACGCAAAGTGATTAGTCCAGTAGTTGTGCCCCTGACTGTCTTTTTGAGTTTGGCCCCCTGAGGTCGAAAAGAAAAAGTCTGGGTAGACATTCGTTGGGTCTTTAGCTGGGTTGTAAAAATTACCGGTACTGGTGTCATCTGCTGGGTTGTATGGAACAATAGTATTGTTCGCTATTGTATTAAAAGTACCTGATAACAATACTGATGTTCTGGGTATCAATTTAAAGGTGTTAAATTGGACTCGTGTTTTGTATGCTCCAGCCCGGGTTTGTTCTGCGAGTGGATCGGTTGCAAGCATACACTGAGTAGCGGAATCGAGACATGTCCTTCCACCAAGCTTAATGGCTGCACTTAAAATCATTTCAATTTTATTGTGCTCAATGATCGAAGGTTTCATGTTGCTTAGAATATAGATTGCATGATCTGCAATTTCTTTTATGGTGTTATCGGTGATCACCCATTCTTGTCCATTGCCGTTAACCCCTTCAACAAAGTTTTGTATGGTGTTGTTTTTGACATGTATTGGTCCGTAACTAAACTGTTGGGCAATGCCTGAATGAAAACCCATACCCGCAGAGTTGATATTGAGATGTGCGGACAGCGCGCCAGAAGCACTAACTAGCTCAGACAGCATGTTCTCGGTATGGGCTAGTGGAATACTACCTTTGATTACTGAGTTTTGGATTGTGGCATTACCCACAATAGCAATACCAGAGCGTGCTGGATTATGTATTGACACATTATCGACTGTGACATCATTACTTCCGCCAGCCAGGCCAATCATGATCATGCCTGACCAAAGCCGGCGATCTCTGCCATTAAAGTAAAGATTGTCATTGTTTTCATGTAACGTATAAGCTGGGTTTTGGATATGGTTCCAGTGGTGATCTCCTTCAAATGACAAGTTTTTGATGGTAATACCCTGCGCCTTACTTGGCACCATCAATACCACTCTTCCGTGATGTTGACCATCAAAGCCTTTACCTGAATAGTAAAGTCTCGGAGTCGGCTGACTTGACACCCCTTCAATGGTGATATTGTCCCCTTTAATATACAGCTTAGGTAAAAATGCGTTGTGGATACCATCAACAGGTGCATCTGGGTGGGCTTCGTATAATTCACTGAAGTTGTAATCGCAGGAGGCAACCATAATCTTAGTGCGTGCAGGTCTTGGTGCTATGTTATTGGCGACTCGCACGGCCCAGCGCAGCTGCTCGGCTCGATTTTTGTCGCTCATATCAACATTGTTTTTTAGTTCTGCTGGCATACTAGCAACAATGGCACTAACACTATCACTATAACCACCCAGGTTTTGCGTTTCCCAAAAAGAGTTGCTGTGCAATATCAGAGTATTATTGCTGTCGACGTTGCTTGGTAGTGGTGACTCGCAATGATTACTCGCTTGAGCCTGATTAATACTTGATAAAAATACTAAGCAGGAAGCGAAAAACAGGAGCTTCGCTATTTTTTGTATCATGGTTTTAAGGTCCTTCCATTTAAGTTTGATGTGTTCAAAAGAGCTGATAAAGCCGCAATATTCAACAACTTTGACTGTTGCAGCTGTTCACCAGTCCGTAGAAAACATGGCCCATGTCTGGCTGATAGGCTGTGTATTTTATACCTGAGTAACAGAAGCGGGTAAATATTTTATCTTGTTTATGGGGATAATTAACGAGCAGTGCCAGGCGAGTCTATTTTTAATTGTTATGTGGAGGTGGCTGTAGTCGTGCTCAGTTCCCACCTAGTGGATTAAGCAACATTCAGGAAAACCAAGTTTGGGGCTTAACCCGTTTGGTTTGTTATATGTGCAGAGGCTGAAGTAAGGTTTTCGCAGCTGGCCTGGTGAAGTAGAATACCCTGATGGGAAGTTACTACTTTGATAAATAGAAATTGTCAATAAAATTTTTTTCTTGCGTTTATTTTGTTGTCAATTTATAGAGTGGATTTTATCTTGTGGGTATTTAAATAGTGCTCTAATTTTTATTGATGTGTTTTTATATTTGTTGTGGTTTTGATTTTTATATTGGTTAAAAATAGGCTACTACTTAATGCCTGCGAAAGTGACGGATATTACCAGTCAGATACCGAACTACAGAAAGACACGGCGTTGTTTCCTAAATCATTGAACTAATTTAGCCTTATGTGATCAGATCTCAAAAGCAAACACAGAGACTGAACTTTGAAAGAAAAGCGTATCACCAACTGGCGCGAATACAACAAAGCCCTTATCGCCAGAGGCAACATCCAACTTTGGTTTTCCGAGGACGCGATTGAACAGTGGAACAACACGCAACATCACGGCGGTAAAGGTCGAGCTAATCATTTCTCTGAACTGGCAATTGAGACCTGCCTGACTTTGCGGGCTGTATTTCGTTTGTCTCTTCGAGCTGCACAGGGTTTTGTTTCCTCATTAATATCAATGATGAAGCTTGATTTGGATACGCCAACTTATAGTTGTTTGTGTAAGCGCAGTGCAGAGCTGGCAGTTCGCTATAGGCCACACTCCAGTGCATCCGGAGGCATTGATATTGTGGTTGATAGCACTGGTTTGAAGGTGTACGAAAATGGTGAGTGGCATGCAAGAAAACATGGTGCAAACAAGCGCCGAACATGGCGAAAGCTACACCTGGCAGTTGATTCAGATACACACCAAATCGCAGGCGCTGAGTTGTCCACAGTGTCAGTAGCTGATTCAGAAGTTTTGGGTGACCTACTCAGACCATTGCGCAGGAAGATCAGCTCAGTTAAAGCAGATGGTGCTTATGATACCAGAGGCTGTTATGCCGAAGTAGCAGCTAAAAAGGCCGAAGCAGTGATCCCACCAAGGAGTAACGCGCAGTTGTGGGAGGATGGACATGCTCGCAACAGCGCGGTCATTTTAACAAAGCATATAGGCAGCAGTGAGTGGAAAAAATGTGAACTACCACCAACGTTCACTGGCGGAAACGGCAATGTACCGATACAAACAGCTAATGGGTGATAAGCTGGTCAGTCGTGGATTTAATCAGCAACACACTGAAGCGATGATCAAAGTGAAAGTACTCAATAGAATGACTGGGCTAGGTATGCCTGAATATCAGGGAAGCAGTTGAAATCTCGGTGTTACCTAAGTTATCTGGATTTGATCAACAAGGCCCTAAATAGGTACAATTGAGTTGGTTTTAAATGAAAAAGGGAAAATTGTGAAATTTAAAATATCAAATGATAGCTGGTTGACGATGTCGAAAATTTTGTTCGTTTTATCATTGTCACTTCCTGCTTCAGCGAATACCGTAGTCGGTAAGGTAACTCATTCTATTTCGGTACCAAGTTCTGGGTATTTAAATGATCCTATAAATATTTCTTGGTCCCCTTTGCCGGGCTTTTCGTTCGCCGACTTTTCTTTCGTGAAAATAGGCTATCGGTTAAATGGGGGAGGGTACACCTTTTTGGATCAAAGAGGTTCAGGTACGTCAATTTCGCTTAATCAGACAGGTCGTTGGTGCTTTATTGTTCGGGGGTGGAACTCGAATGAGGGCGAGTTCGGGTTATTTAATATAAATAATGAGCAATGCGTCGAAATCAGAGATCTACCAGTTCCAAGTGCACCTACTTTCGAACCGCATGAGTATTATCAACCGGTAAACAAAGGCTTCGTACTGAAATGGAATCCCCAGTCTGGAGGGCGGCATGTAAGTCATTATAAGCTAAATGGTGCCTATTTTAGTGGGAATAGTAAAGAACTGAGCTTCGCTCACTATGGTAGGCAATCACTCTCTGTTCAGGCTTGTAATTCGCAAAATAAATGTAGCTCATCAACAACAACTAGCGTTTATATTTATTCACCCCCTGGTTTTGTTAGAAGCTTAGCCGCAGATAGAACTCATGTTAAATTGGGTGAAGGTGTAAATATAACTTGGAATACCCCAGGTGGAATGGTCCACAATGGCTATTATAGGGTTTCTTTAAATGGCCGGGTCCTATACTCTGGAAAAAACCTATATTATAACCCTAGTACAGAGACACCGGGTAAACACATATATAAAGTTGGCGCCTGTAACCCTGAGTTACCGTGCACAGAGAGCAATATAACAATTCAAGTTTCATCTCCGTCATCTGTGAGTGGCTCAGCGAGCTTCATCCATGAGAATAATGGCAATACCATCCTCGATCCGTACTACAACAAGAATGAACTACTCGCTTGGGATGTTTCAGCTGTTAAAAATGCTAGTCAATATCAAGTCATCGTCGAAAAATCTGGTAGCCAGCGAATCTTCCCTGCTACTAAGGATGGTAACTTAGTAAAGTTCCGATTTTCACAGCACATGTCTAACTATAGAACTAATGATGAAGTGAAAGTCAGTCTTTCTGCATCTAATAGTGCGGGGCAGTCAGCGGTGCTCAGTAGCAAAGAAAACATTACGCTCGTCAACTGGGACGAAATTGAATACTTTAATGGCACTCCTCTTCATATCGTAGGAGCGGCTATGGAGGCAAATAAATATAAGTCAACAGTATTTAATAAACTATGGAAAACCATACCACAAACGAATAGTCTAGATGAAGCAACACACTTATATGATATAGACCCTACGTTATTCTTTGATGCATATTTTCATACTTATCAGCTTCCTTCTAACTTAAGTTCCAAGCCAAGAACAGAACCTGTAATGAACGTTTCAAGGCCTTTGTTTGACGGATTCGCTTTTTGGGATAATATATTAAAGAAATCTCCGCATTTCGCAGATGCTACTCGATTTACCAATGTGTTGTCCACTGATAATATATTGAATAAGTTTAATTCAGGAGCGAATAATAGTTATCTTAGAGGGTATCTGGATACTATATTCAGAATTAAAAACAAAGCAAGTAAGCCAAACAATAAATATCTTTTTAAAAATGAAAAGTCTCTACTTGCCGCAATGCACGAATCGGCCGACCGCCAAGACCCCTCGACGGGAGTTGCCAGTTCTAAATCGAGAGGGTTTTATGTTATGCTTCCAGCGCCCTACTATAAAGTTCTCACTACAGATGAAATAGAAGATGGTATTGAAAACCCATACCCTTTCATAGAAGAGGAGTTTAAGAAAAGATTTACTGTATATATAGATGAGGTTATTGAGCAGTATGCGTTATGGCGTTCAAAGTATCCTAACTCAAAAGTAAAGCTTGCTGGTTTTATACATGGGTCTGAATCATCGGATAGAAAAACTCTGGGGCTTATAAGGCATTTGAAATCACATATAAAGTCTTTCAGTCCAGAGTTAGAGCTGGTTGCATCTGGCTACAGAAAGGGACCTGATCTTGCCCAAACATTTGAGGAAAGCTGTAGTGATAGAAACAGTGATCTAGAAAAATGCCTAATAAAATATACACAAATATACGACGTTGAAATAAATAATAATTTTGATAAAGTTTGGCTTCAACCTAATGCAACCTTGGAAAGGTTTACTAGCCACACAAATCGCTACATGGGGATATCGTCATTTGAAAGGGAATTACTGCATTGGTATGGAAAAGGTGTACTTGAGCGTGTGAAGAATGATCCAAAATACTCTTTGGTTTTTGAATATACGAGAAATTTTGCAAATGGAAGAGAGTCATCAAGGGACTATTTTGGCTATCAAACTCGTATTCCGGAACAAAGCCATAGTTTTTCTAACTACATTCACTCTGCCTTTAATGCTCGATTCAAAGGCGATAGTTACAAAGGTGGCTATTATGGAGATATAAGTTACTATGCAGACTACATAGCTACTGACTTTCCTCCACAGTACAGTAATGGAAGTAAATCCTTTCTTTATGATGATAATGGAGGATTATTCTTCTGTTACGTTCAATACGCAATTGGAAAATCTGATGGCTGTGATGCCATCTCATATCATCAAGAAGGTGGAAAAGACTACATTTATACGTATGATTTAGTTGAATCTATCAGCGATGTACGTGCTATGTATTCATTTATAGGCACTACTAGAGGTTTTCAAAAGTATAGTGCTGATAATAAAATAAAACCTGCCACTCCTTTGAATGATGTAAATGTGAACCAAAGTATTACAATTGATATAACAGAAAATGTGGCTAATGCAAGATACTTATCATTTAATACACTTGTAAGAAGCCGCTTGCACCCTTACTTACAAAAGGGTTCAGCCGCTGCTATTTCGAACTGCTCGGCAAAGCCGGTTGTTACATTTACTTTTAAGGATGATTCAAATAACCAGATTGGTTCACCCAGTTATTTAGAGTTAGGCCAGGAAATCCTACAGCAGAAAGCCTGTAGAAATATAAAAGACTTGGTTAAAACTCTTGAGGATGAAGAGACTAAGCGTATTAATAATGAAAGGCTGAGTAAATGTGGGCCAGTGGTTGATTCTGATACATATAGAAAATGTATTAAGAATATAAACCCTGAGTACGTGGGAGAAGCCCGAACTACTTCGTTGTGGGAACCTTTAAGTACCAGAATAGCACTTCCTTATGGCACGAAAAAAGTTTCAATAAAAATGGAAACAAAAAAAATAAATACTCTAGACTATGTAAAATCTTTCGTATTTTACCGGCCTGATTATCAATTAGAGTAAACACCTTTGGCTATCAGGGTGAGAGCATTCTTCGTTAACGACAATTAACCGAAGATAAGCTCTGCCCTGAATTCATAGTCGAAGCTGGCCCGAACAAACTTGCCTGGCATCGAGCCTTTTCGACCGGTGTGCTGTTTACCAGGTTACGAATGATACACCGTATTTTCGCTGAAATAGGCTCGCTGATCTGGCAAACGTCTTCCTTAAACATGACATCCAACACCCAATACTGATGGTTTTCTATGTGCCAGGGAGAGGGAGCAGGCTGTTTTTGATAAAATTGTGGAAATGTAACAACATAACCGTCTTAGTATTCATTTGGATGGTAAATGTAAGTACTTAAAGCCAAATGTACGTAATGAGCTAGAAGCGGCGTCTTAGAAAGTTGGAGAGCTCATCTTTGTACATCCGATGAACAATATGGGTAATAAGGTCAATACATTTTTCGATGTTAAAATGCATGAGCGCACCAAAAAAATACCAAGTAATAACAAAGCTAAAGTTCGGGTTTAAGATACTGTTAGGATTGCACGGCAGTTCATGATTATTATGAAACAGTCGTAACCAACAAAGTTACGTACGGTTAGCACCTTAGTTCGCCTTGCTTGGAGACTGTCACAAACTTCCCACCCCTCAGTTTTTTATTGTGCATGTCCCTCACGTTTAGTGGCAAATTCTTCGTTTTACCGGACGAAACAAAAAGAGCGCTTGCCGAGCGCTCTTTTTTATAACTAACAATAGCCTAGGCTAATTTTTTATTTCATATTAGCAATGTCGTCTTTTGTTGCATTCACTGTTTTCCAGGCATATGACTCGCCTGTAACACCGAAAGGATAGCCGTTCGCTGTCCAGTTAGGGTTTGAGAAGTAGTCATATTGTGTTGCGCTACCAAAGACATGCGGATACGCCATGATACTGGTAAATACATTATAGACACCATGTCCCATACCATCGTTGTATACACCACCGGATGTGTCACCTTGTCTGCGCGCGTGTGTTAGCCCCTGATTGTGACCTAACTCATGTACAAACGTGGTTGCACCGCAGTCTACAGCGGTAATCGAAAACATTTTGTTTATCTGAGAAGAATATAAATTACCATTACTGCCCTGACCAACCCAGGCAATACCGCAGCTAATTAGATTACTGCCAGCCGAGGAACCAACACCCAAGAGTGCAACCATGTCAGCGCGGTTTGCATCACGATATTGTGCGATGGATGCGCTGTCCGTCAGTGCATTTAACCAGTTTTCATCGGCTGTTACCTGTGCACTTCCGATGGAGTCTGATGCAACCAGGTTTAGCCTTAAGTTAATATTGTTTTGGTTATAAACCTGATTCGAAAATGAGATCAGCTGGTTAATTTTCGTTTGGATGTTCGATGTTTTGGCAGCTGCTTCGTCACTATACAGGATTGCGATATCGATTGTGTTGGCCTGAGTTAAACCTGAGGCCAAAGTGAGCGCCGTCGCTAAGATTGCTTTTTTCATATTGATTTTCCTTACTTCTTACTTGTTGTTTGAGTGTTGATAGGCGGGGAAAAGAGATCTTTTGCCCCTTCTGCAGGCGCACGTTCTTGAGGCGTGTGCTCCACATGATTCTTATAGAGGTCGCGCTTTGCGGCTATCCAGCCATGTTTGCCATGAGATTCAAAAACATAATTGCCAGTAGGGACTGTGAATTGCCCGTAAATGGCATCATTGCCCACTGTCATCACGGAATTATGAAAGCGATTACCTGAACCAGTTACTTTTGCAAAAACACTTTTGTCACCGTTTGGAAATACATCTACCTGAGTGACTTCTGCGCGATGCATTTCGGTGGTCTGTGGAATGGTTAAATCAAAGGTATCTCCAACTTCCAATTGCTGCATAGCTGCTAGGTTGAATTCGACATAGGCTTCTTCACTAATATCTTTTACCAGCACGCCCGCTTCTATTAATACTGCTTTAGCGTCATCAGAGATTGATGCTATTTCTCCAATATCCTGCGGCGTTCGCTCCACGTCCTGCGCGAATTCTTTTGTTGTGCTTGAGGCAATTTTTATTTGGGGCTTGGGTGAAGTTGGAACAACAAGGGGATCTGCCTTAACTACGTTTTTATTCACTATTAACGCATCTTTTTGCACGATGGGAGCTTGTTTCATTTCTGTACTAGAACCAGAAAAAAGCCAATATGATATCAATATCCCTATTAAAATAAGTGAAAATGTCAGTTTATTCATTTTTTATTCTTCGGTTGGCTGGGAGGAAAATGAATATAATTAAAGTTAATAAATGTGTCAATTAGGTTGCAAAACTCTTTCCATGTGACTTTTTTGTTATGATATAACGAATTATAATTGCCAGTAGTGAATAAGTATTAGTCAATAAATCAGCGTAAAAAGCGAATTTCAGCGCTAGAAAGTGAGCAATAAAAGTGCTTTATTGCGTCAGACTAAATTGACTAATATTATGTATTTGTTGCTTTTTTATTCTTTCTAGAGAAAGTAACGTGACTCGACCTATTTATCTGTACTGATTATTGTGGCTATTTTTAACGAGCAGCGGTTAATCATTATCTACTCGGATGATTGAATTTACTCTTATGTGAGACATTAATAGGGCTTAAAAACTAACTCAGTGGAATATGATATTCATTTTTATTATATCTATGATTAATGTAATTTGCCTCAATCACTGACTGGTTTTTGCTGATCATATCCCCATGAAATAGTAGCGAAGGGGATATTTTATTCTCAGAGTGCCCCTTTTCTTGATGTAAGTATTAATTTCGGGAACTGCATCTTACTCTTGACTGAAATCAAGGTTGTAAAAGTCACAACTTGTTAAAAGTGTTGTGAAAATAATGCTGGTTAGACTGTGGGTGCAAATATATTGCTACTTTTTGGTTTCATTTGTACCTGAGTCAGCTTAAATCTATAGGAGTAAGGAAATGAAAATAAAACACGTAGCACAGGCTTTATTCATTGCAACCACTACATTGTCGTCGGCAGGGGTGTTGGCAGAAGGACACACCAATTCACCCGTGCGTGTTGTTATTGACCATCAGGGCATACCTTATGTGCAAAAAGACGACTCATTTGGTGCCTGGCATCGTCAAGCGCTGCCTTATGGACAAAAAGCGCTGGCGGCCTCCGGTGGATATTTCCACTATCATTTTGGTACATCACCAGAAGACCCAGGCTATGCATACTACGAAGGAGCGACATTCAGTATTTCAGAAAGTGGTAATGCATTCAGATATCAAGATAGCAACTGGCAGCCTGTGACGGGTTGCTGGGGCGCAAAAGATGTGAGTTCATTTACAGTGGATCATGTTTACTGTGTCAACGGGGATGGTACTTTAAAGAAATTTAATGATGCAACGGAAAATTTCGAAGGTAACTACCTAATCAATAACGAAGTTATTACTAAAATTGATGTTGCTTTGGGTGGGGTAATTTGGGCGATTACTGAAAGTGACAAGTTATATAAGTTTAACGGGGTAAGCTGGGAGGAGCAGTTAGTTGCGTGTGGAAATCTGTGCACACTTAAAGACATTGCAGTGGGAATTGGTCAGGTTTATCTGGTTGCCAGTGTGTATGGCAGCAATGATGGTCCGCAGAGTGTGTATATATTGAAAGAGGGTGAGCTGGTTAAGTTTGGCGCTTTTTACAATATTGATGTAGACAGAGAAGGGGTGATCTGGGCGATTTCAAACTACACTCGCACAGTGTTTTACAAGCGCCCTGGTATGAGAGAATTTGCAGAAGATCCGCAAATGAGTCAGAGAGTCTCATCTAATATTGGCGGATGATAAGCTCGTCTCAGTGATGGTAAACAAGGGTAAATGCAGCATTATTTAGCCTGAATAAGCTATTTCTGCAAGAAAACGCTTCTGCATATCAGTGCTGAAAGTAAAAGGGGTGGTGACCACCACCCTTTTTTATGTTTAAAAGCTGAAGCTTACCTTGGCGTAATAAGTCATACCGTCAAAGCCATAGGGTAATGCACGCAGTGGGTAGCGCATTGCACCATTGGTTATGAAATTCAGTACTTCGTCTTCGCCCAGCTCATCAGGCGTTTCATCGAACAGGTTATCAATACCGGCAGACAGATTGATACTCTCAGTTAGCTGATAGCCCATGTTGACGTCAACCAAAACGGCTGATTCAACCACGCTGGTTTCCTGCCAGCTGTTGGTTGGAGACAGAAAATCAGGTAGTTCTATGTGCCCGCCTGCAAAGTAAGTGACCTCGGTTTTGCCAAAGTAGTTGAAGCGTAACAGAGCATTCCAGTCGTCTTGCTGATAATCAAAGGTTAGTGTTGCCCGTTCCCTTGGCTGACCATGGGTCAGGAATGAGCGTCTTTGCTGATCAAGGACGATACTTTCAGGGATCCCCTGTGGCGCGTTCACTTTATCGATTTCTGTTTTATTCTTATTGGCAGCAAAGGTGATATCCAGTTCTCCGCTGGCGACCACCGTCGAATAAGACGCGATGAAGTCGACACCCCGAGTGGTTGAATCCAGTGAGTTAGAGAAGAAGTTGCCCTGTACTGCGCCTGTCGCGGTCAATGCTGCGTTGGCTGCCGGGAAAGCGTCTAGCTCATCGCTGTTTACGCCAATAAAACTGCCCAGGTTGATCCGATCGTAAATCTTGATCTGGTAAAAATCTAAAGTAACGGACAGATCGCTGCTGACGTCCCAGGCCAGACCCAGGTTATAGTTGTCTGAGGACTCCAGATTTAGTCCATCTACGCCAAGTGCTGCTGGGAAAGGTGAGCCAGCTGTGGCTGTATAAGATGTGGCTAGTGTGCCATCTCCACCCAGTGTCGTGGTGAAGGCAGTATAACCCGATTGTTGCAGCGACGGTGCTCTGAAACCGGTCGATGCAGCAGCGCGCACTGCCAGGTCCTCAGTGAGTTCATAGCGGGTTGCCAGTTTCCAGATAGTATCATCGTTGGAATCTGATACATCTTCGTAGCGCAGTGCTGCACTGATCAGCCAGTCTTCGTTAAGCAGTGTTTCAGCTTCAATATACAGGGCATGGCTGGAGCGTTCGGCTTTATTGGCTGCATCCGGTCTAAGCCCCTGGTAAGCCTGAAAACCGCAGTCGGCGAAAATTTCAGCATCAATTACAGACGGGAAAGAGCGGTCAGAATTCGATACGCCACATGCATAAGACGCCACTTCACCCGGGACTATCTCATAATTTTCCTTGCGGTATTCAGCACCCACAGAGAGATAAACCGGCTCGCCACCGTCTATGTCAATAATACCGCTGATATCCAGGTTGGTGGTCCACTGGTCGAATCTGAAACCACCGGAATAACCGCCTCTGGGGCCAGCGTTATCAGCGATGTCTTGCGCTGAAGCTGTTGGGTTATTCGCAAGGTACTCGGCTGCATAAGATGAATTGATAGTATTGGATGACGAATAGTCATACTGGTTTTCGCCGTATACACTGGATACATCGAATGCCCAGTCTGGGTTGATATCGCCTTTCAGGCCGATTGCAAAGGACAGGTCTTGCGCTTCATTGTCGATCCTCGGCAGGAAACCATCTGGATACACTTGAGGTACGTTGCGCTCTGCACGATTAAAGTCGCGGTAAAAGCCGTTGCCTAGTGCGGTACGGTTTGAGAAGCCGGCAAATGAATATAGTTCTTTATCGCCCACAGGCAATGCAGCGTTATAGAACACAGAGATAAACTCACTATCAGAATTACCCTGCTTCCAGCGCACATCATCGGATAAAGTGCCAGGTGCTATGGTTGAGGAGCCACCAGTGTCGCGCTCAGCCCGGTTGGTACCATCCGCATCGCGATATTCCAAAGAGACATTGATAAAGCCCCCCTGGCTACCCAGCTCAAAGCCCCGGTTCAGGCCGAGTGAATAGGTATCACCATCGCCTTCGCCAGTAGAGCCTGCCTGAACAAACCCAGTGGTTACGCCGGTATTGTCATTGAGCGACAGGTTGATTACGCCAGCAATGGCATCGGAGCCATAACGTGCCGCGGCACCGTCTCTGAGGATCTCGACATTTTTTAACGCCATCATCGGAATGGAGTTCATATCCGTACCCGCGGCGCCAGCACCAACTGTGCCGGATAGGCCAAATATTGCTTGGGTATGACGACGCTTCCCGTTGATCAGTACCAAAGTTTGGTCTGGCTGCAATCCCCTTAGTGTTGCCGGGCGGAACAGATCAGAGCCATCAGAAACCTGAGTTCGGCTGAAATTAAATGACGGTGCGATGGCTTGCAGGCTCTGCCCAAGTTCGGTAAATCCCCCTTTATTGAGTTGATCGGTATCCAGGATATCGATGGGAGAGGTGGACTCGGTTGCTGTCCGGTTTGAAACTTTGGAGCCCAGTACAGAAATGGTCTCGATGTTTTGTTCGTTAGATTGTTCTGCCATTGCGGCGGAGCACGCAAAAAGTGCCAGTGCAACTGGCGAAAGTTTTATGGTTGTTGTCATCACTTACTACTCTGTTGATGTTATGTATTTATACCAATTTCACTTAATACCTGTTCTATTTGAGGGAGCAAATATGACGCTAACTGCGTTAAAAATTTCTCATTTAGAACAACTAAATAGCAAAATTTTTGCCTGGTTATCGACCCTATTTTCTCGCCTCAAAATAGAACACTTAATTAAGCAAATTGGTATTATTTTTTGTTTATTGAGCACGACGTTGACATAAATCAATTTTGAGTGCAATCGGATTGGACTAAAGTCGAATAGGCTTTTTTCAATATGAGGGGAACTTTTGACAAAGTGGCCAAACGAGTCAGCCACTTAAATGGAGTAAAAAGGCCTGCTTTATTGACCGCATTGACTCATCCAGGGCGACTCTAGACAAGTCTCACGTAGCCTTTGGGCGTCATCAAGTGCAATTTGAGCGGCTTCAAGCTGAGCTTCCAGTGTCGGCTTTTCGGTTTCACTGGCAACCGCCAGAAATGCCTTAAAACGCGCTACACGCCTGACTGCTTCACCATAGCGCTGCTCTGCTCTGTGCCAGTTTGCTTCATGCACAGAATTACTCGCTAAAGGCTGCCAATCGTGCGCACTAAAGTGACCAGATTCCTGATAGCTTTTTACAACAAAGCTCCGGGGGACTTTCGCCAGATTGGTCAAATCGAATTGCAGCCCATTCGGGTCGAAACTGTAAGTAACGAGTTTTTCCAGCGTTTGTAGACACGGCATCATATCGCCTCCGCGGCAATAGGTCGGTTGCTCGTTTAGTAGCTGTTGCAGTTTTGTCGGGAGTGGCCCGTTTGAGTTAATATCGACGTTAAACACAGCGTGTTCAGCATATTTCTCGAATTCCTTGA
Organism: Pseudoalteromonas rubra; assembly: GCF_001482385.1. Lineage (NCBI taxonomy): Bacteria > Pseudomonadati > Pseudomonadota > Gammaproteobacteria > Alteromonadales > Pseudoalteromonadaceae > Pseudoalteromonas > Pseudoalteromonas rubra. The sequence continues at coordinate 1,165,152 of NZ_CP013612.1, forward strand.
CCTTGGTTTTGGTTTTTTTGAAAAACAGGAGGCGAGTCTTTGTTTGGGTAACAAAGCGCTTGTAATCTTCCGCGGTTCTGAAATGCAATCGAGTATTGATAAACAGATCTCTGCCATAATTCACCTGATAAACAAAGTGGCTGTTGCAGTCTTTGAAGTTTACGTCCGTTTTCACCTGCCGATTTTCTAACGTACTATGGCCTTCTTCAAACTTCAGATGAAGCTGTGAGGTAAGGGTATTTTGATCGGTGGCGTTGCGATGTGTTATGGAGCTAGACACGCTGCCCGCGATAATAAACAGGTTGACGCCGCCGTGCACTTCTCCAAAGGTTCGACGTTTGATTGAGGTTTGATCTGCACGCTGAAGGTAATCCAGGCTACCACTGAACTCAGTATGCAGTATTGGTGTCCCCTGTAGACAGGCATCATTCAACTGGTGCATTGAGGGGTTAAAAGCCCGGCCAAGGTCATTGACGCCGACTTTTTCACTGTAATAAATCTGACCCTGGGCTGCAAAGGCACAGCTTAGGGATAATAAAGGTAAAAAGCTTTTCATATCTGCTCCCTGAAAAGAAATCGCAATGCGGAACAGCGCATTGCGATTAATCATGGCAGGTTATTGCGCAAATGCTGTACCGTATGTGGTCAGTGCGCCTTCACATAAACGCCAGTCCAGGATCCCTCTGGCAGGGGACGTGACATCAATGAAAGTCGGTGCCCAGCGCAGGTTTCTGAAGCGTGCACTGTCCTCCTCATTGACTACGCCTGCTCGGACAGCTTCCTGGCGCGCATACTCACATTGCTTCCAGTCAAACTTATCGCTGCTGGGCAATTGCAGCTGAGTTACATCATAGGTCGCCGGACAGTCGTTACCGCGCTGCTTGCAGGCCGCCTTCATTTCCTGAACTTTGGTTTCACAAGCATACCCAAAAGGGTTATCGCGGCAGGACTTGGCAGCATTGAAGAAGAACCAGGCATTGTTATACGCCCGATCTTTAATTTGCTGTACCGCAGTCCGTTGTGACTCAGGCAGATAAGCAAAGTAGCTGTTCAACAGATTCTGGGCGCGCTGTTCATCAAGCATGGCTTGCTTGAAGTCATCTTCCAGTTCAGCGGTGAGCCACTTGGTGGCATTGCGCACGACCTGGTAGTCAGGAACCAAAGCTCGCAGTGGCAGCGATGAGTTTTCATAGCGAGTGGTGTAGTAACGCACCACGTTGTAATCACTCAGTGAATTTAACTGTTGATTAAAACCACTTTTGGCATATTTAACAGCCTCGTAAAACATGTCAAAACAAGGCGTTGGATTATCCAAAGAACAGGTAATAATGTTATTTGGAATAATACTCAGTAACTGTTTAGGATCACCGCCGTGTTGGATCGCGCGGACAGTGATCTTAACGGAGGATTTGGTTTCGTCTTTGAGGTATCGAAGCTGTCCCCCGACATTGAACACGCCGCCATATAAATCCACATCCAGATAACCACCGATGTCTGACTTATCTTTATTACTGCCGTAATCAATTTTTAGGTTAACAAAGACATTTGCACCATATTCAATGCCAGTGACGAATTCATCCCCGACCAGGGCTTGCAGCTTAGTCTGATGATTGGTGGCAATATCCTGACCAACCGGGCTTAATACGTAACCGGTGTTCTGATTTTGTGGCAGATACAAGCGTTTTTTGGGGGTGCTGGATGCACTGAAAGTATAAGAGCTGGAATATGAACTGGAGGCCATCTCTTTTGCTAACGAGGCACCGGCAGAGACCCGTATAATAGGAAAGTTAACGTCTACATCTACGCTGCCATTGAGTGTATTAAGAACATCGTCATAGCTCATATCGATGCCGGTTTTAAACTTGAGTTCAGTGTTACCATAGCTTTCATCAATGACACCGGCGACGGGTTGTACATTTAAAAAGCGCTTTTTCTGGCTATCATAGGCAGTGCCTATCGCTACATGGTCATTGATTAGACCGGATATGACAGAGCCTGATACATTGGAGCTTGAAATTTCGGCACCAGCTCGCTCAGCAGCCAGGCCTTGTCCTGCAAATGCCATTGCAAGTACTGATAAATAGAGTGGTTTCATATTATCTTTCCTTAACGAACTGAGAGCAAATAGTCTTCAACTTCACCATAGTGAATGTCGGAACAGGCATTACTTGAGCCGCCTCCAGCATCTAGTGCAATCCGCATCAGAGTGATCCCCTCTGGTGTGCTTGCTGGCACTGGTAAAGTGAATTTTACAGTGGAACCCGCTGTTGAACTGTGAACTAGCTCGTTGCTGTCAAACTGACCATTGTGGTCCCAGTCCACCCATACGTTTACATCAAACAATGTTGGATAGTCAGGGTCGAGCAAGCCGGGCTTTATCTCAATATTGGCTTGACTTTTTGCACGCAGGTTGATCACCTTGCCGGAAACCCGGGTGTGCTTAGATGTACCGGAAGTATGAACGAAATCATTGACTTTGACTTGCTCTATCCATTCCCATTCGTTGTCGTAGCTGCTGACTGCACAATAAGTGTTAGCCAGCAGGGAGGTCTTTAGTGCAACCGCTTTATATTCAGGAGGCATGATGGTGCACGCATCTGATGCGCTGGTACCTGCAGTCCAGTCATAGGGGTTGGTAAAATCTTCATTGGCAAACGTCAGGTATTGCGCTTTACCTGCTGCAAGCGCCGCACCAGAAAGCCACAGCTGCCTGAGCTGGTTGAGCTTTTCTTCTTTACTTACAATGTTCCGTGAGTCATACATCTGCTCCCACATTTCTACCAGTAACCCGTCATAGCATTTTTTTAGCCACTCATAGCGGCCTTTTGCTTCTGTCACGGTAAGCATATCACCCAGTTGATTAAAACCGGCGTCTTCAATGGTGTTGGCAGCGGCATTACTGGCTGCAACAGACAAGCCTGTCAGTAAGGCTATCTGAGATAATTTATATACTGTATTCATCATTGTGTGTCCTTACTTTAAAACATCACTATATGCGCTGTAGTCACGATAGTACGTCAGGTTGTCTGCTTCGTAATCAATGCAGTAAGTGCCTTCGGGGTTACGCTCGCAGTAATCGACCAAATCGGCAAACAGGTTGGCATTTGCCCGGCTAGCAGATTCAATTTCTGACAGTTGGTGCAGCTGTTCGCCACTGAACTGAGCTGCATAGTAACGCTGCAGGTTTTTTGCTCTGCGATACGTTAGACGCTCCTCAATCCACCGTGCTGTGAGCTCTTTAACGACCAGTTTTGTCAGATAGTTAGTGGCTTGATAACCCTGCTGGGGGATCAATTGTTGCACGCTTGCACCTGAGTCCAGGTATTTAGCGACATAGGTCTCTGTGATGTTGTAGTCATCTAAATAGTTGAATTGGTGCAAGTAGTCTGTTTTTAAGTAATGGACTGCTGATTCAAACAAGTTGAAACAAGGTTCGGGGTTGAGCAAGGTACAGCGCATGATCCCATTTGGAATGATCTGCAGCAGGCGGTTTGGGTCGCCACCACTTTGAAAGCCGCTGATGGTAATTTTGACTGACTGACGTTTTTCATCATCCAGCTTTTGTAGCTCACCATCTACGCTGACTTTGCCAATCCAGTCCACGCTCAGATAGCCGCCAATGGTGCGTTTGTCGGTCTCATTACGATAGTCAATTTTCATGTTGATCACGACATTGGAGCCGTAGGCAAAGCCTTGTACGAAACCGTCTCCAAGATTCTTGGCTTTATCTCCCGGGTAGGCGTGTGCGAGGTCTAAGGCTGCCTGAGTGGGCTGATAACCTGTGTCAGAAGCAGGCATCAGGATCCGTGATTTGGGCTTAACTGATGAATAGACAGTATAAGTACCTGTATACTTGTCGGCGCTGATGTCTTTAGCATAGTTGGCTCCGGCGTCGATGCGTATAGCCGGAAACTTGAATCCGGCATCCACCTTACCATCAATTAGTTTTAGCGCTTGTTCATAGCCAAGATCGACGCCAACACGAAAATCAATCTTGGTATTTCCCAGGTGTTCGACTGTTTTACCATCAACGGACTTTAACCCCAGCAAAATATTGCCTTTGCTTTGAAAGGCAGTGCCGAGTGGCGCGAGGTCAACGGCATTTGACGTTGCTGCCTGACTTTGTGCCTCACTGAGCTTTGCAGGAATAGTGTGAGAAGCCGCAAGCGCAGGCAAAGTTGCAAACGCCAGCATGGTTTGAATGAGTTTTGCATAATTCATATTTGGTCTCTCCATGGGAGGGCCTTGCGGACCTCCTGTCGCTTAATCCTTAGTTCTTAAGGCTGTTCAAATAATCCTGATGCCAGGCTTCAGGAAGGTTACTGAGCACATCTTGGGTCGTGATTTCACTGTCGGAAAACTCAGTGTCGCTTTGCGTGGCTAAGTCACCGACCTGGAAGCCATTTGCAAACATGGTAAAGGTTTCGCCCGTTACGTGTTTTTCGTCTGAGCTGGTGCGCTTTAGTTTCAGGTTGTAGACGTTATCGTTGTATTTCACTTCTTCTACGCCTGTAATCATTTCAATCCCACCTTGTGTACGGATCTGATCGCCTGCCTCAACTTTGTTGGCCCAGGCTGACAGGCCAGAGACGGTGACGACAGGATGCGATTCGGTTAACAGCAAGGTTTTACCTGAAGCGGTTGTCAGCTTGACCATGGGAATGGCTTCAACACCAATAGAAATGTCTTCTATTTCAAGAGGAATGTGTTGATCTGGCGCAAACTGACTGGCACCGAGCACAGTATCACCCACACTAAGCTGCTCAATCGGAACCTGTTTGCCGTTGGCAAGGGTGATCAGTGACCCTTTTGCCAGACAGCTGTATACAACTTGTAAGGGCGGGTGCTTAATGTCTTTCCAGTTGGTAAAATGCGGCATATCTGAGCTGCCGATGATATAGGTATAATGGCGGATCATTGGTCTGTTGCGACGGATTTGCTCCACTTCAACTGCCAGGTTCATGATCCAATGGGCATCTTCGTAGCGGCCGTACAGACTGGCATCGCCAAACACGGACATGTTTCTGGGAATATCCCATGAAATACGTGTGTATGGATATGTATTGCCACCGATGACTTTTTCTCCTTTTTCCAGCTGAATATAGTCTGAGAACACATTAGGGGAATCTGAGCCTTTGTAATCATCGCCAATTCGTGACGCACCGCCACCTTCGCGGGTTTGAATAAAGATGTCAGAGCCAAACTTGATATTGGCAGGTTGCTTGACAACAGGCTTTTCTTTTCCGGTCGCGTCTTTTTCGGTAATGAGTGTTTTTGTACCTTTGCCTGTGTCTGGATCGTATGTGACTGCCAGCTGGTGGAATTCAGGTGTGTAAATTTTAGTTACCTCACCTACAACTTCACGATAACCGCTGAATGGGATCAGCAATTTCAAGTCTTCGTTGGGTGTACCTGAATCGTATACAGCTTCATAATCACAGTCGTCGTACATACGATTCAGGCAGATCTTAATGCGATTTTGGTCAGGGTCGTTTGTATTGATTTCTTTTTGATCAATGGGGTGAGTGATTTCACTCTCCAAGATCGATTTGCCGTTACGGACGTATCCCGGTGGCATTATCGTTGAGTTATCTGCTGTGCTGGCCAGAGTAGCTGCTATTTGCGTGTTAGTATCGGACGCTTTGTGAATTCCCAGATCTGCCAGTAAGGTCTCAGGGGAATATTCGATCACCGAGCTGCGGTTTTCCGTGAGGATTTCTCCATTAGGGCCCTCATACGATACGGTGACGTATGCATCAGCAAAAATGCGTTCAGAATTGACCAGTTTAGGCAGTACATCTGACATATTGCCTAGTGATGCGACACTGACTCGCTTTTGGGGTGCATCTGCGGTGCCCTGACCAAAATACTCAGTGAAACTGGGCATGACCAGTTCTTCACCTTTTTCATTCAGCAATGTCAGGTCAATAAAGGTGTAGTAAGTGTTGCTGAATTCACTATTCACGGCGGTTAACATGAGGTATTCCTGACCGTCTTCTTGCGTCATAGACTGTATGCCCATGTGCTTGAAAAACGAACAGACTTTGCCGGTGTTACAGTCCAAATTTGAGACAGGCTCAAGAACAGTGTCAGCAGTTGCCAGGGCATGCATTGCGCCCATTCTATTCAGCGCTTTTTTGTTGATGCTTTGGCGCATAGAGCGGAATAGAAAAGGGCGGTTTTCTTCAGTGATACCATGGCGGGCCAGACGTTGTTTGGCTTGCTCTAATTCACCTAACTGTTGAAATTCGGCGATGTGTTGAGGGTAGTTTTCAGTTATTGGCATAATCGGCGCTGACACAGAAGCAAAAGAAGCTCCTCCCAGTGCAGCGGCAACTGCAAGGCTAACCAGTTTCATACAATCTTCCTTTTAAATTGTTTGTAAAAAGGCTCGTAGGTAGGCGAACGCTACCTAGCTAACTGCGAGCACAAAGTGATAGTTACCTTCTGGTAATTTTGAATTGAATGTCTTCAACTTCTCCGTAAGTGAAGGATTTACAAGCGTCCTGCTTTAGGGGGTATTGAGGGTTTTCCTCAAATTTTGTTCTCAGAGTGAGTGTTTCGTGCGTTTTGCCTCGCTTCACCGCGGGTAAACGGATCAGTCTGGCTGAAGTAATACGGCAGTATTCTATGTTGCCTGCTCCGGACTGGCAGTCTGTTGCGGTATAGTCATAGTTATAGTCGTTGGTACCAAAATGCCCTTCATCATGGCTGTACTTACCATCTTGGTTTTTGTCTAACCAGATACTAAAGCGCGCTCCGATTTGATTGTTTTCATACAACCTATCTATTGTTGAGCGGGGTAATAAGTTTGTTGATCCCACTATCGTTATCACAGAATTGTCAGTATGCGAAAAGTCGTTCAGCGTTGTGAGCGTATACCCAGAAGTATTAAAGCCACTTACCTCATCGACTGTATGTAATACACCGGTGTAATCTTTGAATGTTAATTTGTCGATATAAAAGACGTCTGCATTTGCGGGCTCGGTAATATGAGCACTGCAACCGGACACAGGTTGCAAGATTAGTGTCTGAGTTGTGGTGTCGCTGTCACTGCCATCCTGATAACGAGTAGTGAGCGATACGGTGAATGTAGCGCCGTCCTGCGGAAACTGAATGGTTGGGTTTTCGTCATTACTGGTTTGATTGTTAAAGCCAAAGTTCCAGCGGTAGACAGGCTGTTTAACTTGATTAGCTGTGCTGTTGTTCGTGAACTTTATCCGGTTATCGTCGAGCAGCTGATAGCTAAAGTCGGCAATGACAGGCAGGTTTGGCGCGTCTGCATCTATCATCAGATCTATCACTTGGCCGTCATCGACAACGCCACAACTGTGGATAAAGGAGTACTTTACGTCTGATATTGCTACGCGCATCAGGCCTATGCCCTGTGGGATATTACTGTTTAGCTCAAAGGTGGCGGTGTTGCCTGAGATAGTCGCATCACCGACTAGTTTTTCAGTGTAGTCAAACTGTCCGTTTTTGTTGATGTCATATAATACCGTTAGTTTCTTCCCGCTCAGGTCTTTGTCAAAAGTCAGGGTGTAGCTGCGCTTTCTTGCCAGTGGAATGCGATGTTCAACCAAAGAGGTGTATTCACCATTGGTTAAATAGGTATTATGATCCGTGACCTTCAGAGTGCTTGTATGCACTTTTGATGTATTCAGGTAGGGAGGGCAACTGACATTGGCTGGCCGACTAAAGAAGTGACGATAGGCTGAACGCGTATCTTCTCCAGAGAGTTCGACAGTGATGACCGCTCTTGCCAGCGTGCCGTCTGGCACCTGATGTGCTTGTTGCAGGTATGGGTAGATGGATTGGTTATCACCTTGATGCCATTCATCGCTGGTGCCATCACCCCACTGTGCGCTAATTTTTTCAATTGAATCGATATTCAGATGGCTGATGTCATAACTTATTTCGTTATAACTGATTTGAGTATTGGCTTCTAAAGTCGAGAGGCTATTGTCAGCGACGATGCCGACACCGAGTAATACATCTGTGATATCGTCTTTGCGCTGTATCGCGCTTTTGTTGCTGATGTTAATGTGGGGGGCCTGTGCAACCACACAATAACCGAATTCGTCCAGGCTCATAGTTGAATACATACAGCCAGAAGTATTCGCGCGCAGGAACACTTTAAAGGCATCCTGAATTGACCACTCCTTAGTTTTTACCAGTTCGTAGAAAGCCTTACGTAGTACTCCCCCGTTGGCATGTGGTGTTTTGGCGAGTGAAAAGTCAGTTGCATGGTCGATACTGGTTCCGTCCCATGAGGGGAGCTCATAGAAGCGAACGGCCTGATCTTCATATATCGCGCCCCATCCAAACCACCATTTACGGTTTTGGTTGTACTGACCGGGTTGTTCATTAAATTGCTTTGTAAAAGCCTCTGACTGTGTGTACGAACCGCTTGCATTGCTTTGGAAGTAGTCTAGTACGGCAATGGTCGCGAGGTCGGAAAAGCCTTCATTGATGGCTCCGTCAACTCCCTCTGGCCCAATGCCAGCATTCCAGCTCGTGATAGCATGAGCAATTTCGTGTGCAGCAATGCCCAAAGTGGCTTGTGAATAAAAATAGTATCCATCGCCAGAGCCATAGTTGACATATTCACCATCCCAGAAAGCCATGTTGGGGCCGTGAATGGTGTTGCTATGCACTTTTTGCTTGAGAGGTTTAATGCAGTATCCATTCCAGGCACAATTCGAAGATTGTGACGGATAGAGGCGTGCGAGTTGTTTGTGAAAGTACTGCATAACTAGACCTGCATTAAAATGTGCTTCGGTAGCAGGGTCGTAGCTGAACCAGGTGTAAAAGTTATCATCTACCGCGACACTATCGAAGTTTTCATTGTTACTACCGCATGCGTAAGACGCGGCCTGGGTGTCGTTGTTTCTGGCGTCAAAAGTGGTCAGGTAAGGGTTCTCCAGTCGACAGATATCCTGTTCTTTTTTTACGACTAGCGGATAACCATCGAATTGAGCAAAGATTGCACCTGGGTCCTTGTCTGAGAACATCAATCGTTTTCCAATCGGGGTGTATTCGTCAAAGCGATACGCGGTACAGGCCTGCATGCTGTCTGGTCGTGGTGAATAACAGATAGCACCGAGCTTATCGTTTCCTCCTATTCCACCCCCTGCAACATAGCCGTTCAGGTTTGGTGAAGTGAAAAATGAAACAGACGATTGACGTCGAATCAGGGTGCCCTGGCTGTTGTCGATGACGAGTTGCTCTTTGAGTCCGTTGTGGCGAACCTGTAAGACTGTCACGCTTAATAGCTTACCCTGAGAGATAAGATAAGCCTTTGAAGTACTGTCAATTTCTGGCTGCTTTCCAGCATAGAGCTCGGACGCAATTCGCAACAGGTCAATTTTATGCTGTGCAGCAAGATCCACAAGGTGTACGGGACCACTTAGTAATTTTCCCATACTCTGGATGATCTTGCCCTGTTTATTACGTACGACGACTAACCGACTGTCCAGTACGGGTATCCCCTGAAAATAAGCTTGATAGTGCTCATATTGGGGTTGCTCTCCGACCACTTTTTCCAATTGATAGGATAGCCTGGTGTGTGAATGTGCTGACAATAGCGAGGCGTCAGGCGCCTGGGCATGCGCAGTGGTCGGAAGCTGCGTCCATAGGTGCTGCTGATTAAGAAGCGCATGTGATTCGATCAAGGCTGATGCGTGTGTGCTGCATAACATAATCGAACCAGCGCCGAGTATAGTGCCAAGGCGTTTCATAAAATTGTCCTTATCTGTTGCAAGAAAGTTAATTCAAACGTGAACTCTTTGGTGTTGGATTAGTATATGAGGTAAATTCATTGTTGATAAAGTACATTTAGTGTTCCACTCGGGGGGGTTGTGCTGGTTAACAATAGGGTGTAAATATGAGTTAATCTCTGAATGTTAATTTTTGTACTTTATTGATTTTAATTAGTTAAAGTTTGTTTCTTGTGTTTTCGTTTCGACATTTATACATGTAAGAGTGTGTTATCTACTCGTATTAACATTATCCGGGAGATTGATGGTGGCGACTTAAATGTTAATTATTGTATTTCATATGAAACATCTTTATTTGGCTTTTGTGTTTAATGGATTTTCGTTGCTCAGATGAACTCTCAGTGCTGTACTCTATTAGTTGATTGCTCAATGGGCAGAGCGACTGCGTGCCATGTTCCTGCACGGTGCCACTGAATTAGAGATTTAGTGCTCATTCGACGAAAAGGCCTGTATCAGGGAAAGTTGTAATTATGCAGATTGAGAGATAACTTGACCTGGAGGAAAGGTTGTCCAATAAGTCCGGGCTTGAAAAGTGGCCAAGCCGGTTAGCCACTCAGGTGTATTTGAAAGGGAGAGTCAGGGACCGCACTGACTTAACCAGGGTGATGTCAGACAGGTCTGACGTAGTATTTCGGCATCGTTGAGGGCTATTTGAGCTGCCTCAAATTGTGCTTCCAATGCAGGCTTTTCAGCGTCCGTAGCGACGGTTAGAAAGGCTTTAGTGCGCTCCAGGTGCCTGACTGCTTCACCATACTGATGCTCAGCCCATCGCCAGGTCGCCTCATACAGGGTATTGCTCATCACTGATTGCCAGTCAGCCCCCCCGTAGTGGCCAGAATCCTGATAGCTTTTCACCACAAAACTGCGGGGAACTTTATCCAGATCGGCTAAATCGAGCATCAAGCCGTTCGGGTCGAAACTATAGGCCACCAGGCTTTCCAGGGTTTGCAGACAAGGGGTGATGTTGCCGCCCCGGCAATAGGTAGGTTGTTCATTGAGTTGCTGTTGCAATTTCGCAGGCAGCGGGCCATTGGAATTGACATCGACGCTGAATACTGCATTTTCTGCATACTTTTCGATTTCTTTGACTTTGGTAATGGTTTTTTTAAAGAACAACAAACGTATCTTTATTTTAATGACAAATCGCTTGTAGTCTTCTTCTGTCCTAAAGTGCAGCCGGGTGTTGACGAACAGGTCGCGCCCATAGTTGATCTGATAAACAAAGTGGCTGCCACAGTCCTTCAGGTCCACCCCCGATTTTACCTGGCGGTTTTCTAACGTACTGTAGCCCTCGTCAAACTTAAGGTGCAATTGCGACGTTAACGTGCGCTGATCCGTCGCGTTTCGGTGTGTCATTGAGGTAGATACACTGCCTGCGATGATAAACAAGTTAACGCCGCCATGTACCTCTCCAAACGTGCGACGCTTGATAAAGGTTTCATCGACGCGCTGGAAATAATCCAGGCTGCCACTTTGTTCTGAGTGTTGCACTGGTGTGCCCTGCAGACAAGCATGGTTTACCTTGTGCATGGTGGGATCAAATGCTCTGCCAAGATCATTTGCACCGACTTGTTCGCTATAATAAATCTGGCCATGTGCTGCGAAAGTGCAGCTCAGCGCCAGGATCGTGAGTAAGCTTTTCATATCCGCTCCCTGAATAGAAATCGCAATGTGCATAAGCACATTGCGATTAAGTATGGCAGGTTATTGCGCAAATGCCGTACCGTAAGTGGTTAATGCGCCCTCACATAAACGCCAATTCAGTATCCCTCGGGCGGGTGCTGTGACGTCGATGAAAGTAGGTGCCCAGCGCAGGTTTCTGAAGCGTGCGCTGTCTTCTTCGCTGACCATCCCGGCCCTGACCGCTTCCTGGCGCGCAAGTTCACATTGCTTCCAGTCAAACTCATCATTACTGGGTAACTGAAGCTGAGTGACATCGTATGCCGCAGGACAGGCATTACCACGTTGCTCGCAAGCGGTTTTCATTTCCTGCACCTTGTTCTCACAGGCATAACCAAAAGGGTTATCGCGGCAGAACTGAGCGGCATTAAAGAAGAACCAGGCATTGTTGTAGGCCAGATCTTTGATCCGCTCGACGGCTGTACGCTGTGCTTCGGGTAAATACGCATAGTAGCTGTTAAGCAGGTTCTGGGCGCGTTGTTCATCTAAGATAGCCTGTTTGAAGTCATCTTCCAGCTCGCTGATCAACCACTTCGTTGCATTTCGCACTATCTGATATTCAGGTACCAGTGCACGCAAAGGCAACGATGAGTTTTCATAACGGGTGGTGTAGTAGCGCACCACGTTGTAATCACTCAGTGAATTAAGCTGTTGATTAAATCCACTTTTAGCGTACTTCACCGCCTCATAGAACATGTCAAAACAAGGCGTTGGATTGTCCAGTGAGCAGGTAATGATGTTATTCGGGATAATGGTCAATAACTGTTTAGGGTCGCCGCCATGCTGGATAGCACGTACCGTGATCTTAACCGAAGATTTGACTTCATCCTTTAGGTATCTGAGCTGACCGCCGACGTTGAACACTCCGCCATACAAGTCAACATCCAGATAACCGCCGATGTCCGATTTATCCTGGTTACTACCGTAATCTATTTTCAGGTTAACCAGGACGTTGGCACCGTATTCAATACCAGTAACAAATTCATCGCCAATCAGCGTTTGCAATTTGGTTTGATGATTGTTCGCAATGTCCTGACCGACCGCACTTAATGCGTAACCTGAGTTTTGATCTTTGGGCAGAAATAAGCGCTTTTTCGGTGTGCTGGAAGCACTGAAAGTATAAGAGCTTGAGTACGAGCTGGACGCCATTTCTTTCGCTAAAGACGCACCTGCCGAGACTCTGACTACCGGGAAGTTGACGTCCACATCAACGCTACCATTGAGTGTATTGAGCACATCGTCATAGCTCATATCAATACCGGTTTTAAATTTGAGCTCGGTATTGCCGTAGCTTTCATCAATGACGCCTGCAACCGGCTGGACATTCAAAAAGCGTTTTTTCTGACTGTCATAGGCAGTGCCTATTGCCACGTGGTCATTGATCAGGCCTGAGATCACAGAGCCTGACACTGATGAGCTTGAGATTTCAGCACTGGCTTGCTCATCGGCCATGCTGTGTCCTGCAAATGCCATTGCAAGTACAGATAAATAGAGTGATTTCATATCATCTTTCCTTAACGAACCGTGAGCATATAATCTTCAACTTCACCATACTGAATATTGGTGCAGGCATTGTCTGAGCCGCCTCCTGCATCCAGCGCGACGCGCATCAGGGTGACACCATCGGGTGTGTTGTCAGGAACTGACAACGTGAATTTCACTGTATTGCCAGTGGTGCTGTTGTGTACCAGCTCATCGTTGTCAAACTGGCCGTTGTGGTTCCAGTCAACCCAAACTCGCGCTGCCAGCAAAGTTGGGTAGTTCGGGTCCAGTAAACCCGGTTTTATCTCGACATTGGCGTCACGATTGGCCCGCAAATTGAGGACCTTACCAGATACGAGCGTGTGTGCTGTGCTCCCTGACGCGTGAATAAAGTCATCTACTTTGACTTGCTCTATCCACTCCCACTCATTGTCGTAACTGTTGTTTGCGCAATACTTATTGGTCAGCACTGTGGTTTTGAGTGCAATCGCTTTGTACTCCGGTGGCATAGTGGTACAGGCTTGATCCTGGCTAGTGCCGGCATACCAGCCGTATGGGTTGGTAAAGTCTTCATTGGCGAAGGTCGGGTATTGCGCATTACCGGCAGCAAGTGCTGAATCCGAAAGCCACAGTTGCTTGAGTTGATTGAGCTTTTCTTCTTTACTGATGATCTCGCGGGAGTCATACATCTGTTCCCACATTTCGACAAGTAGCCCGTCGTAACATTTTTTCAGCCAGTCATAGCGACCCTTGGCTTCTGCCACAGTGAGCATATCGCCCAGTTCGTTAAAATTGGCTTCTTCAATCGTATTGGCTGAGACGCTGCTGGTGGTGAGTGTGAGGCCACAGAGCACGGCAACCTGAGATAATCTAAATAACGTATTCATCATTGTGTATCCTTACTTCAAAACATCACTGTAGGCACTGTAATCGCGATAGTAAGCCAGGTTAGCGGCTTCGTAATCGATGCAGTAGTTGCCCTCTGGGTTGCGCTCACAATAATCGACCAGGTCGGCAAACAGGTTGGCATTAGCCCGGCTGGCTGTTTCTATTTCTGACAGTTGATTGAGTTGTCCAGCGTTAAACTGAGAGGCGTAGTAGCGCTGCAAGTTCTTGGCTCGGCGATAGGTGAGACGTTCCTCAATCCAGCGCGAAGTCAGCTCTTTAACCACTAACTTAGTGAGATAGTTTATGGCTTCGTATCCTTGGGCCGGGATCAATTGCTGTAAGTTGGAACCAGAGTCCAGATACCTTGCAACATAAGTGTCTGTCACATTGAAGTCGTCCAGTGACTGAAACTGGTTGATATAATCCGTTTTGAGATAATTGACCGCAGATTCAAAGAGGTTGAAGCAAGGTTCAGGATTCAGCAAAGTACAGCTCATGATCCCATTTGGGATGATCTGTAGCAGGCGATTTGGCTCGCCGCCACTTTGATAGCCACTGATGGTAATTTTAACGGATTGGCGTTTCTCATCGTCCAGCTTTTGCAGCTGGCCATCGACTTTGACCTTGCCTATCCAGTCCACGCTCAGATAACCACCAATGGTGCGTTTATCGCTCTCGTTGCGATAATCAATTTTCATATTGATCACTACATTGGAGCCATAGGCAAAGCCTTGTATAAACCCATCACCAAGGTTTGCCGCCTTATTACCCGGGTAGGCCTGTGCCAGATCCAATGCAGCCTGTGTTGGCTGATAGCCAGCATCGGTTGACGGCATTAGGATCCGGGATTTGGGCTTTATTGAGGAATATACGGTATAGGTGCCGGTGTATTTGTCGGCGCTTATGTCTTTGGCATAGTTGGCACCGGCATCAACTCGTACAGCTGGAAACTTAAAGCCTGCGTCAACTTTTCCGTCAATCAGTTTTAATGCCTGCTCGTAGCCCAGGTCAACACCCACACGAAAATCAATGTTGGTATTGCCAAGGTGCTCGACGGTTTGGCCATCGACTGACTTTAACCCGAGTAACACGTCACCTTTACTCTGATAAGCCGTGCCGAGTGGCGCCAGGTCAACCACATTGGAGGTTGCTGCCTGCCCATGTATCTCGCTCAGCTTAGTCGGCGCAGGGTGTGATGTGGCAAGCGCTGGCAAAGTCGCACAGGCCAGTGTGACTTGAATGAGTTTTGCGTAGTTCATGTTTGATCTCTCCATGAGAGGCCCGCAGGGCCTCTATTCGCTTGAACCTTAGTCTTTAAGACTATTGAAGTAATCCTGATGCCAGGCTTCAGGAAGGTTGTTGAGCACATCCTCTGTGGTGATTTCACTGTCAGAGAACTCGTTGTCACTTTGCATTGCGAGATCACCAACTTGCAGGCCATTTGCAAACATGGTGAAGGTTTCGCCAGTGACGTGAGTCTCATCTGTGTCAGTGCGTTTCAGCTTGAGGTTGTAAACATTGTCGCTGTACTTCACTTCTTCGATGGCGGTGATCATCTCAATACCACTTTGGGTGCGGATTTGATCGCCTGTTTTTATTTTGTTAGCCCAGGCAGATAAACCTGAAACTGTCACAACTGGGTGTGATTCAGTTAGCAGCAGAGTTTTACCAGAGGCAGTCGTTAGCTTGACCATTGGGATCAGTTCGACACCCACAGAAATGTCTTCGATTTCAAGCGGGATGTGCTGATCTGGTGCAAACTGGCTGGCACCCAGCACGGAGTCACCGACACTGAGTTGTTCAATTGGCAGCTGCTTACCATTGGCTAGCGTGATCAGTGAGCCTTTGGCCAGACAACTGTAGACCACCTGCATCGGTGGATGTTTGATGTCTTTCCAGTTACTCTCTGGCATATCTGAGCTGCCGATCACATAAGTAAAGTGACGTGTCATAACGCGTGGGCCACGTTGTTGCTCTACTTCAACTGCCAGATTCATGATCCAATGTGCATCCATGTAACGGCCATATAAGGTCGCATCGCCGAAGACGCCCATGTTTCTTGGGATATTCCAGGACATACGTGTATAAGGGTAGTCAACACCGCCTACATCCTTGACGCCTTTTTGCAGCGTGATGTAGTCAGAGAACAGATTGATTGCATCAGATGCTTTGTAATCGTCTCCGATACGTGACGCACCGCCACCTTCACGTGTTTGAATATAGATTTCGGAACCATAGTGCAGTCCATCAGGCTTGTCTGTAACGGGCTGACCCTGTGCATCTTTGATCAGTGACTTAGTACCTGCACCTGTATTTGGATCATAACTGACAGCCAGTTGATGCCATTCAGGCGTATAGATCTTAGTGACCTCCCCCATCACTTCACGGAAACCACTAAAGGGGATAAGGAGCTTTAATTGCTCATTCGGGGTACCCTGGGCATACATGGCTTCGTAATCACAGTCTTGATATTTACGATTCAGACACACTTTGATGCGGTTCAGACTGGGATCCGCTTCGTTACGCTCTTTGACATCAACGGGATGTGTGATTTCATTTTCTAATATGCTGGTAGTGGTGCGGGCATAGCCATCGGGTAAAGTGGTTGCTAAGCCTGCTTCAGTATTGTTTAGAGTTGCCATCTTCGCCGTGGCACCATTGGTTTTATACACCCCTAGATCGGCCAGTAAGGTCTCTGGTGAATATTCAATAACGGATGTACGAATTTCAGTGACTGTTTGACCATTGGCTCCCTCATATGACACGGTGAGGTATGCATCTGCAAAGATGCGTTCGGAGTTAATCAGTTTCGGTAGTACATCTTCCATACGACCAACTGAGGCAACACTGACGCGCTTTTGTGGTTGATCGGATGTCCCTTGGCCAAAAAACTCGTTGAAGCTTGGCATGACCAGCTCTTCACCTTTTTCATTCATCAGGGTCAGGTCGATATAGGTGTAGTAAGTGGTACTGAATTCACTGTTGACCGCGGTTAATACCAGGTATTCCTGTCCGTCTTGGCGGGTCATTGAGCGCAGGCCCATGTGCTTGAAGAATGAACAAAGCTTGCCTGTTTGACAGTCTGATGACTGAGCTGTCGACATGATACCTGCCATTTCTGGCTGATTGGCTTTACGGTTTAGTGTTTCTTCCAAAGATCGAAACAGAAACGGGCGATTTTTTTCTGTAATGCCGTGTCTCGCAAGGCGTTGCTTGGCTTGATCCAATTCACCGAGTTGCTGAAATTTGACGATGCGTTCAGGGAAGCGCTCGGTTTCTTGAGTAAGAGGCGCTGAGATAGAAGCAAAAGAAGCTCCTCCCAGTGCAGCGGCAACTGCTAGGCTAACCAGTTTCATACAATTTTCCTTTTAGTTTATTTTAAAAAGGCTCGTAGATAGGGAGAAATCCTATCTACATAACTGCGAGCACAAGGTGTTAATTACCATCTAGTAATTTTGAATTGAATGTCTTCAACTTCTCCGTAAGTGAAGGATTTACAAGCATCCTGCTTTAGTGGGTTTTGAGGGTTTTCCTCAAATTTGGCTCTTAAGGTGAACAGTTTGTCTCTGCTCACCCAGGGGAGGCGTATGATTTTGCTTGACGTGACACGGCAATACTCAATTCCGTCTGTGCGGGAATGACAATCTGTGGTGTAGTAGTCATAGCTGTAATCATTGCTACCATTGTGACCTTCGTCTTTACTGAATGTGTCATCATGGTTTTTATCCAGCCAGACTGTGAAACGCGCGCCAATTTGATTGTTACCATACAGGTTATTTATGGTGGACCGTGGGAGGAAGTTGGTCGAGCCAACCACGGTCAGGTATGAATTGTCGCTGCGCGAGAAGTTGTTCACAGTAGTAAAGTTATACCCTGACGCATTGTACCCGGTTACTTCAGGCACCTCATGCAATACAGTTGAGTAATAATTGAATGTCAGCTTGTCGATGTACAAAACGCCTGCATTGCTTGGGTCGGTAATGCCTGTACTGCAGCTTGAAACCGGTTGCAATATCAAAACCTGGCTGCTGGTATGACTGTCACTGCCATCCTGATAACGTGTGGTCAGCGATACATTGAACGTCCCGCCATTCTCAGGAAATTGAACCACTGGGTTTTCGTCACTACTGGTTTGATTATCAAACCCAAACTGCCAGCTGTAACCCGGCTGTTTAGTCTGATTGGCTGTACTGTTATTGATGAATTTAACTTTGTTCCCTTCCAGGATTTGATAGCTAAAGTCAGCAATGATCGGCAGGTTCGGAGAGTCTACATCAATCATAACGTCAATGACCTGGCCTGCATCTACCACGCCGCAACTGTGAATGTAAGAGTATTTATCATCTGAGATAGCGATACGCATCAAACCTATTCCCGGCGGGATGGCATTGCTTAGTTCAAAAGCGGCGCTATTGCTTGAGATGGTGGCATTGCCAATTAGTTTCTCGGTATAGGAGAATTCTCCGTCTTTATCCGAATCAAACAGTACCGTGAGCTTCTTACCGCTAAGATCTTTGTCGAAAATAAGGCCGTAACTGCGTTGTCGGGCAAGCGGAATTCTATTTCCAACCTCTGATAAATATTCTCCGGTGATGTTATTGATGCCATATGTGGCAATATTTAGACTATTGGTATGCACCTGAGGAGAATTCAGATATGGCGGGCAGTTTACGTCAGCAGCACGGCTAAAGAAGTGGCGATAAGCTGTGCTGATATTGTTATCACTGAACTGAACTTCTACAGAGGCACGTGCCAGAATATCGAGCGGCAACGTGTGTGTTTGCTGTAAAAAAGGATAGATAGGCTGATTATCACTCTTACGCCAGGTACTGCCAGTACCATCGCCCCAATCGGCATGGATTTGTTCTATGTTATCAATCGCCAGGTGGCTGATATCATAGCTTAATTCGTTATAACTAAAACGGGCGTTGGCGTTTAGCGTTGACAAGTTGTTGTCTGCTACAATGCCGACGCCTAACAAAACATCTGTAATATCGGCTTTACGCTGGTCTGCATTTTTACCTGAGATATCGATGAAGGGTGTCTGTGCAGCCAGACAGTAGCCGTATTCATCCATACTCATATTAGGAAACATACAGCCTGCTGTATTTGCGCGCAAAAACACTTTGAAGGCATCCTGAATCGACCAATGCTTAGTTTTTACCAGCTCGTAAAAAGCTTTGCGTAGCACACCACCATTGGCATGCTCTGTTTTGCCCGTCGAGAAATCAGCGACATGGTCGATACTGGTTCCGTCCCAGGAGGGTAATTCATAGAAGCGGACGCCCTGATCGGCATAGATGGCATCCCAGCCAAACCACCATTTACGGTTTTGGCCGTACTGGCCTGCCTGCTCAGTAAATTGTTTGGTGAAGTATTCTGACTGACTGTAAGCGCCATCGGCCTGACTCTGAAAGTAGTCCATAACAGCGATAGTCACTAAATCAGAGAAGCCCTCGTTAATGGCACCATCTATGCCTTCAGCACCTATACCTGAGTTCCAGCTGGTGATGGCGTGGCCTATCTCGTGTGCAGCAATACTTAGCGTGGCTTGTGAATAGAAATAATAGCCATCACCGGAACCATAGTTGACAAACTCGCCGTCCCAGAACGCTTTATTGGTACCAAATATGGTGTTGCTATGTACTTTTTGTTTAAGTGGCTTGATGCAATAGCCATTGCTTGAGCAGTCTGAGGACTGGTTTGGGTATAAGTCCGCAAATTGATTGTGAAAGTACTGCATCACAACACCCGCATTGAAATGCGCTTCGCTGGCATGGCTGTAGGTGAACCAAGTATCAAAGTTGCTGGTTACCTTAGTGACATCAAAGTCCTCGTTGTTTGCTCCGCAGGAGTATGACACCGGGTTCGTATCTGAGCTTCTGGCATCAAAAGTGCTCAGGTAGGGGTTTTCGAGCGTACATGAATCCAGCTCTTTTTTGACGACTAAGGGATATCCGCCAAATTGGGCAAAAATGGCATTGGGATTGGTGTCAGTAAATAGCAGGCGTTGTCCGACAGGTGTGAATTCGTCGTACTGATACGCCGTACAGGCTGCCATGCTGTCTGGCTGCGGGGAATAACAGATCGCGCCTAGTTTATCATTACCGCCTATCCCACCTCCGGGTACATAGCTATTATCCAGTACAGGGTTTGCCGAAACGGTTTCTTTTGAATAGAAGGACGCACTAGAATGATGACGGATCACGGTGCCTTGTGCGCTGTCGAC
Organism: Pseudoalteromonas rubra; assembly: GCF_001482385.1. Taxonomy (NCBI): domain Bacteria; kingdom Pseudomonadati; phylum Pseudomonadota; class Gammaproteobacteria; order Alteromonadales; family Pseudoalteromonadaceae; genus Pseudoalteromonas; species Pseudoalteromonas rubra. Next base: position 1,185,210 of record NZ_CP013612.1, read on the forward strand.
AACGAGCTGCTCCTGAATTCCTTTACGGTTGACCTCGATAACTGTCACGTTAAGTAACTTTCCGTTTACAACTAAATACGCAGAGTTTGACTCATTAATTTTCGAGTGATCGTCCTGATAATGATTTGCAACGCTTGCTGCGAGGTCTGGCTGGTGGCCTGTGGCATGCTCAGCGACTTTAACTTCACCACTAAGTAGCTTGCCCATGCTCTGAATAACATTGCCGTGGGTATCTCGCGCGATAACCAGCTGACTATCAAGTACAGGTTTGCCCTGATAGTAAGCCCGGTAGTGCTCGTACTTTGGCTGCGTACCCGCGACTTTTTCTAGCCGATAGGTCAATGCAGTAGTTACACGCTGAGCCTTAGTTGTCAGAGAGGTGTGTTCTGGTTGAGCCGCTGTTGGTAACTGTGACCAAAGGTGCTGCTGATTTAGTAGCGCTTGAGACTCGATAGAAGCTGCGGCTTGTGTACTAAACAAGGTAACAACTCCGGCGCCAAGCACTGCGCAAAGGCGTGTCATAAATAATCCTTTTTTGTTGCATTATTGGTGTTTAATAGAGCTAAAGCTCTTAACTGTTCATTCAGTATACAAATTAAAATAATTGTTGCAAATGTTTATTTATTGTTTCTTTTTGCGGGTTTCTTGGTCTGTTATAGTGGGTTTCTATGTACTCGGTACAAACTTTTGTATGGCTTTGTTTTTGTTGTTCTTTGTAAACACTGACAGGAGACAGAATTCGTTTGTTGTGTTTTGAGGTACGATGTAAAAGAAGATGGATTATTTAGTTCGCGGTCTTCAAAAGCATCATGTTTGCAAGCGGTTTTAGCTTAGTGGAGAGTTTATCAACGCTCCTGATACGAGCGTGTTGGCCTGTCTTTGGCAATAAAAAGCGTCTGAATGTTGCAGGAATACTCGCCTGTTCAGTGTCACTGTATGTCAGGCGAGCAAGTTGAGTTGGTTAAAGGAAAAGGCGGGTCCTGTGTATTATTTCTGCAACCACAGTGCAATGCGTTCGTACATAAAGTCCCGGATAATTGGCTGAGCTTCAGCATTGGGGTGTAAGTTATCGTTTTGCATCAGGCTGCGATCTGCTGCGATGGGTAACATGAAGTACTCCATCAGATAGGCGCCAGTTTGTTCGGCCACCAATGGGTAACTGTCGGCAAACAGGGTACTGTAGCGTTTGCCATAGTTTGGTGGAATGTGGATTTGCATTAAAGCGACTTTGGCGCCACTTGCCTGGCTTTTTTCTACCAGCTCGCGTAAATGTTTGCGGATCAGTTTAGGCGGAAATCCTCGCAATCCATCATTGGCGCCTAGCTCGATAAGCACGTGGCTCGGTTGGTGGCTCTCTAGTTGCTTGTCGATCGTGAGCAGCGCATTATCCGTAGTCTGGCCCGAGACGCTGGTATTCACCAAAGTGATCGCTTTTTGCTCTGCCTCGTATTTATTTTGTAACAAATTAACCCAGGACGGTGCTTGTTTGAGACCATAACCGGCGCTTAAGCTATCACCTATGATCATAATTTTGGTATCGTTGGCGTTCGCTTTTAAGACGAAAAGTGTGCCGAAGATCAATACCACCAGTTGTAGGAAAAATCGCATCATGTCAGTGCTTTCTCAGTTAAATATTATTCAGGTTAAGGAGTTGGGTAAAACCGTCAGTACCTTTGAAGGTGACCTCACTATCCTTAGCGATATCAATTTTTCTGTCAAGTCAGGTGAATCAGTTGCAGTGGTTGGCACTTCTGGCTCGGGCAAGTCAACGTTACTCAGCTTACTGGCGGGACTAGACATTGCCAGCAAGGGAGAGGTTTATCTCGATGGTGAGGCGCTACATCGCCTTGATGAAGAGCAACGCGCAAGACTCAGGGCTGAGAAAGTCGGCTTTGTGTTTCAGTCATTTATGCTGGTTCAGAGTTTGACAGCACTGGAAAATGTGATGTTACCAGCCGAGCTTGCGGGTGAAAAAAATGCCCGAGAGCAGGCACAAGCCTTGTTGGAAAAAGTAGGGCTGTCGCATCGGGTGGGTCATTATCCTTCTCAGCTGTCTGGCGGTGAGCAGCAGCGAGTTGCTATAGCGCGTGCATTTATCGGTACGCCAAAAATTCTGTTTGCTGACGAGCCTTCCGCAAACCTGGACTCTAAAAACGGTCATTTAATCGAAAGCCTGCTGTTTGACTTAAATAAACAACACGGCACAACCCTTATTTTGGTCACACATGACGAAGACCTGGCTAAGCAGTGTGATCGCATTATCCATATCGAGGGTGGTCAGTTGGCAAAGATCCGCGATGGAGAAGGGGTGGCAGTAAATGTGGGCTAGATTGGCGCTGAGATTATTTTTCCGAGAGTTGCGTCGAGGTGAGCTGACCATCATTTTCGCCGCCATTGCATTGGCGGTGTTGACGGTCTTTAGCTTAAGCTCAGTGACAGAGCGCATCCGACTTAACATTGAACAAAAATCGGCCGACTTTATTGCAGCCGACCGTCGTCTGTCCAGTAACTATGAACTGGATGAAAGTTACCTCAAGGTAGCGCAGGATTTCGGTCTGCAAACGGCACAAAACATTTATTTTGACTCTATGCTCTTTGTGGGTGACGAATTGGTGCTGGGGTCGATTAAAGCGGTAAGCGATAACCACCCTCTGCGTGGCAAAATCACCCTCAGAGACGCATTGGATGCAGAGCGATACGACATTGCTGCGGCACCTGGTAAGGGGGAAGCCTGGCTGAGTGAGGGGCTGTTTCACACCCTCGGACTCAAAGTGGGCGATAAAGTCGAAATTGGTGCGGGTATGTTTACCGTGACTAAGGTTTTGGTACAGGAGCCTGACGCAGCATTTTTCTCACTGGCAGGTAACAAGCGTGTGTTACTGAATATTGCCGATATCCCGACTACACAAGCGGTTCAGGCAGGCAGCGATGTGTTTTATCGATTGCTGTTTGCAGGCGATGAACAGCTACTCAAAGATTATTATGTTTGGCTAAAGCCTCGGCTCAGAGAAAACCAGAGCTGGCAAGGGATCAAAGACCGGCAGTCACCATTGGGTGAGAATCTTGAGCGCTCCGAGCGGTTTTTACTGTTGGCTGGCCTATTCGGCATTATGCTCGCAGCGGTGGCGATGGCGGTGTCTGCAAAACGTTATTGTGAGCGTCAGTATGACCCTGTTGCCATGATGAAAACCTTGGGTGGTAGTCGCGGGACAATTAAGCGTATCTTCCTGATGCACCTGTCGCTCGTAACCGTTAGCTCTCTGGCGATTGGTCTGGCAATTGGTTATGGCTTACAGGAAGTGGCGGTTGACTACCTGACCAGTTTTGTTGCCAATGAACTACCTCTCGCCGGGCCCAGACCCTGGCTGTTGTCTATTGCCATTGGTGTCGTGTGCGCGCTGATGTTTTCTCTTAAACCTTTGTTGGATTTGTTTGATATTCCCCCACTGCGTGTACTCAGAAGAAGTTTGGGCGATAAGCTGGCGGTCAGCCGGGTGCATATGGTGCTTTCGGTGGGTACCATCTTCATGTTGATGTGGCTGTTCAGCGGGGACATTAAAACCACACTGTTATTGTTTGCAGGTACTGCGACATTGATGGGCGTGCTGTTTGGCTTGTCCCGACTGTTCTTTAGTGCGGGTCGTAAATTGGGGCTGAGCCCGGGCAACAGTTGGTCTCTGGCGATTGCAACATTGCAAAAACGCGCCAATGCAAACGCCATTCAGCTGATTAGTTTTGCGCTGGCTATTAAATTGATGTTGTTCCTGTTTGTGCTCAAAAATGACATGATCTCTGACTGGCAGATGCAGGTACCAGAAGATGCACCCAACGCCTTTTTAATTAACATTGGAGAGCGTGACGTTGCACAATTCAAGACCTTCTTTGCTGAGCAAAGTATTCATCATGAGGCATTTTACCCGGTCTTTCGGGGCCGCGTTAATGCCTTAAACGGCGAAGCATTTGCCCGTCGGGTATCTAAGCAGGAAGGTGAGGAGCAACAAGAAGATGCCCGTAATGGCGTTGGTCGTGAGCTGAACCTGACCTGGAGCGATACTTTACCGGATGGCAACGAAATTCTGGAAGGGCAGTGGTTTGAGCAAACAGATGAATTGCAGGTTTCTGTGTTTGAAGGCACAGCGGAGCGGGTTGGTATTGAGCTTGGAGACACGCTGACATTCTTGGTCAATACGCAGATCTTTGAAGCCAAAGTAACCAGCGTTCGCAGTGTTGACTGGGGAACACTTAAGCCTAACTTTGTGATGATTTTTAACTCTGCTATGGCCGAGCGTCTGCCGGTGACTTATTTTACGGCGGCCAAGTTGGAGGATAACCATGTTCGCCCGATTAGCCGATTGTTATTGCAGTATCCGACTGTGAGCATGATAGACATCAAGAACAATATCGCACAGGTACAATCTATGATTGCTCAGGTGTCCCTGGCAATTGGTTTTGTGCTATCCATTGTGTTGATAAGCGGTGCCCTGGTCTTGATATCTCAGGTACAAGCCAGTCTGGCTGAGCGAATGCAGGAAGTGGTGATTTTACGCACACTTGGTGCCAGGGGTAAGTTGATTAAACTGGCTACCCTGTATGAGTTCTTGTTGTTGGGCGCGCTGGCAGGTTTCGTTGCTGCGCTGGTCAGTGATATCACCCTGTTTGTTATCCAGCAGCAATTGTTTGGTGTGGATGGTAGGCTGCACCCGTATGTGTGGATACTGGGGCCAGTGTCAGGCGCTACTTTTGTGGCTTTAATCGGCTATTTTATGGTGGCACATACTATGCGTCAAAATACTCAAGGGTTATTGCGAAAAGTCGCTTGATGGTGATTCTCTGAGTGGTGGCGGCTTGTGTTGTAACTGATACAAGCCGCTTTTGTTCCCTACTATTGTGTATACAAAACACCCCATTACCGGGTAAACCTGCCGCACCATAGAGCTAGGAACTTAGTTTTTCTGATTGAAGTTATAAAACGCCCATCTTGTTCAACGTAGCTTTGGCGATTTCGACCCGGGTGGATGCGACTTCTTTAAAGTTCTTGGCATCCATATTAAAAGCAAAATAGTGACGTCCTTGGCTGTTCTCAACAATGCCAACATACCAGCCTATGTACTTACCTTTGGCGACCGGTCCGGTTCCCGTTTTTGCATAAAGCTTGGTATTGGTCGTCTGCTCCTGTAAGAAAATCGTATCAAATGCCTGATAGGTCGAAGGCTTAAGTTTCAAAGCTTGGGTCTGTAACCGACGTAGAAATGTGACCTGCTCGACAGCACTGATTTTAATGCTGCTGTTGAGCCAGAACTTATCGTGAGGCCCGCTGATATCACGGTTGCCATAGTTAAAGTCATCCAGGTACTTTTGCATCACAGGCTTGCTCAGCAAGTTGGTCCAGGTCTGATATAAAGGCAGTGCTGAATACCTGAATGCGTCTTGTGGGGTGATTGACTCTTTGCGCCAGGCGTCAAACCACCATTTTTTAGCCGGATAGGTATCCAAATCTATCTGGTAACCCTGTCCGGGTTTGATGGTTTGCGTATCTAGTAAGATCAGTGTATTAGGCACTTTATAAGTAGAGAAGGGAGTATACGCTTGCTCCGCGCGCGATTGGTTTATAAATTGCCATTGTTGTGTGCGCTCGCTATATACCGCCATGGTACACGCCTGTCCATTTTGGCAGGCAGGCAAGGTCGCGGGGGTTGAAAGTACACTGGCTGCAAGCAGCGGTGTGAGGGTAAGTGAAGTCAGTAGCGGCATGGGTTCATCCTTAGTTATTATAGTTAGACCGCGCCTATCATATAAGCGAATCCTTACCTTAGCCTGAACCGTATATTAAATAAGCGCTTTTTGCTGTAACCGGGCACGAAACTGGCTGGGTGTGCATTGCTTGATTGCAAGAAAGCGGCGGTTAAAGTTTGATAAATTATTAAAGCCGCACTGGTCGCTTATTACAGTGATTGGGGCTTTGGTTTTGAGTAGCAGCTTACAAGCTTTGGCGATCCTCAGCTGATTAATAAACTCAGTCACTGTACACTCTGTGCGCTTTTTAAAGAAGCGGTGGAAATGATTGGTACTCATGTGGGCCTGTCTGGCCAGCAGTTCTGCACTCAAAGATTCAGTGTAATTGTCGTAGATATAATTTATCACATGATCAAACTTATCCTTGGCAGGATCCAGCTGTTTGGCAAAACTAAACTCCATGGTCGACAGCGTTTGATAGGGGCTGTTTGTCATCAGGTTGAGCAGCTGAAAGAGTAAGATATAGCGTTCCATTGGCGACGCATTTTGCATTTTATTGAAGAGCTTTTCGCTTTTTTTAGCTGTTTTCTTATTAAAGCTTAGCCCGCATTTGGCATGATCTAATAAAGTATGCAATCCCTGTAACTCAGGATTTTGCTGCATTTGCTGTTGTAGCCAGGGGGCTGGGATCTGTGCCACATGAACAATGTGCTGACTGCCATCTGTATTGTCTTGAGATTGCCACGTATGGGGCAGTTCGGGCCCCATCAGTACCAGGTCGTAGTCGTCGTATGGCGTGATATGGTCACCAATGTGACACATGCCCTGGCTATTTAGGGTCAGGCAAATTTCATATTCAGGGTGGTAATGCCAGTTAAAAGGAATTTCGTCCAGCTGATAGAGGCAATAGCGCCATGAACAATTGTGAGATGGAATGACTTTTTCACACATAGCTTTCATTATATTGCTCCTTTATGTTAGTCAGCTGTGGTCTTTTAGCGCATGTTTTTTGCGCTAAAAGTTTGTCGATTCTGCTATCTTCGCGCCCTGCGCTCTGAAAGGTGATGCATTTCACTGCTCTTACAATACTATCCTATTCAATATGGGTAAAAAGGTACAAACTATTAACATGAGTTAAAAGAAAGCATGCATAATGTCGAGACATGGCTGGTCATTTAGTACTGCGTTTTAAAATGACAGCGCTGTTATCTGATAGATTTGTACCGATATGAGTTTGAAAATGCAAACTTATAAGTTACAGGCCTGTTCAAATAGGGAAAGTGCCTGATGATTATTTCATCAGGCGTACATCTTGATAATACAGAATAAGAGGAAGAAGATGAAACACAGCAATGCAGCATTCAGATTGTCTCGCATTTCATTTGCGGTCACTGCCGCAGTGATTTCAAGCACCGCCTTTGTTGCACCGGTTCAGGCCGAGCAAGAAGAGTCAGTGGAAGTTATTGAAGTTCGAGGGATCAGAGCTTCGACTGAAAAAAGCCTTAACACCAAGCGTTTTGCGGATGGTGTTGTTGACTCTATCACTGCAGAAGACATAGGTAAGCTGCCGGACGTGACAATCGCGGATTCACTTCAACGTGTACCAGGTATCCAGATCCGCCGAAGTGCCGGTGAAGGCTCAACGATTAACGTACGGGGTATGCCACAGGTCACTACCTTACTTAATGGTGAGCAGTTCCTCAGTGCTGGTTCACTGACCACAGTACAACCCGATTTTACCGATATTCCTTCGAGTCTGGTTGGTGCTATGGATGTGATGAAATCGCCAACTGCTGACACCTTAGCGGGTGGTATCTCTGGTACTGTCGATCTGAAAACGCGTAAGCCATTTGATTTAGAAGAAGGCTTCAGCGGCGCAGCATTGATAGAAGCATCACGTGGCTCTTATTCAAAAGAAACCGACCCTAAAACCATGATTGCTGCGGGCTATAACGCTGAGCGTTTCGCGGTACTTGCTACACTGACCAGAGATGAAGTGAATCTGGCAAACTATCGCTTTGGTTCGACTAACCATGGCTGGGGCTATGCACCTCAAGAAGCGGGTGGTTGCTGGTATTGTCCTGATGGAGATATCAATGGCGATGGTGATACTGATGATGCAGAATTCACTTACGTCAGCTACGGTATGGTTAACCGCTTTACCGAGCGTGAGCGTACAGGTGGTAGCCTGAGTTTCCAGGCGCAGCTTAATGACAATTTTGAGCTGAGTGCAGATGTTTTCTATACCAAAATGGATGATGCAGATCGCCAGCGCGGCCTGATGGCGGACAATGCCTGGGGCGGTCACTGGGATTGGCAGGAACAGCATGATGCCATGGATCGGGGTAAAACGACTGGTGGATACAACCTGTATACTGCACAGGATATTACGCTGCACGCGCCACGTGTTGTTGCGCATTCTGAAAGTCATACCAATGAGCGTGAATCAACCAACTATAACTTTGAACTGACCTACAAAGGCGATGGTAATTTCTCAGGTAAAATGCGCCTGATCACGGCTGATGCGGAGCGTATGCACACGGAAAATGTTGCTCAAGGGTACATGACCAGTGGTTTGGCACACAATTTGCGCCGTAACGAAGGCAATGGTCCGATTGCGGTAAACCCAAATGGTTATGGACCTGGCACTGTGCCGGTGAGATTGAACTATCAGGGTGATCACCCGGTATTGTTGCCGCCCAGTGAGATGCAAGGTGAAGTGTTTGGTTCCAATATGAACCGTTACTCAGTGGTATCAACGTACTCTGAAAATAACTTTAACGAAGACGCCAGCTTGGACATTTTACGTCTTGATGGTGAATACCTGTTCGAAGATATGGGATCACTGACCAAAATGAGCTTTGGTGCTCGTTTAGGTAATCGTGACGTATCTCGTGAGCAATATGTATTGCTGGCGCCATTCAGCAACCCGGTTGGTGAAGGCAGTGTTGATGTAATGTGGAAAGACCAAGGTCTGGCAGCCTTTGATACGGACGGCAGCGGCGGTGTACCGAGTGCGTCTGACGGTGACCTGACAATGGGTTACGACACGCCATATACCTTCGATAAATTACCAGCGGCATGGATCCAGCAGGTATCTGATTTTGGTCCGGTTAATGGTGGCAGCTATTTCTTCATCGACCCGCGTCAGCTTGACGACCCATTTGCATTCCAGAATCAACTTTATCCGGGTAACAAAAAAGGCGGCGTACCAGGCAGCACCTATGAGGTTGAAGAAGAAACTCAAACGCTTTACTGGCGCGCTGATTTCTCTAGCGATCTGTACACCGCGAATCTGGGCTTCCAGTACATCAAGACAGATTTGGACATCCTGCAAAACGTGATTGGCGATTCTATTTGTGTGAACTGTCCGGGCTCTGTGGCAGCCGATGCGGGTGATATTAACACCAGTAAATCATTCAGTGACTTCCTGCCTTCATTGAACCTGGCGGTGAACCTGAGTGACGACCTGATCTTCCGCTCTGCCTGGGGTAAAACAATGACGCGTCTGGACCTTGGCGCAATTGCGGGTGGTTTGCAGGTAAGCCGTTCACGTGCCGGTGATGACCTGGCAGCGCGTGAAGGGATTTCTCCTGACTTGTTGATTGCAACCAATGCAACTATGCAGGGTAACCCTGAACTGGAGCCATGGCGTGCCACAAACACGGATTTAGCGTTGGAATGGTATTTCTCACCAAGCGCATTGGTCAGCGTAGGTGTGTTCAATATCCAGCTTAAATCTTTCATTGAAACCAGTACCTGGACAATGCCACTGGCTGATGCAGATGGTGTTGTACGTCGTGAAGTCAGCGTAACCGGTCAAGTCAATGGCCAGGGTGGTACAATGAATGGTGCCGAGTTTACCTATCAGCAAGCATTCGACTTCCTGCCGGGCTTCTGGAGTGGATTTGGTGCGGCATTTAACTACACCTATTCAGACAGTGAAAGTGGTCGCGTTGACTTCTATGGTGACGCACTACCGCTGGAAGATAACTCTAAAGAATCGTCTAACGCGGTACTTTGGTATGAAAAAGACGGTTTCCAGTTCCGTTTAGCGGCCAACCATCGCTCCAAGCGTCTGGCGCAGGTCACGACGACGGGTGGTATGGGTGATACGGCTATCTGGACTGAGCCGACAACCTATATAGATATCTCGGCCAGTTATGATGTGACAGACTATATGACGGTGTATATGTCTGGCAGTAACCTAACTGAGGAATACGAATCTAACTACGCACAATGGAAAGACAATCGTATTTCACAAAACGTTTATGAGCGTCGTCTGACACTGGGTGTTCGCGGTCGCTGGTAATTCTCCCTCGGGCCTGAGTAGGTTGTTCAGGCCTTTTCTTTTTGTTCTGGCATGAGATAAACGCGCAGCGCTGGATATATATGAGTGATCCTGTATTCGTGATTTTTTCTCATGCTACTTTGCTATCTTATCTGAATACTTTCCGTATGCCTGCGCGCATAAATGCACTTGCTTTGAATTAGGCGGAATTTACCCGCAAAAACCCGGATAAATGATGCATTTCCCTCATTTCAATTAGTGTATTGCACAGAATTTATTAACTTTTTCATATCGTAAGTTGAATAATATTTTAGTCTTGCCTGTCAATGTGCCGAGTAAACATAGAGTACCCAATTGGACGGCTAAGCTTATTGATAGATATCCAGTTTTTATGCCCCTGGCCGACCATACAGAGCACGAGAAAAGTATTAGCAATTGTTTGAAATGTGCCGCTACAGTGCTGGCAATGACGGCAAACTAGTCTTACCAACGAGTTAAGGCGGTGGCTATCCCTAGCAGGATCCCCTTGGATCATTGAGTTTGTCTGCCCACAAACTGATTCCAAATAAGCCACCGCCTTTTTATTTCTAAGCTCACGATAAGGTAAGACTCATGAAACCCAATTACTCCGTGGTTGCCCTGGTGCTGGTAACCTTCTTTATGGTGTCGTTTTTCACCAATATTCTCGGTCCGTTGTTTCCGGAACTCATTAAAAGCTTTGATATAGGCCTTACTTTGGCCGGCTTATTCCCTTTCGCCTTTTTTATTGCTTACGGCGTAATGTCTATCCCTGCCGGCCTAATGGTACAGCGTTTTGGTGAAAAACGCGTGATGCTGGGGGCTTTTACGCTTGCTGGTGTCGGGGCGTTATTGTTTGCTGTAGCCCCAGTGTTTGTGGTGGCTATGCTGGCGCTGTTTTTGATTGGTACCGCTATGGCGATGTTGCAAGTCGCCATTAACCCGTTACTGCGACGCAGCGGCGGCAGCGCACATTTTGCAGCGTTCTCGGTACTTGCTCAGTTATTGTTTGGCGCGGCAGCCAGTTTGTCGCCCTGGGTTTATGTTTCACTGGCCAGTCAGGTACAAGCGCATCCCGCCGATTTTACCTGGATCCCCGCTGCGATGCCCTGGTTAAGTATGTACTGGCTGTTCGCACTGCTAAGTGTTTTGATGTTGATCTGGATAGGGCTGAGCAGGCTTGAAGCGGTTGAACGAAAAGAAGAAGAGACACTGAGCTGGCAAGCGTGCGTTGGGTACTTTCGTAACCCTGTAGTGATCCGCTTCTTTTTTGCCATTGTGGCATATGTGGCACTGGAGCAAGGAATTGCCAACTCAATCTCAGTATTTTTACTGACTTATCATCAGATTGAGCCGCAATCCAGTGCACAGGTGATCAGTCAGTTCTGGATGATGCTGACGCTGGGGTGTGTAGTGGGGCTAGTGTTGCTCAAACTGTTTGATGCCAAACTTGTGCTCATGTTGTTTTGCCTGGGGGCCGCTTTGAGTCTCATTACTGCATTGATTGGCAGTACAGATATCGCACTGTTGGCTTTCCCATTATCCGGGTTTTTCTTATCTGTGATGTGGTCAGTGTTATTTTCTCTGGCGTTAAACTCTGTGTCGAGTGGCCATGGTGCCGTATCGGGGGTGCTATGTACTGGCATTGTTGGGGGAGCACTGGCTTCTCCTTTAATCGGCATGCTGGCTCAGCTGAGTGGTTCTTTGCAGCTGGCGTGTTTAGTGCTGCTCTTGCCGCTCGGGTACATTACCTGGATAGCCTGGTGGGCACAGCCAATTGTGCGTAATCATACCGTCAGAATGTTCTGGCAAAAGCAAACTCAACTAACAGAGAAACAGGAAGCGGCGGGTCAATGAGTAAAATAATATGTGTTGATCTGGGCGGCACTAAAGCACAGGTTGCCCGGGTTGATGAACAAGGTGTTTATGAAGCTCGCCGTTATAGTGTGCCGGCCTCAGAGACTAAAACGCAGGTTAACGAGTTTATTACGGGCATTATCGCAGAGCAGCTCAGCAATGATTGCTGTGGTATCGCAATAGGTGTGCCCGGTATGGTTGATCTCAGTAATGGCACAGTACTGGAGACGGTTAATATTCCAGCGTGGCAGGATGTTCCGCTGGCTGCACAATTAACCACACATTTTTCTTTACCTGTAGTTGTTAACAACGATGTTAACTGTTTTACTATGGGTGAATATTTTTATGGTCGTCATTACCAGTCAGGTGCCCCTTTTTACCAACCGGTGAGCAACCTGATGGGCGTGTGTCTGGGAACAGGCCTGGGCGCAGGACTCATTTTTGACGGCCGGCTATACAGTGGCAGGCATTGTGCTGCGGGAGAGTTCGGCAGTTTTCCCTATCGTGATGGTATCCTGGAACAATATACCAGCGGACAGTTTTTTCTGGAGCGAGGTACAAACGGAGCAGAGCAGGCAATGCTCGCACAGCAGGGGGATCGCTATGCACAATCTCTGTTCGACGAGTTTGGTAGCCACCTGGGGTTTGCACTGGCTCAGACGCTGCTGGCCTTTGACCCGGATAAAATTGTCCTGGGTGGATCTGTCAGTAAGTCGTACGACTTGTTTCAGCGCAGTATGTGGAAAAGCCTCGCCGGGCAAACACATCCGGCGTTGTTTAAACAACTCGAAATTCAAGTAGGTGAGCTGGAGCATGCCGCGTTGCGTGGCGCTTATAAGTTGTTCCAGGAACAGTTTTCGGAGGGAATATGAACAAGTTTGCTTGCCTGTTAATGGCACTATTGGGTGTTCAAACAGCACACGCGGCTACAGCGCCGTTAACACAGGGCGAGTTGAATGTGTTGGCTGACAATCTTCAGATCCGTTATCAGTTAATTGATTCTATGCCACAGCAGTGTCCGGATCCTGTGAAGCAGTGTTACTTTTCTGAATTACAGCTGCGTTCACCTCAGCGTTATAGTGGCGCTGATTGGGCCATTTATTTTAGCCAGCTGATGCCAATTTATCAGATTGAATCTGACGTGTTCAGAATTGACCACCTGAATGGCGATTTGCATCGACTGACTCCCACTGAGCAGTTTGCTGGTTTCTCTGCAGATGAAACTTATAGCGTGCGCTTTTACACAGAGCATTCGCAGATCACCCGCTCTGAGTTTATGCCCAATTATATTTTAGCCGATCAATCTGAACGGCTGCTCCCTAGAGTGGTCGCCAGTACGCGTTCTGTCCGGGATGAGCAAACCCGGCTGGAACAGCAGCCATACCTGGCAGCGTTCGAGTCATACCATCAGTTGCGAGTCAGTAATAAAGATCAGACCCCCTGGATGGACGCAGCTTATCTGGCGCAGCACCAGTCTGAACCCGAGCTTCGCGCTGCGCCAGAGGGGCTGATCCCAACACCCCGCGAGTTTAAAGTGGTATCACAGGGGCGGATCAGTTTGAAAAAAGGAATTCGTTTTGAACTTAAGGGTCTTGATTTAGCACAGGTTGAAATGGCCGGAAAGCGACTCGCGCAGCTGGGTGTGAAGCAAACTCAAAAAGGTCTGTCAGTGCGGGTCACTGTGGATCCCTCTCTGCCGATAGCTGCACAGGGGTATCAGTTCAATAGTTCTACTCACTTGATTGATATTAAAGCATCTGATTCCGCTGGTGCCTTCTATGGCGTGCAAACATTGGCCGGACTCATGGATTTGAAAACCCACAGTATTCCCAGTGTGGCTATTACTGATGCGCCCCGATATAGGTTTCGGGGGCTGCATATCGACAGTGCCAGAAACTTCCGTTCCAAGCAATTTGTGTTAGATACCATAGCGCAAATGGGCGCTTATAAATTAAACAAGTTACATCTGCATCTGGCAGATGATGAAGGGTGGCGCCTCGCTATCGCAGGCCTGCCGGAGCTGACAAAAGTGGGAGGGTTACGCTGTTTAGATCTCAGTGAAATGCGTTGCTTGTTACCACAACTGGGCGCGGGTACCGGTACTGGTGCGCCACGTAATGGCCACTATTCTCAGCAGGATTACAGTGAAATTCTGCGCTACGCTAAAGCACATCACATTGAAGTGATCCCATCGCTGGATATGCCCGGACACTCTCGTGCCGCCATTATTGCGATGGAAGCGCGTTACCGGGCTCTGATAGCCAAAGGCAAAACTGAGGCGGCCAATGAATATCGACTGGTGGAAGAAGCGGACGAGACGCGCTATTCCTCCATCCAGCATTACCACGATAATACCCTGAATGTGTGTTTGCCAGCGACTTATCGATTTGTAAATAAGGTACTGACTGAGCTTCAGCGGATGCATGAGCGTGCTGGTATACCTTTAAAAACGTATCACATAGGTGCTGATGAAACAGCGGGAGCCTGGCTAGACTCTCCCGCCTGTAAAGCGCTGAATAAAAAGCAATCTATTGCTTCGATGAATGGATATTTTATTGAAAAAGTGGCGGCCATGGTCGCTGAAAAAGGCATCACGGTGGCAGGCTGGAGCGATGGCCTGAGTGATGTGAATCCAGAAAAAATGCCTAAAAATGTTCAATCCAATGTCTGGAGTACGCTTAGCGAACAAGGGCATAAAGTCGCGCACAAACAGGCTAATCTGGGTTGGGGTGTGGTGCTGTCACTGCCCGATGTGACTTATTTTGACTTTCCTTATCAGTCCCACCCTGAGGAGCGCGGCAATCACTGGGCCAGCCGGGCATTAGATACCCGTAAAGTATTTGAATTTATGCCGGATAACTTGCCTGTGCATGCGGAGTTTTGGCGAGATGTGTTGCATCATACCTACAGCGCGGATGACAGTGATTCCGCTCTGAAACCGGACGTTGGCTATACAGGTATGCAGGGACATCTTTGGAGCGAAATGATAAGGGATGATCTGCAGGCTGAGTATATGCTGTATCCACGCTTGTTGGCTTTAGCTGAGCGTGCCTGGCACAAGCCTGCATGGGCTGTCCCATACCAAGGTGGTCTGGTATACAGTCGCAACAGTGGCCATTTCAATGATAAAAAGCGACGGTTACGTGAGCAGGACTGGCAACGTTTTGTTGCTTTGCTAGGCTACCGTGAGTTACCCAAGTTAACGCGACAGGGTCGTTTTTTCCGAATACCTACTGTAGCTGCAAGTCGCCGTGATGATGGTACGCTGAATATGTTCAGTGAGATCCCCGGGTTTAAACTCGAAGCACTAATCAATGGTCGTTGGGTAAACTATCACCCAAGGTTGGGTTTTGATTCGGTTGATGCCGTACGAGCTGCATTAGAGGACGAATCCCGAACCGGGCGGGCGTTACCATTGCCAGCCCCGGTGGGGCCTGGTAACCGTTGACCTGGTTAGACAGTAAGGGGCTAAATTAGCCCCTTAATTAATTTAACGCCGGTAAATAATTTCGCCATCCAATAGTGTCATTACCACTTGTGTATTGCGGATCTCGTTGGCGCCGGCTTCGAATAGATCGCGGTCAATGACCACTAAATCGGCTAATTTGCCCACTTCAATACTACCGACTCGCTGCTCCTGTCGCATCGCATAGGCGCTGTTGAGCGTATAAGCTTCAATAGCTTGCGCCAGTGAAATGGCCTGTGGTTGACGTGACACCGCATTACTTAAACCGATAAACGGGTTAAACGGGCTGACATTCCAGTCACTCGACAGGGTGAGTGTGGCCTGATTGTCGGCCAGGCTGCGAATGGGCACCAGATCCTGGGCTCGATCGGCGCCAATCAGTGGAATGGTGTCAGGCCAGTGGCTCGGGTCAGTGAAATCTCCGGCGACTTGTGCATCAGCAATCACATTCAGCTTGGCAAAGCGCGGTAGATCAGCAGGATCAACGACTTCCAGGTGTGTGATGCGGTGACGGGCCTGACCATTTGAGGCATTATCAATGGCATTTAACGCTTCGTGAATACCACGATCGCCAATCCCATGAATGTTAAAGTCAAACCCTGCTGGCTCCAGTGCCTTGATGTATTTTTCAAGCCGCGCCTGAGTAAAGTAATTGAGGCCACGATTGCCATCCAGCTCAAGCCAATTCTCCAGGTAAGGTTCATGCATGGCTGCGGTGGTATTGACTAAAATGCCATCCATATAGAATTTGACCTGATTTACCTGTAACAGCTCAGCTGAGTTGTTCTGATATAAGGATTTGAGTTTGGCAAGCTGAGTGTTGTCGTCCATTTGCGGATATGCCCATAGCCCAAGCGAAACACGTAATGTTAGCTTGTCTTCATCCGCAACGCGTTGCCAAGTTTCCAGGTGACCGCGTTGCCAGTAGGTGCGGGCGTCACTGATGGAAGTGATCCCCGCCTTGTTAAGCTCTGGCATGGTGTATTCAAGCAGGCCAAGGTAGTCACTTTGTGCTGCATCTGGAAGAGACTGCATTGCCAGCTCCATGACCTGGTTTCCGGCATTGTCGTACAAAATACCATTCAGCTGGTTTTGTTCATTGCGACCCAGCACACCCCCAATCGGATCTAAGCTTCTTGCTGACAGGCCCGCCAGCTCAAGCGCTTTGCTATTAACCCACATGGAGTGAGAAGTTTGTTCCATGATAATCACAGGTCGGTCTGGCACGGCTTCGTCGAGTACCGCCAGTGGTGAGTCGGACATTTCCAATAGGGTCGAGATTTCATGGCCATAGCCAATCAACCAGCTAGCGGTAGGGTGCTGACTGGCGGCATAAGCCACTTCGTCTATGTATTCCCCTGCCGATGCAGCGGCGGGTACGGTAAATTGGGTGGCTTCAGAAGCAGATTCAAGCGGGTGCATATGCACATCGTGAAACCCCGGAAGCATCATTTTACCTTGTAGGTCAATATGCTGTGTTGTGTCACTGATATACATTTGAGCTTCTTCGTTGCTCCCGACCAGGACGATTTTATTACCCTGAAGTACCAGCGCCTGTGCCCAGGGTTGCTCGGCATTAACGGTGTAAATTCGCCCGTTGGTGAACACCATGGACGCGCTTTGTGCTTCGTTAGTTTGCTCAACATTTGAATTTGTTGAAGTTGATGGATTTGTGGTTTGGTTGTTGCTTTGATTGTCAGAGTTACAGCCACTGAGGGCTAAACCGGCTATCAGAAAACTGCTTGTGATCATCTTTGTTGCTCGCATTGTTGACTCCTCATTGATGCCGATACACTATCAGTAGCATGGTAACCACAAAGTAACAGTATAGAGGTTAAATGCTGATCTTATTGGTTGAAGACGATGCCGTACTGGCAGCACAAACGATAGACTTTCTCAATGCTGAGGGAATCGAGGTGGATTATGCCGCAACCTTGAGCTGCGCAAAAGACATTGCAGCGCAAACGGCCACTTTCGATAAATATGATGCGATCGTGCTGGATATGGCGTTACCAGATGGTAATGCGTTGAGTTTATTACAGCAGTCGTTGGCCGGGTTTGATGCGCCTGTATTGTTTTGCACTGCGGCAACGGATCTGGATGACAAACTGGCTGCTTTTGCGGCAGGGGCACTGGATTATATGACCAAGCCCTTTGCCCTGCCTGAACTGGCGGTTCGGATTAAGTTGTTGGCGGGCAAGGTAAGCAAACATAATCAAGTATTTGAGCTTGGCAGCCTGCATGTGGATTTTTCGGCAAAAATTGTCACCCGCGGCAGCCGCACCATCGTTTTGTCGCCCCAGCAATGGCTGCTGCTTGCTTTGCTGGCGGAGCAGGCCCCCGCACCTGTTTGCAAAGCTCAGATCCTACGCCATGTCTGGCCTGACAGTGAGGTCAATAACAATATGTACAAATCGCTATTGACCCGGCTTCGGCATAACCTGAGTCGTGACGATGAACCCTCTGTCATACAAACTCTTAAAGGTCAGGGCGTTGCATTAAGAGAGCCGAGTTTATGAGGCAAAAAACACTCAGGTGGTATCTCGTACGATGGTTGTTTGCCCTGTTTGGACTGTTTTCCTTAATTTGGATCTGGGTGGCCAGTCAGGTGTATCACTATGCCTGGGATGGGACCTCAGAATATTATCTTTATCAGGACCTTGAGGTGGCGTTGTCGGGGCAGTTAATGTTGCCATACCAGGATGGTGGTAAGTTAATGGGTAATTGGCATGACTTACCCACAGACTATCAGCAAGCTTTACGTCAGCAAGGGCTTGGGCCAGAGGCAAAGGAGCAGGAAATCTCGCAACTGCTGATGCTGTCAGATGATTATCTATATGCTCTGCGCTACACAGAAACCGCCTTCGAGCCGCTGTATATTGTTCATCGTATTAGTGGTCAGGATTCGCCAAGTCTGGTGGCGGTGTTTATTGCGCTGACGCTGGCCTTGTTAATACTCGCTGCAGTGGCCTGGTGGCCAATACACCGGCGTATTGCGCGTGAATCAGGGCGACTGACGGCATCTTTGCAGAGCGTATCTTTACAGGAGAATGAAACTCAGACGCCGCAATTTGAAGAGCTCTCTTACCACTCCATTCTCGCTGCAACGGATGCGTATGCACAGCGTTATGCGCAGCAACAGGAACGGCTTTATTCCGCTTTTTTAAGTCATGAACTTAACACGCCGCTGGCTCAAATCCACAATACGATCTCACGTTTTGAGCAACTTGATGAACTTCCTTTAGATGCATTACCTTTGCTGACCCAGCTCGAAGAGGCCGGGCAGGATCTGGCGTCGCTGAGTGAAGCCATCTTGTTATTGTGTAAAGCCGATCAGGTCCGGCTGACGTCAATTGATCTCAATGTATTTTTGCAAACATGGCAACAGCACTGGCAGCAACAGGGGCTCAGGATCACGCTGGAAATCCCATCAGAGTCAATAAGTAAGCCTGTGCAGTCGCGTTTGCTGAATTTGCTCCTGGAGCAGATAGGCAAAAATGCGCTGCAACACGGTGAGGGCACGCTCCGAGTGTCGTTGGACAGCGATGGGATTATCTTCACGAATGGTATTAGCACACAGCAAACGCATCAGGGGCAGGGGTTAGGCACTCGCATTGTGTCACGCGTGTGTGCTTGTTTTGGCTGGCAGGCACAGCATAAGTCGGGTCAGTATTACACACTGACGATCCAATTTTAAGGATGCTTTAAAACTCAGCACCAGAGAGATTGACTACGTCATGCAGGTGCGGGAAAAGCTATGATCACGGTTAAGTGTAATCGCGGGCAAATGAATGACAATGGCTTGCGAGGTAATATAAACGACCCAGTTGATAGCTCTGATCTGAGGGTAGTAGCCTCGTCCTTCATTGCCAAAGATCCAAAATTGGCCGATAAGTGCATCTGCAACAGTGGCCAGTATCATACCGAGTGCCAGAATCGCCCTCGGCGTTTTTGGTATATCAGAGCTGATAAGTAAACACAGACCTAACAATGCAGCTTGTGCTATGACTATGGCATAGCCACCAGTTAAGAGCGTGACATACCAGCCACTGCCAGGTAAGTGCATATGTAAGTAGCTGAATAAGGCCAGCAACGAGGTAATTAGCGTGGCAATCATAAAGTAAACTACCTTAGCGCCTGAATAGCCCAGCAAACGCCAGCAGGCGAGAAATAAGAGCAGATAGCCGGGCATAAAAAACCACACAGAGTCTGCGAGGTAATCATGTTTTACTATGGCACTATGTTGGAAGTAGTTTTGAGTCAGGTTGAAGTTAACAACGTCGCCCGCCAGACAAAGCAGAAGAGAAAACACCACCAGGTTTGAAAGTGGCCGATAACTGCGTGCGTGTTGATGTTGGCCGATAACTTGTCTTATCATTAAACAATTACACAGCAATAAAGTCAGGGTCAATGCTTCAAAACTTAATACCCAGTTGCGTGTTTCACCTACCACAGACCACACGCCGAGCAGAGTGAAAATGAGATCGAGCATGGCGAGTGCGATGATTAAGACACTTATTTTTACCGTATGCCTGTGGGCAACCATCCTGGATCCTTGTTGTTATCTCGGCCTGTTTGTTGAAGGTACAACTTTTAACAGTATTCTCCATGCAAAAGCAATGCTTTTTGTGTAGATTGCCAGGCTTGAGAGGAAATATATGTCACAATTTAAAACAACATTGTCGTTTACTTTTTCGGTTTGTGCGCTTGGCGTCGCACTCTACAGCCACGTTACCCAGTCACCAGCACTCAGTAGCACATCTGATGTTCAATCAGCAGAAAATGCATCATTGCAAGGTGACAGCGAACGGTATGCGCCTGTCGAGGCAGGCAGCTTGGTTAAAAAACAGCAGCATATTGAGCAATTAGAGGAGCAAGTGCGTTATTTACAGGAGCGTGTTCTCGAACTGGAGAATCGCACTTTCTCTGCATCGTCTTCTCCTGACGCACTTGAGGAATCTGTATTAGCCATCCTGGAGAAAAAGGAGCAGCAAGAACGTGCTGAGCACAGGCAGAGTAATCCGGTTTATGGTTTTTATGAGGACTTGCCTGATGACTATGAGATGCGTCTGAAAACCGATCCTGAATATGCCGATAAACTGGGCAGACAATTACAGCAAAAAGTGTTGGATGAGAGTCTACCTGTGATTGACCGTTTGTCGGCGATGGGTCAGTTGCAGATGAATATGTATGTGCTGAATCGCACCCAAATGGACACCATGAGTTACGATACGGTGGACGCTGTGATTAAAATCAGCCGCGGGCAGTACGATGATAAACTCAGAGTTCAGGCACTGGATGTCGTTGCACAAACGCCAGTGGTAGACGCGCGTATAGCGCGTTCTTTGCTGGATATTGTTGAAAAAGAAGAAAACGATTACATGCGAGCAACGGCTGCAGAAGGTCTGATGTCGCAATATTATCAGGCGAACGATGAGCAATATCCGGGGCTTAAGCGGCAGCTGGCAAACGATATTCTGAAATTATACGACAACGATATTGATAATCAGGTTTATAACCTGATGCAGCGTATGATCGGAGACGAAGACCTGCTGGATCAAATTCGCAAAGATGCCAATAAGTAATCTTGCTAATCAGTTAGGTTTGAAACTTTTCTTTTCGTTATAGGCATGGTGTCTGGCGTGTCAAACGCACAGCTTTAAGAACATTATGTACCCAGTACCCAGTACCCAGTACCCAGTACCCAGTACCCAGTTCAATACAGTTAACTGTTATTACCTGGAGTGATATGCAGGCACATTATCAATAATATGACTTCATGGTCATCAATGGTCCAAAAAGGTACCGGAAAATATCAGGCAAGGTATGAATAGCTAAACCGAGGTCCCGCTAGCGCTGATCAATTGAAATGGTGTTTTAAAGGCAGGTTTTTTCAGCCAGTTGAGGTTGCCTTATTCAAACAAAGTGACAAATACCAATAATCGTATTTCGTAGTGTATTAATTACATCTATATTTATAGTGTATTTTTTCTGATAACTCGCATATTTAGCGCTGTCGCCTGCTCGTATATGAATAAGTTAGGTGGCGGTAAAGGAAGGGGTAGCCATGTTGCCGTTGCGGCTTTCCATCAAGCACAAAATCACCCTGGGGTTTGGTGGTATTGGTATGTTGCTGGTTATTGCCAGTGCGTTAGCTTATTGGGCATTGTTAGAGATCCAGCGTGCCAATCATAAAGTTACAGACACTGCCCAGCCCATCTTGCATGCCGCCGAGCAGTTCCAGCAACAGCAACTCAGGATCAGTAACCTAGTCTCCAAAGCATACAGTGCGGGTGATGAGTCCGGTATACAGCAGGTACAGCACGCTTTTAACCAGGCCGAATTGCGTGCGCAGTCGTTGCTCGATGAGTTAGAAATGCGCTCGGCAGATAATCCTGGCGTGGTGCAGCCGCTTCGGGAAGTTGCCTCAGTCCGTGCCGAGTTGCGGCAATTTTCAGACGCTTTGTTCGCCGCACGTCAGGCACAATTTCGTGCTGCATATACTATTGAGCAAGGCGTAGACCGTTTTTTTGAACACAGAAACACTGCGGGTATGGCGATGTTGGATATCGAGTTAATTGAAACAACGGATACCCGACTGAGAGAGGAAGTCGCGGGGACTGGGATCCGCATTGATGATCTGCTGTTTACGCTGGAAAATAATGTGCAATCTCTCGCGCAACTTAGCCCCGATAGCCTTGCAACCCATCGCGAGGATGTTGGGTTTATCGTTGATAACATCAGTGACAACTTAACTTACCTGAAACGTCAGTCTGTTGGGCTGCCAATTGAACCGTTACTTAAGCAGTTTGAGCCGGCTTGGGAGCACATTGTTCGTCAGTTAAAAGAGCCTGGCACTTTGTATCAGGCGCTTGAGCAGCGCTACAGGGGACAGCAAACCGCTATGGGGAGTTATCGGCGTGCCGAGCAGGCCTTTGCCGACTTATTTAACCAGATCGATGTTATCCAAGGTCAGACCCAGAACCAGTTTGATTTATATCAGCAGGCATCAGACCAATTGATTGAGCAGGCTCAAAATGCGGCCCTGATATTGGTTTTAGTTTTTGCCATTTTAGCGGTCTGGATAGCACTGTCCACAAGCCGTGCGATGCTTATTCCACTTGCTGCTGTAAATAAAATGCTGAGATATATTGCCAGTGGTGATTTTTCCAGGCGAATGGTTAAACGTCAGGATGATGAGTTTGGCACCCTGACTAACAATATTAATCAGGTAAAGCAAAGCCTCAGTAACTTGATGGAAGAAATAGACACTCAGGTATATGAATTAAAAGACTTAGCAGGTTCATCATTGGCGCGCAGCCAAACCCTGACCAGCAGGGCAACGGCGCAGGTTGAGAGGACAGACAATGCATTGAACATTGCGTCTAATATTGCCAGCAGTGCCATTGATGTGTCTGAACAGTCACGGGATGGTGTGTCCGGACTTAAGCATGCACAGCGACTAAATCAGGAAACGGCTCATAGTGTTATGCACAATAAGCAAAAGATCATGTCATTAAGCGGCACGATGACCGAATCTGTGGGGGCGATGGACGGGCTCAGGGCACACAGTGAAGACATAGGAAAAATTTTGGATACGATAGTCGCAATTGCTGAGCAGACGAATTTACTGGCATTAAATGCGGCCATCGAGGCCGCAAGGGCCGGAGAGCAAGGTCGGGGCTTTGCGGTGGTTGCTGATGAAGTCAGACAACTGGCTATTCGTACACAA
The DNA here is from genome assembly GCF_001482385.1 of Pseudoalteromonas rubra. Lineage (NCBI taxonomy): Bacteria > Pseudomonadati > Pseudomonadota > Gammaproteobacteria > Alteromonadales > Pseudoalteromonadaceae > Pseudoalteromonas > Pseudoalteromonas rubra. Next base: position 1,208,307 of record NZ_CP013612.1, read on the forward strand.
AATGCCACGCAGGAGATCAATAAAATGATCGCGGCTCTACAGGCTGATACGCACACGACCGCGACTCTAATCCAAAATGGGGAGCAGGATGTTCGTGCGTGTGCCCAGCAAAGTGAAGTGCTCGCGAGTAATATGGCGCAGGTCAGTGAAGCCATAGAACAAGCAACTGCATTGAGTGAGCGGGTACTCGACGCCGCAAATCATCAGGCAACGCACTGCGAGAGTATTGCCGGGCTGATGAAAGATGTTCAGGAAACGGCTGCACGTAACTCACAGGAAATGGGCTTCATGGCCAAAGACAGTGAGTCACTCAGTGGCTTTGCAGCCAGGCTGACCCAGCTTATTGAACGCTTTAAGCTCTAGCTTTTTGGCTTTAACCGGTACTGTCGATATGACCCATATCACGTCCGGGATCGAGCTGATCCCGTACCCGACGTTTCAAAATTTTAGCCTCCGGAAAACCGCCATCACGTTCCCGACACCAGATCAGGATATCGTTATAATAGACTTTAAATACACCCTTACTGGCCGGGACCAGAGCGACCTCGGCCAACTCATCTGCAAACGTTGACAGCAATTCCTGGGCAAGCCAGCCACTGCGTAGTAACCACTGGCATAAAACACAATACTGGATCGCTATTCTGGGTTTACTCATGTTGGTTCCTGATTGTCATCTATGCTGCGCGCATGTTGCACAAACTCGGAATAAATCGAGTCTTTGATGAGTCTGTCAGGCGTAAAGGCATAGTAGTTCTGATAGACGTTTTCGATTGCACCTATGAAATTCACATCATAGTGTCGCTCTATTTCTTCGCGTACAGACAAAGGTGCAGGGAATACCCCAAACCCTTGTTGCCCCAGCGCTTTCATCAATGCACTGTCGTCTACATGACCGGCAACAGATATCTCGATTTTGAGTTCATTGAGCCAGTACTGAATGGCGCTGGTGACCGGACTGTTCTTGGCTGGCAGTATGATTGGTGTGTCGGCCAATGCAGCCGGAAAGTTGTCACCGGTTAAGGCCTGAACTTGCTTCATGCCATAAAACCCGATCTGACTCTTACCGATTTCGTGGCAAAAAAGTTTGAACGGGGTATCACCATCTAAGGGCTTATCCGCCAACACCAGATCCAGTTTGTGCGTGGCCATTTGCGCCAGCAGCTCAGCTTGTTGTCCGTCAATGCAGTGCAGATTGGAAATACGCTCGTTATCAATCAGGGGGGCCAACCATTTAGAGACCAGAGACTTTGGCAGCGCATCGGAAATACCGACCTTCAGTGTTCGATTGATAGAGGCAAGATCACCCTTGGTGGTTTCCAGCCATTCCTCTGCAATGGCAAACATGTCATCGGCATATTGCTGGGTGAGTTGTCCGTACTCGGTCAGTCGTAATCCTCTGCCTTCTCTTAAAAACAGTTGCTTACCCAGACGTTGCTCCAGACTGGTAATCTGTGCGCTGATGGTTTGGGGTGTCAGATGCAATATTTTGCTGGCCGCGGCAATGCTGCCGTGACGACTAACCTGCCAAAAGTAATACAGGTGGTTGTAATTTATGTTCGTTATCATTCGTAATATTCGAGGTTTTGCTAAGAATTAATCAGCTTTTTTCTTTTTAAATACATTAGTAGATTAGCCTCATCGACGCAACAATATGAGTTCAATTTCCAGTAAATTGCTGGCTTTGTACAAGAGGTTGATAGCATTATGAAACTAAATTTCAGAGCAACAGGCAAGCGTATTGCGCAGGCGACTAAGGCGCAGCTCGCAAAGTTGGCGACCAACAAGTTTATGCGCTATGACGCCCATATCCGCAAAGTGCGCATTGATGTGGATGAGCAGCCCTGTCAGCGCCACGGCGTTTTGACTATCTGTAAAGTGGAAGTGTTATTGCCCGGATTACCCAGTGTCTCTGTTCGAGCCAAAGGTAAGAATATGATGCAGGTGATCAAGCGTGCATTGTGTGACAGCGAATTGCTACTGGCGCGCCAGTTTAATCGGGTTGCTTAGTATAGCCCCAAGCGTACTGGAGCAACTCTATTGAAAAGTAGAAAATTTATTCGACCCAAACTGAACGAAATAGGAGGTGGCGTCCAGGTTAGAATATGATTATGCAGTATTTACAGTTATTCCCAAGCACTTGCGGCGGCATGGAGGCCGCGCTTTCCACTGCTCTTGCCAGTTTATCACTTAACAAACTTACCTAAATCCGCTACAAACAATGCTTCTTGGTGCAAGAATTAGTCAAGTAAGTTCAATAATGTACCCAGATTAATTTTCAAACTGATTAAAGTATTAATAAAATGTTTATTGTTGGTGACATTTAGATTGAGTTTTGCTATTTTCAGAGCCTGGTATTGATCAACACTTTTTAGTTTCAAGGACGTAGTGCATGCAGTATATCGACGATACCAGCGCTCAGGACAGCCAACTAGAGAAAAAACATAACTACAAACTCTATTTCCTGCTCATCGCTGGTGTATTTATTTCATTTTATTTTGTTGTTCCTCAGATACTTGCATGGGCAAGTGGAGAGAGCGCCGTGAGAATGGAAAACATTCATGTGGCGGAAGTACGTCGTGGTGAATTTGTGCGGGATATTTCTGTTCAAGGCCGCGTGATAGCGTCACGTCGTCCTACACTATATAGCCCGGCAGAAGGAACAGTTACTTATTTGGTGACTGCCGGAGACTCGGTGGAAATGAGCCAGCCGTTGGCGCAGATAGACAGCCCAGAACTGAAAAGCTTGCTGGCTCAGGAGCTGGCAGAGTTAACGCGCCTCAGCACGCAACTGGAACGAGAAAAAATTCAGGCTAAAAAGCAGGATCTTGCTCAGGAGAATTATCTGGGCAAAGCAATCGTGGCGCTGAATGCGGCAAAGCGTGAAATGCGCCGCAATGAAGAAGGCAAAAAGAATCAGGTGGTCAGTGATATAGATTACCAAAAAGCCAAAGATGAACTGGAAAACGCACAGCGAGAGCATCGCCTGGCGGTTAAAGAAGTAGCTTTGCTGAAGGAAAGCCAGAAGTTTGAGATCCAAACACGTGCCATTGAATTGCAAGCTCAACAGGTTTTGGTGGACGAATTAAAAAGACGTGTCGCTTCGCTGGAAATTCGCTCACCGGTTAACGGCATTGTGGGTAACCTGAACGTCGATCAGAAAAATACGGTGGTGAAAAATCAGCCGCTGCTGAGTGTGGTGGATTTGTCCCATTACGAGGTTGAGGTCAATATTCCGGAAAACTATGCCGATGATCTGGCTTTGGGAATGCCTGCTCAAATTACCTTAAATGGCCGCGCTTATGAAGGTGAACTCACCGCAATATCGCCCGAAATAGTGCGAGGTCAGGTGGAAGGCAAGATCCGCTTTAAGGAAGCAGAGATCACTGGCCTGAGGCAAAATCAACGCTTAACCAGTCGGATTGTGCTGGAAGAAAAATCAGGCGTTACCTATTTGCCCAGAGGTCAGTTTGTCGATGCATACAGCGGCAAGTATGCCTATGTACTGGACGAAGGCAGTGCAGTGAAAAAGTCCATAAGTTTGGGATCGAAAAGTCTTGGTCAGGTAGAGATCCTGTCGGGGCTGGCTGTAGGTGATACGGTCATCATTTCTGATACGCGCATGTTTAATAGTGCAGAGCGTGTGAGAGTCGTCCAGTAATTTAATCAACGCGAAGGCGCGATCACAACGATGATCGTGCCGACCCGGCGCTATTTTCGGGTACAACAAGGTGGAGGAAGCATGCTGATGAGATATTATTTCAAACTGGCCTGGATAAGCTTCAAACAGACTCCACTATTAAGTTCCTTAATTGTGGTCACTATAGCGGTCGGTATTGCCGCGACAATGACCACTTACACTATCAATTACATGATGAACCAAGAACCTGTGCCTGGTAAGTCAGACACCCTGTTTTTGGTCCAGCTTAACAGCTGGGGCCCGGAAAAAGCCTATTATAGTCAGGGCGAAGAAGAGCGGGTACCGCCTTATCTTACTTTTCAGGACGCGCAAAACTTATGGCGGGCAAACCGTGCCCAATCACATGTTCCTATTAGTGGTTATCGGGATCAGTTAAAGCTTCCAGAGCAGCCAGACTCTGTTGCAAAAACAGCATTGGTGCGTTCTACCAGCCGGGACTTCTTTACTGCCTTTAACGCCCCGATGAAGTTTGGTACTGCCTGGTCTGCTGAGGCCGATAGGCTAGGGGAGCGAGTTGCTGTTATCAGTGCCGATGTTAATCAACGGCTGTTTAATGGTCAGAACTCGGTTGGTCAGTCCATTACGCTGGGCGCACTGGAGTATCGTGTTATCGGGGTGTTGGACACCTGGCCAATCCTGCCGCGCTTTTATGGCGAAGCCATGCATGCTTTTCGTCAGCCCAGAGATGTGTTCATTCCATTTGAAACCCAAGTGCGTAACGCCCTTTGGTCTGCAAACTTACAGCCGTTTGAATGTTGGCGCGATCCACAAGACAGCTCGTTCGAAGCGTTATTGGCATCTGAATGTGTCTGGGTTTACTTTTGGGTGGAACTACAAGATACCAATCAACGCCGTTCTTACGAGGAATTCCTCTATTCCTACGTTCAGGAACAGCGTGTGCTGGGACGTTTTCAGCGCAAAATAGTCAATAAATTGAGTACACCTACTGAGTACCTGACTGAGCGCGAAGCTATTTCTGACGATAACCGGGTGGCACTCGGGCTGTCATTGTGTTTTCTATTGCTATGTTTATTGAACAGTACCAACCTCATGATGGCAAAGTTTCATGGCAAGGCTGGAGAGATTGGGTTACGCCGTGCTGTGGGCGCGAGCAGGCAACAGGTTTTTATTCAGTTCAGTGTCGAAACTGTGCTGATGGGGATATTTGGCGGTGTACTGGGTCTGGTACTGGCTCAATTGGGACTCACTATTTGCAGTCGGGTATATCAGCACTTGAGCAGCGATTTGATGCAAATGGATCTGTATATTCTGGTGTTGACGCCTTTGGTGGCGATATCAGTCAGTGTGTTCTTTGGTCTTTTCCCTGTCTTTAGAGCCAGTCGGATAGAGCCGGCCAGCCAGTTAAACAGTGTGTGAGGGACAACTTATGCGAGACTTGCTACCTATTCTCAAAACGCTGAATCACAGTCGGACCGCACCGATGCTGTTTGTGTTGCAAATTGCCGTCACCTTTATGATTTTGGTGAATGCCGCTTATATGGCAGTGCAAAAGCAAAGTTTATTATCCCGGCCAAGTGGTTTGGATGAGCAAAATACCTTTTATGTTCTCACCAACTTACCGGGCGATGCTGCTGCCAGAGCCGCGGATATTGAGCAAGATTTGCTGGCGTTGAAAGAGATATCTGGCGTTATCAATGCCTCTGTTACCTCGGGTGTTCCATTAACTGGGTGGGGAAATTTTCTGGAAGTCGCGACAGAAGCTGACGGAGACTACGATACGTTCAGTGGATACTATGGGGGAGATAACGCCCTGTTAGAGACCATGGGACTGACACTGGTTGCTGGGGAGGGCTTTACACAAGCCCCGCTCTATGCAGACACGGACGGATTTCGTGTCGCGACGGAGATCATCATTACACAGACGCTCGCACAGTCATTGTATCCGGATGACTGGCGCCAGGCAGTAGGCATGACACTTTATATTGATAAACGGCCTCAGCAGGTTCGTGGTGTGGTGAAAAGTTTGCAGGCCGCCTGGAGCTTTTGGGTGGTCGTGGAGCACAGTGTGCTGGCCCCTGTGATAGAAACCAGTGAATACGTCTATTATCTGGTGCGCAGCGCACCGAGTCAGCAGGCTCAGGTGATGGCGAATACGGCGGATTATTTGATGCGCCGACATGGCCGGAAGATTGAAGAGTTGATGACTTTTGCTGAAGTTAAACAGCAAAGTTATCAGGCTGAGTACGCGGCGAGTATGACCTTACTCTGGGTCGTTGGCTGTTTGTCCTTAGTCACAGCCCTTGGCATATTTGGTCAGGCGCGTTTTGCTGTCACCCAGCGTATTCGACAAATCGGCATCCGCCGGGCGCTTGGCGCGCAGCAAGGGCAGATTGTGGGCTATTTTATGTTAGAAAATGCGCTGCTTACTTTGTTTGGTGTAGCGCTTGGCTGTGTTGCAGCGGTTGTACTGAATATGCAGTTTAGTAACTGGTTTGAATTGGCAATTGTGCCCGCTGAATTCTTCGCCTTGGGCGGAGTATGTATGATGTTACTGGGTCAGGTTGCGACTCTGGCTCCCGCCTGTCGGGCAGCTAAAGTTTCCCCTGCAATAGCAAGTCGTTTGGGCGCGCCAAGATAGACTAGCGTACATGCGACTTGTTATGATAGACCCCAGAACAACAAGTCGTAGTCACTATGTTAAAGCTATCAAATCATGTCGAACTGGCAGCCTGGGAAATTGAACTATCAGCGATCAGAGCGCAAGGTGCGGGTGGGCAAAATGTCAACAAGGTATCTTCTGCCATTCATCTGAGGTTCGATATTCAGCGCTCAACCTTACCCTCGTTTTACAAAGAGCGATTGCTGGCCTTGCAGGACAGCCGCATCAGTAAAGAAGGTGTGATTGTTATTAAAGCGCAGAGTTTTCGCACTCAGGAGCAGAACCGAGAAGACGCGCTGGCCAGGTTGAAAGCGCTGATCCTCAGTGCAACGAAAGTGGAAAAAAAACGCCGTGCAACCAAACCTACCCGAAGCTCGCAGCGAAAGCGACTCGATAGCAAAAATAAACGGGCGCAAACCAAAGCGATGCGCGGCTCCGTGAAGTTTTAATCAGCATGTATGCTAGGCTACAAGTGGCAGCCTGAGGGTAAAGCGGGCGCCACCCAGCTCAGAATCATCAATCTGGCAATCGGTGTGGTGCCATGACAGTATTTTACTGACGATAGCAAGGCCTAAGCCAAATCCGCCTGTATCCTTATTACGACTCTTGTCCAGCCTGGAGAACGGCTGGAAGACCTGTTCACGCTTTGATTCAGGAATGCCGGGGCCATCATCCTCAACCAGAAACACAGCCATATTGTGTTGTCTGCTCAAGGTGATCCGAATGGTGCTTTGACCATATTTATCAGCGTTCTGTAACAGGTTTTGTATGACCCGGGTTAACTGATGGGGATCGCATTTAACCGGGACATCGCTGACGACGTCGGTCACCAGTTGCTTGCTGCTGGTGCGGGCGAGTTTATCGAGTTGGTCCAGTATCAGCGGTGCCAGGTCACATTGCTGCATGTGCAGTTGCTGGTTGGCAAACTCCAATCGCGCATAGCTGAGCATTTCATCAATCAGTACTTCCATTTCGGTTACGTCTTCTTCCATGGCTGAGACCTGTTCCGGTGCTTTTGGTGCCAGCATTGCCAGGGCAAATTTTAACCGTGCCAATGGGGTTCTCAGTTCATGGGAGACAGCATTGACCAGCTGTTTTTGATTGCTCATCAGGCTTGCCGTTTTCAACGCCATTCTTTCAATTTGCTGAGTCAATGTGTATATGGCTGAAAACCTGGATCTGGTGGGGGTCAGGTCGAGCGAGCCTGATGCAAGCTTCTCAGATGTACGCTTGAGTTGTACCAGGTCAATCCAAAGTGGCCTTAACCAGATGACCAGCAGCAGGGCCAGCAAGGAATATGAGAGCAATTTAATGGTGTATTGCTTCACTTTGGCTGACTTGGCAGGGGCAAATGGGCCAAGCTGAACGACAGAGGTACTGTTGTTAACCACAAAAAGCAGCAGGGCATTACCTTTATCGTCAAAGGAGGTGATTATCTCGCCCTGTTTAAGTGCCGCCAGCTGTTCGGGTAACCAAGCGACATCTTCGTATGGAAATACGGTCAGCTGCGGCTGTGCTTGGAGGTAGGAATCAAGCTCGTCTTTCTGCAGGTAGCTCAGTGCCTGCTGATAGTTTTTAGCAACCTGAGTCGCGTGACGTAAATCATCGGGCGCTTGTTCCACCCAGTTTCGCCATATCGCCTCGCTGCCCAGGTTAATTGCAATAATACTGGCAAATACCACAATATAGAGGCTGACAAGTAAACGCAGCATCGCGCCTCAGTCCCAGGCTGATTTAGAGCACAAGTATCCTTTACCCCAAACTGTGATTAATCGGTAGGGTTGTTCCAGGTTGTCATTGAGTTTTTTGCGCAGTCGGGAGATCCGGACGTCGACGCTGCGGTCCAGCCCATCATACGGTCGGCCAACGACCTGGTTATATATGTGCTCCCGGCTGAGTGTATCACCGGCGTTTCGGGCCAGTTCCCAAAGCAAATCAAATTCATAACTTGTCAGTTCGACTTCCTGTTCACTCAGGTAGGTTTTACGCGCGGCTTTATCGATCCGCAACTGGCCCAGCGTGAGTTGATCTGTACTGTCAGTTTGTTTACCCTGGCGACGCAAGAGTGCATTGAGTCTGGCGAGTAAAACATAGGGCTCAACTGGCTTGATAACATAGTCATCGGCACCAATTTCAAGACCTCTGACATGGTCAAAGTCACTGTCTTTAGCAGTCAGAAATAGCACCGGCCCTGAGTAGTCTGGTCTGATCCGGCGGCATATTTCGAAGCCATCCAGGTTGGGCAGCATAATATCCAGGATCACCACATCGGGTTGCTCTCTGATGATTTTCTCTGGCGCGAGCGCCCCATCGTGTATCAGGGTTACATCATAATTATTACTTTGCAAAAACTGTCCGGTGAGCTGAGCCAGTCTCTCATCATCTTCTACCAGTATGACTTTGGTCATTAAAATAAACTCCAATCTGTTTTAAGTTTCCTGCGATACTTAGTGCTGACAACAGCATTGACTTTGACGGTCTTTTTGGCAAGCGTATTTTGCTGTGTATCCCGCAAACTGAATTCCATGTTTTGTGCCAGCTTGACGGCCAGCTTGGCTGTGCCTTTGTTGCTACTTTCCCAGCAATGCAAGCGAGCGTTTGCCTGATATAGGCAAAGGTTTTCCTGTACAGCATGATGCCAGTTAACCCGTATGGTCATCTGGCAGGTTTGTCCTTGTGTTTTTACCATACAGACCAGTGGCTTTATCTCGAACAGCGGAGGAGGCTCTGAGGCGGCTTGCACCGAAAACGTGCACCACACCAATGCACCAACCGACAGGCCGTACGAGGCGCAGTTAAAACGCATACAAGCCTCCAATGAAGACTGAGGTTGTATAGTCTTCATCAACAATAGGGCTGTTTGCGATACTTGAGCCAAGCCATTGGTGCTTTGCGGTGAATTTAAATTGCCAGCTGTCGCTCAGTTTGTGGTTGTATGCGACGCCAATGTAAGGGTTGAAAGTGCTGTCCACTTGGTAACGAAAGTGGCTAAGTTCGGTATCTCTTTCAGTAATACCGTAATAATAACTTCCTAACTTTGCGTCTTTGTAATCGACGCCCACTTTAAATTGAAGCTGAGCATACTTAGGGTCGCCGAACGGCAGCTTGTAGCTATATCCCACTGAGCCGTGAAACCCTTTATAAATCCCCCGTACATCGTGAAGTAATTTTACTGTCAGCTTTTGTTGTTCGGAGATGTACCAGTGCGCCAATATACCGCTGTCGATCGCCCATTTTCGTTTTGCTAGATCGTCGAAGGTTAACGAAGGCTGTTGAGTCAGTTTTGGGTCTTGTTCTACGTCGGTGACCGGGACTTGTACGCTGACTTTATTGGGCGGATTGACGCTGTCTCCCCCATCTGCATCAGCACCATTGTCACCGGAATTGACATCGATTTGGGGTAAGTTAACCCGTTCACTGATGTCCGGGGAAAGTGTATTTGAGCGCAACAAGGTACCAGGCCGGGAGCGGCTAAAGAAAGCCTGTTCAGAATTGAGTTCAGCAATCCAGCTGACATCAAATGCACGATGGTCAAAAAAAGTGTAACCGATAGCGGTGTTATCGAGAAAGAACCGGTCGCTGTAATAGCGCACATAAGGTAATACGACCAGAGGAGAGTGATCGCTATCTTTCAAAGGGTTAGTTGCAACACCTGCCCCGAGTGCAATGGAAACCTCCCATTGTGATACCTCAATGCAGTTTTCGGGGTGAGTGTCACAGTTGGCCAAAGCCGTACCGCTAAACAACACAGAGCCAATCACACCTGACAGACGTTTCACTTTTTTCACCCACTCCTTATTCAGAACAACTGTACTTTACCAATAAAATTACCAATTACCAGAAAGAGTTACATTAAATAACATTTCAAACCGCAGTAGTAACAGCAACTCTTTGGCATTCGAGTAAGGTTATGTACATACTTAATCCCAAGGAGACAGCCAATGTTATATTCTACCCAGCAAAAGTTATGTGCTGCTGCGCTTACTTTAGCGCTGCTCAGTGCATGTGGCGGAGGGAGTGATAGTAATACTTCCACCCCTGATCCAGGCAATGGGGGGACTCAACCCCCACCCAACAAAGTGCCTGATTTGTCTACCGGCGAGGCCAGTGCTAAAAAGTTGCGCAAAGCACATGCGTCAGACTTTTCGACTTACCTTAAAAATGGTGTTTACCTGGCTCAAGGTACGACAACAAACCAGGATAGCGGCGAGCAGGTCAATTCGCCAGTCGCGGATGCTGCAACACCAAAGTATTCGACCACTAATGTTCAGGAACAAGCGGTTGACGAAAGTGACAGAATTAAATATGACGGTACACATTTGTTTATTGCAAATACGGCTGATTTTCAGGCCACTGAAGGAGAGCATAAACAGTCTGTGCGGATCTTAAAACGCGAAGAAAGTGGTGAGTTAGGGTCATCCAGTACTTTAGTGACCAGTACAGATTACTACGCTCGGCAGCAACTATACTTACAAGAGGATAGCCTCGCTGTGGTACTGAGTAATGACAAATTCGGTTTTTTCATTGAGCCTGCTGTAGTATCGGATGCCCTGGATACATACATGCCTTATTCATACGTGCGCGATTTTGCTCTGACGCTGGTCGATGTCAAAGACCCTTCGCAGGGAAATATCACGCACCAGCTCCGTTTTGACGGTGAATTGATAGATTCTCGTGTTATTGGTGATTCACTCTATCTGATCAGTGAGTTTTCTGCGAGTTTTGACGGATTTGCGCAAGAAGGCGAGGATCTGGATTTAGCGAATTATCAAAAAATCACCGGGACTGACATCGCTGAGTTATTGCCTAAAGTGACGGATCTTAAAGCTGGTACTGAGCGGCCCCTGGTTGACCCAACGACCTGTTATATGCCAGATGAAGCAACAGAGCTGAATGGTTATCACCGCATTACCTCTGTGACTCGTGTGTCGCTGAGCGATCCGGATTCGCTAACGACAACTTGTATAGCCAGCCGTACTGAGGGGATTTACATGTCTCAGAATAATGTGTATCTCTATGGCTATTACTATGAGCCTGAAGAAGTCACATTTGATGACTCTATACAGACAGTGATCCACCAGTTTAACTTGGCAGAAGGTGCTGTAAATTATGCTGCTTCGGGCAAAGTGGCAGGGCGTTTAGGCAGCAGTAATCTCAACCTGAGATTCAGTGAGCATGAAGGGGTCCTGCGTATAGTGACGTCACGCTTTACGGAAGTAAACGGTATACTGCATAAGCTCTATTTGCTGGAAAACACAGGTGACGAGCTTGCGGTGATCAGCCAACTACCAAATGAAACACGCACTACGCCGATCGGAAAAGTGTCTGAAAATGGCCTGGTCGAAGAAGATATCTATGCTGTGCGCTTTTTCGGTGACAAAGCTTACATAGTGACCTTTCGTCGGATTGATCCTTTGTATGTGCTCGATTTAGCAAACAAAAATGACCCTAAAATCACGGGAGCATTAGAAATTCCTGGCTATTCGGCATACCTCCACCCGGTGTCGGAAGACTTACTCATCGGCATTGGCCAAAATGTTCAGAACTGGTTTTTGGACGGGCCTTTAGAAGTTGATGATGAAGTCGGTGCCAAAGTGAGCTTGTTTGATGTCAGTGACATTAGCGCGCCGTCACTGGTTGACGAAAAAGTGTTTAGTGGTGGGTTTAGCCCGGTTGAGTTTGACTATCACGCTTTTAGTTACCTAAAACACAGTGATCAGGTGTTTAGAATGACCTTGCCTGTGGAAAGCTGGCTTACAGAGAGTGAAAGTGACAACACTGTAAACTGGTACAAGCGCAACGAACTGGCCGCATTTGAAGTACATACAGGCGAAACGCCTAAGCTACAGTATATGGGCAGCAGTGTGCCGCAGCAGCAACCCGACGTTGAAGTATCCCCGTATATCTGGGCAGGTGATGATCGGGGTGTTCTGCATGGCGATCATATTTACTATGTGCACGGCAATTTTGTTTGGTCTAGCCTGTGGCAAACACCACAGAACACCACCGGACCATTCTGACTTGATTGATAAAAATGATGCAGCTGGTTTATGTTAGGCCGGCTGCATTGTTGTATTTAGCGTGATGCAATTAAGCCCAGCTTTTGGTCGTGACACCATTGACCACCGATAATGTAGTTGTCTTTAAGTGTGCCTTCATGATCAAACCCCAGGCCGGTTAGTAAGTTAAATGACGCCTCGTTTCCTTCGGTGACGGTTGCTGTCAGTTTGTGATAGCCGCATTGGTTAAAGGCAAAGTCGATAATGGCGCGGGTCGACTCTTTTGCATAACCCTTGCCCTGATGTTCCGGGGCTAGCATAAACCCAAGCTCAGCTTGCTGATAGGGTGCCCAGTTGGATAAGAAGCCATGAAGTCCGACAGGATTACCGGTTTCTCGCTCTTCAATCACTAATGTTAGCCACTCCTCGCTGTCTTTTTGCCAGTCGATAAGCCGGCGGTCAAATTGCGCACGGATTTCATTTTGCTCAGACAGGTCGCGGATAAAGCGCATCACCTGAGGGATCTGATGCAGGCGCAAAAAAAATGACCAGTCTGAAGGTGTTAATGGTCGCAGCATCAGGCGGGAAGTGGTAATCATTGTATAGTCCTTTTATTGTTTGATGTTATTGGGTTTGGAGTAATTTTCTGATAGTGACGATTTGATTAATGCTATCCATGTTGTCGCCATGCACACAGAGGGTGTCTGCTTTGAGTGGCAATGCCTGACCACTTGCCGTAGTAACTGTGCCATGAGTCAGCAGCTGTTTTACCTGTGCCAGTACGTTTGCTTCGTCGTGAACCGCATTGGGTTGAGTCCGTGGGCTGAGTTGCCCTTGGTCTGTGTAAAGCCTGTCAGCAAAGGCTTCAAATAGTAACTCTACTCCAAATTTCTCCGCAAGGCTTGTATGGTGTGCTTGCTCGGCCGTTGCCAGCAGCATTAGTTTGAGCTTAGCTGGGTACTCGGAGAGTGTTTTGAGTACTTGAAGAAGTATCGCTTCGTCACGCATCATGTCGTTATACAAGGCACCATGGGGTTTCACATAGCGCAATGTCATACCCTGTACCTGGGCCATCCCTTCCAGCGCCGCGATCTGGTAATGCAGTGTGTTGCGCAGATCAGTTTCACTCAAGTTCATAGAACGACGTCCGAACCCTTGCAGATCGGGGTAGCCTGGGTGGGCACCAATACCGACATTATGCGCTTTGGCCAGTGCGAGTGTGTTTGCCATTACAGTCGGGTCGCCCGCGTGAAAGCCGCAGGCAATGTTGGCCAGATCAATGTGCGGCATAACATGGTTGTCCAGTCCCATTTTCCAGGCACCGTAGCTTTCTCCCAGATCGCAATTTAGCAGCATAGAATACTCTTATGTAGGGTTTTTCCAGACCTTAACATGGATTGCTGCGTCAGGGTTAGGGCTTCGCGTCCAATCAAGTTCACGTCTTCGGATCATAGCTACAAAACCAGGCTGGTGTGTCAGCTGATAACCAGGTTTAAATCGGCTTTGTCCGTAACCAACAGATGTTGCGGGCTGTTGATAATGCATAGTTCAGGGGCTGCCCGGGTAATTGCAAGGTGGGCAGTGAGGCTGGTTGTCCAGAAAACGGGGAGTTTATCGCTGGCTACGGGAAGCGGCTCACCAAAGTTTGGTTTATTCAGGTTGCTAATGCCTATTTCGCTTGCTTCACCGAAGTGCAGCGGGATGCCATGTGGTACTCGGCTGACAGAGCCTGCCTGAATGGCTTTGATCAACTCTGGTTTACTCATTGGGCGCATGCAAACTACTTTATTGCCACTAAATGGCCCGACCTGATTGCTCTCTATATTGCTGATATACATAGGTAAGGAGTGTGTTGGATTCGCCAGCGGGCTGGAGATGCCGAAGGAGTTGAGCACGGTATCAAAGGCCAGGTAACTGGCCAGTGCAAAAGTCACCAGATCGTCTCGCCATAGCTGTTTGATATCCGACACTTCCTCAGTAAGCTGGCCGTGTTTTAGGATCCGATAGCGCGGAATATCAGTACGAATATCAATGTCCTGACCTAACTGGTCGAGATGATAACACCCTGGTGAGATACTGCTTGCTAATAATGGGCAGCAGTCAGCATTGTGATGACAGTAAGTCATAAATTTAAACGCATAGGCTTCAGGCAGGATCAACACATTACATTGGGCGAAGCCGGGAACAAAGCCGTTAGTGGGGCCGGAATAGTCTCCGGCCCGGATCATGGCGCGAATAGCGTTAGGTGCAGTGAGTGATGCCTTTGGGTCCATACATGTCCTCATCAGGTAACAGGCTGATTAAACAACATCTCATTCAATATTATAGGCAGCTAAGATTAATCTGCCTGTTTGTCTATGGTAACGGGGAGCGTTCCTGTGGCTTTTTCATGACCTAAAATGACTTTGGCAAGTGCGGTATACGCCGGTCCGCTGACTTCATAGGCGGTTTCAATGTCGACATTGTAGGCGTAACTTGCCAGTACAGCCTGGCTGTATGGGGCAAACTGGGTGATTTCGTAAGGAGCGCGCAAACTGATGAATACAGTTGGTTTATGCTGAGATTGAGCAAACCGCAATAAATCTTGCAGTGCATTAGGCTGGGCTTTGGTTGCCAGAGAAAACTGCGACAAGGTAGCCAGGTCTTCCATGCCCCCTATCTCTACAGCGCTTTGTGCGGGCGTTGCATGGCCACCAATGACGAAGTCTGCATTTTTTATATCTGCTTCTGCCTGGGCAGGGTTGAATCCTTGCAAACTGGACAGAGTAATCGTGAGCGGATGAGTTGCATGGGCTAATAAGGCTTGTTTCAGGGCCGTGGCTTTTTGCTTGTCTGGCATAATCACATGAATGCGCTGATTTGCTCGGGGTGCCAGTGGTAACAGCTGGTCATTTTTCACTTGTGTTATGGCTGCCAGTGCTAATTCAGCCTCCAGCTTACGGTGCTGCGGATTTCCCAGTACAGACTGGGCAATAGCTGAAGACAGCTGATGCTTTGATACTAAAAAGCGGGCTTTGAGCGTTTGTATTCTCTGGTGAGATGCCCTCAATTCAGAGATGCTCAGCTGTGCTGTGGCTTGTTGATAAAGCGCATCCATAAATTGTCTGAACGCGCTGATATCATCTGTGCTGCGTATCGCAAAAGGCATCAGGGCAATGTCTACACCCGCAGCAAAGGTCTCTATGACGGCCTGCTCGGGCTCAAAGAAGTCACTGATCCCGGCCATATCCAGAGCATCTGTGATGGTGACACCCTGATAGCCCAGCTCCTCTCTCAATAAGTCATGCATAATTTTTCGTGACATCGTTGCCGGGCGCAGCATTTTTTCATTACGTTTGTTAAGTATGTTTGTATTATCCAGCGCTGGGTACTGGATGTGCGCCGTCATTATCATACCCGGAGCGTGTTGTTTAATGATGCTGGCAAACGGCGCAATGTCTTGCTGCTGTATCTGTTCCAGGGGATGATTAACACGGGGTAAGCCGGTGTGGCTGTCGACATTAGTATCACCATGCCCGGGAAAGTGCTTGATGGCAGATATCACTCCCTGTTGCTCGAATGCTTTGACTTGTGCGGCGCCCAGTTTTGCCACCATGTGTGGGTCTTCGCCAAATGACCTGACATTAATGACCGGGTTATCCGGATTGGCGTTGACATCAACGGTTGGTGCGAAATTGACATTGACCCCAAGCACGGACAGCTCTTTACCAATGACTGATGCAACCTCATGTGCATAGTGCGTGCCATGCTGAACATAGCTGGCACCTATGCTCATGTTGCCTGTGAAGGAGGTGGCCTCAGCGCGATTAATTCTGGCAACCCGACCGCCTTCCTGATCAATGGCGATAAAAGGGGGTTGCTCTGTTGCATTGTGGATCTGTTGCGTGAGTGCGACTATTTGGTCAATTTCCTGGACATTTTCGGCAAACAGGATCACACCGCCAATCTGATAGTCATGCAGTATCTGTTTAAGCTCCGGTGGCAGGGTAGTCATAGGCTCCCGACATTTAGCCCCTTTGCCTTGTTGACAAAAGTATCGCAAATCGAGCATGAGCTTTTGGCCGATCAGGGTACGTAATTCAGGTGCAGATTGAGCACTGTGGCTTGGGGCTGTGAGGGTCATGAGCAAACCTATTAAGAGTACGCGGAACAAGATATTCGTCATCAATATGTTATTTTTTCTGGCACTCTAACACGCCTCAGCGCTAATATGGAGCCAATTCAGTTCAATATGTTATCGGTTTTTATCAGGTGTAGGTGAACGCACATTGAATGCCAAGACAATAATAAAAAGGGAAAGACGATGAAACATCATACGCTCAACTATGTAGAGTTTGCTGCTTCTGATTTACCGGCGACGCAGACATTTTTTGAATCGGTTTTTGGTTGGCAATTTCAGTCATACGGTCCGCAGTATGTAGCGTTTAGTGAGTCTGGGCTGGAGGGGGGCTTTTTTCAAAGTGATGTTTCGGCCAGCCAGGTACAGGGCGCCCCGTTACTGGTTTTGTACAGTGATGATTTGGTACAGACACAGCAAGCCATAGAGCAGGCTGGTGCCACCATCAATAAAGCGATATTTAGCTTCCCCGGTGGCAAGCGGTTTCATTTTATTGAGCCCAGTGGCAATGAACTGGCGGTGTGGAGCGATAAATAAGCCTTAACTGGCTATGCCCACGTCCAGCTTTGCAAACCACTCAAGAAATTCAGCGACAGCGTCGCCTTTAAATAAGCGACCATGCTGAGGCGCCATAATGTCGATATCGAGTTCTCTTACTCGGGCTATCCAGTTTGCTTTAGCGCGATTGGATGGCATCCAGCGACGATGGAAATACTCCATGTGCTTAATATGAGCCGCAAAGTCATCAACAAATATTGGTGCATTGGTTTTTTCCAGCGCCGCACCTACATCACCACTCATCAGTATTTTTGCCAGCGGGTCATATACATGAAAATTACCAGATGAATGCAGGTAGTGTGCAGGGATGAGTTTCAGGCTGATATCATTCAGGCGAATGTCGCCTCCCTCGTCTTTGATCCCCTGATATTTGATATTGTTCATACCAAAGTGCCGGATAAACCCTTCCCACAGCCAGGGCGCATGCAGTGTGGCATCCGGAAGGGCTTTATCCCAAAGCCCCAGCGAAGAAATGATGTCAGGATCTTGATGTGAGGCGAATAAGGTGGTCAGCTCTTCCAGCTCTATGTGTTGCAAGATTGCAGCCAGCATGGGGAAAAAAGCTCTGTGCCGCCTGGGTCGAGCAGCACTGCCTGACCTATGCCTTTCACCAGATACTGGTTAGTATCAATGATCTTTTCTGGTTTTCCTTCGTCGCGGCCAAACATCAGCCAGGTGTGGCTCGGAGCCTGATAGAGTTGTGTTGCTTTCAATGCAGGGCGCCTCTTAGGGTATTGATTTCGTTTAAGTTTACAGTGACTGATTGCTTAATTGTTTTGGCTGCAGTGGCAATGAAATCCGAGACCGACTGCAGGCTGTCACTAAATTCCCCAGCGTTTGATGCCTCAACACGGCTGGTCACGGCAATGTATTCCGCACTGCGCATTTGTTTATTGATCTCTTCAAAAAAGCTCTCCAGGTCCTGTAAAGCGATTTCCAGTTTTTTGGTCTGGTGTTGCCGCTCTTGTTTTGCTCTGTGTTGCAAAGCAGCAACTTGAGGTGTGGAGATGAGGGTTGCTGCATTGTCGACGTGCATGTCGAACTGAGTGCTTCTGACCGCCTCGAGCGCAATTTTGAACAGCTGATTAGACAAAGTGGAGATATGCGTAGTGGTCTTGATGGTTTGTTCTGAAAACTCATCAATGAAGTTTGTAATGGGTTTAAAGCCAGAGGCCGAATCACCTGCTCTCAGCGCGACCACGCGGGCGTTCTTTGCGGTGAGAGAAAGGTTTTTAGCTTCGGCCAAAATCGCGTCAAGATTTGCAATGATACGCGCAACGCGAATGAAGCTATCTACTATGTTGTCGTCGCTCAATGCAAAACTCCACTGTCTACGGGCTGCTTTCAAGACACTAGAATAAAAATCGCCGAAATTCCAGAAATCGGTATAATTGTGCGTATAGTTTTTACCTCTGCCAAAACACTAAACTCTATCATTAACAAAGGCTTCAAAAACTCCAGTTGCAGTACCAAAGTCCTGTTATTACGACTACGCTTGATAAGATCTGTGTTTAATAGATGACTGGAGTTTGAGTGAAAATCTCTGCTTTGCAATATTTTGTGAGCCTGTGTTTGTCTGTGTTGGGGTGGCAGGCGAGTGCTGTGCCTCAAACAGCCTCAGAGCTTGCGCCTTCAGTGAATGGCACGACTAATGCCATGATGATTGTGCTTGTCGTCGGCGGTCTGATGGCGGCAATGGCGGGCACAGTGGTTTGGTGGTTGAGTCGTCGATCGGATCAAGGGCGTCAACATGGTCATGATGAAGCACACCACTTTTACCTCGAAGCATTTCAGGCCAGCCCCGGCTTTGAATTTGTGTTTAGCTCTGATGCAAGTTTGATTTGCATGAGTGACGGGCTTACAACCGCGCTTGGCAAAAGCCACAAAGCGCTGTTTGCTTACAATTTGCATGAACTTCTGGAACCGGATAGCTGGGCATGTTTGGCAGCCTGGCTGGAAGAACCTAAACCCGGTCAGGTGATTAAACTGACCCTGGTCAGCGCGCACAGTGAGCGTTTTACCGGACTTTTTGAGTTGCGAAGTTCTGAGCACTGCAATTTACATCTTGCCCGCTACTTGCACCTCTCGCCTCATCTGGGTCAGGCGGACACCGATAGCGAGCTGCTGGCGGTGACGCTCAGCTCCATAGGTGATGGCGTAATATGTTGCGGTATTGATAGTCGGGTGATTTTTATGAATCCGGTTGCTGAGGCGGTACTTGCCTTACTTACCGAAGAAGTTAAAGGGCAGCCCATTACTGAGGTGATGCCGTTATATCATGAAGGCAGTGACCGACCCATCGAAGATCAAATGGCTGTGTGTATGCGCAGTCAGCAAACGGTTAGCCTGCCGGATTCTACCTGTTTTCGAAATCACCTTGGGCTGGAGTTTGCCATTGATGATTCCTGTTCCCCAGTATATAACAATTCAGGCAAAGTCATTGGTGCCGTGATGATTTTTCATGATGTGACTGAATCAAGGGCACTCAAACGCAAAATGAACCACCTGGCCCACCATGATGCACTGACAGGGTTGCCCAATCGTTTGCTGCTTCAAGATAGGCTTATCCAGGCGTGTAAACGGGCGTTGCGTAATCGCCATCAGTTTGCGGTTGTGTTTATGGATCTGAATAAATTTAAGAAAATCAATGACTTTTTGGGGCATGATTTTGGCGATTTACTCCTGAAACACATTGCACAACGGTTAACGGATTCTGTTCGGGCATGTGATACCGTGTCCCGGATGGGCGGTGATGAATTTGTATTGTTACTGGATGCCATTGAAGATAAACGTCATGTACGAAGCGTGATTAAAAAAGTGCTTGATGGCGTGTGTGGTCAGTATGAGATCAAAGGCGTTGAGGTACAGGCTGCGCTGAGTGCTGGCGTCGCGCTGTATCCTGATGACGGCGATAACGCTGAATTACTGATGAAACGTGCTGACAGCGCTATGTATCGGGCAAAAAGGTCGGGCAAAGGCGGGATGCAGTTTTACTGCTCGAAATTGGATAATGAAGCTGAGCAAAACCAGGCTCTGGAGCAGGCCATTTTAGACGCATTATCGGCAGATAAGTTTGTACCGTATTTCCAGCCTGTTGTCAGCGCATCAGATGGCCGGCTTGTTCAGGTGGAGATGTTGGCCCGGTGGCACAAAGAAGGCACACTGGTCGAAGCGAATCGATTTATCAATGAAGTAAGCGAAGTGGGTTGCCTGATGGCATTGCAATCTAAGCTCTGGGAGCAAGCGTTTAAGCACTTTGCCAGTTGGCAAGCAACAATCCCTGAACTCAGGCTGAGTATCAATGTGTCTGTGAAAACATTGCAACAGGATGAAGCATTGAGCGAACTAAACAGGTGCCTGACCGCACAGCAATTGCAGCCTCAGCAAATCGAAATTGAAATTATGGAACAGCAACTCACAATGCTGGGGACGGAGGCCAGTAACGTGATAAGTCACTGGCAGCAGGCTGGTTTTACAATAGCAATCGATGATTTTGATGCCAGTCACACCAGTATTGGACAGCTACATGATTTAAAAATCGACGTTCTGAAGTTGGATCCAGGATTACTACACGGGCTGGCCGACAGGCAGTCACAGAGTTTAATAAAATCTGTCTTAGTGATGGCAAAAAACATCAACGTCACCTGTTGTGCTGAGGGGGTTGAATCTGCTGAGCAGGCAAAGATATTGACCGAGATGGGCTGCACATTAATGCAAGGTTATCATATTGGCGAGCCAGTCAGTGCTGAGCAACTAGAGGCGTATCTGACAAGTTAGGCCACACGTGATGCAGGGCGGTGCCATATCGTTTTACAAGTATCAACATAGGCTTGTTTGGCGTGACCTAATCCACATGTAGCATGCCACTTCGACAGCCTTGCAAAAAGTGGTTCTCTGAATGTCGACATTGGCGTTTGAATTTTAAAATGGTGTGAGCAGGCTATACTCAAAGTGCAAGTCTGTAAGGCATGTTGCCAGGAACAGGGCTTGCGAGGAGCAAGCGTGTGAACACCAATACTTTATCTGATCAGCTGGTGATTCAATGGAATGAGCTTTTAACTCGAGTTGCCGAACTACTGGATGTACCGGTGGCATTGATCATGAAGCTCAACGGTCCGCACCTGAGTGTATTCAATAAAAGTCTTAATGATGAAAACCCATATGAAATTGGCGACAGTGAATGCTGGGAAAGCTCAGGACTATACTGCGAAACCGTTATCAAAACAGAAAGAGAGCTCTTTGTGCCCAACGCCCTGGCAGATCCTGTCTGGGACCAGAATCCAGATATTAAGCTCAACATGATTGCCTATCTCGGCTTACCCATTAAAAATGTTGATGACTCTGTCTTTGGCACGGTCTGTGTTTTGGACAGTAAAGAAAACACCTTTGGCACGAAGGCGAGAGCTATGTTGAGCTCTCTCAAGCACCTGTTTGAACTACAACTCAGAATGCTGTCACAGCAAAAGGAGCACGACCATAAAGAAGCTTTTAAAGAGCAAGCTCTGATGACCATGGGACTGGCCCATGAATTGAATACGCCACTGGGTGTGAGTGTGACTTCGGCATCTATGCTGAGTGAGTCAGCCAAACAGCTCAGCGGTTTATTGCAGCAACACCCCGTGCCATTTGTTGAGGTACAAAAGCAGGCTGCCTGCATCCAACAAGCTGCGGATTTGCTATCACGTAACCTCCATCATATTGATGACAAAATAGACAGGCTTAAGCAGTCAATTGTTCAGGGGCACGATGGCGTAACCAGGGTATGCCGCATCACCGATGTATTTAAATCTCTGGATAGTGTCTGGGAGTCTTCTTTGGCGATGCACAATGTTGTGCTGAATATTGACGTTGAGCAAAGCGCCGATGTGCTCTTGTATCTAAAGCCTGCCAGTCTCATCGAGGCGTTAAATCACCTAATTACAAATGCAGTTGAGCATGCTTTCTGTGGGGTTGAACAACCAACCATTACAATCGCCGTAAAAGTAAAGCAAGCGGAGCTAAAGCTGAGGTTTAGTGATAATGGAGTTGGGGTTGAGTTGACTCACCCTGAAGATATATTTGCACCCTTCTATTCGACTAAAAAGCACGTGGCTGGCTCAGGGCTGGGTCTGGCACACGTCAAACGCATTGCGATGAATGATCTAGAGGGAACAGTTTACGTAAATTGCAATCAAAGTGGGTTAGGTATCATGTTGCGCTTTCCTGTGACTCATGCGCAACCAGAGTCCATAGAGAATTAGGATCAGAGTCCTTTTTGCGCTTTGACCGTAGAGATAGCAAGGGCAATTTGTGCGGCGAGTCCTGCATGCTTCTTGTGCATTACGTGGTAGGCTTTGGAGCGAAACAAGTGGTGCACATGTAAATGAGATAATGAGTCAGGGAGCGGCCACTGAGTAGAAACTACGAATATTGCATAGTCAAACCGATGCACATTCAGCAGTTCGGGTAACTTAGCCAGATTATTTATATGATAAAAAGTGTTTCTGTGCGCATGCGGATACTTGTTGAGTATAACGCGCTTGGACTGGTCGGTGGCGACTATGGTACTGGGCGTTGCCACCAACACAGAGTTATCACAAGGCACATTCGCAACACATAAAAGGACAAATTCCACCTCCGTTAAAGCAGGCCCAACGGCAATAACATCTTTAAAGGGGGCGAAAATTTCTCGTGCCAGGATCACATCACCATCGGTGTGTTGTGCTGTAATTTCGTGCAGTACGCGATGTGCTGGCATGGCTACAAAATTGGCCTTAATTCCAGCCTGGTTGTAAGCGGCCTGGATTAAAGGCAGGGCTTGATCGCGCACACTTGGGTGTTGTAGATAAGAGATTGTTAATGGTGTGGCAAACAGCGATGCACTAAAAGTACACAAGATGATAACTTTGGCAATTAGGCTAAAAATTTTTTTGAGCATAAAAAAGCGCCTTGGGAGAACTTCGCAGAATTATACCCAGTTTGGATGCAAAGCATAGTCTCCAAAGGTGTTATATCAGGTTAAATTAACCACAATTTGCCCTCGATCATAGTCCCACCAATTAGCCAAAATAAAAAAGGTACACCCTTGTTTCCTCTGCCTTGAAAGCGACTTGTTAGTGTCATTAAGAATTAATAAATATGATTAAAAATTAGTTGACTTAGAGGGGCAGCCCGATAAGATGAACGTAGACAGAATTTGGGTCAGTGTTTATAAATCTCCATTACGTTGTTGTATAAGTTTTTGCTTGTAGTAGTACCGTCCTGAAGTTTTATCACCGGCAAAATTTAGGTCTATGCGCCCACATGGGCATAGGTTTGCCAGTTTTTTGTATAGAAGGATCCTTTGCAACAGGGCAGAGGTTAGCTTTTAAGGATTGGCATCATTTTAATATTCAGGATTTACTATCATGTCTAATACTTTAACAGGTACCGTAAAGTGGTTTAACGAATCAAAAGGCTTTGGTTTCATCGCTCAGGAAAATGGCCCAGATGTCTTTGCACACTTCAGTGCTATCAAAGGTGACGGCTTCCGTACACTAGCTGAAGGCGAGCGCGTTGAGTTCAAACTGACTCAAGGTCAAAAAGGCCCTCAGGCAGAAGAAATCGTTAAGCTATAATTTATGGCTTAAGAGAAAAAGCAAGCTAAGGCTTGCTTTTTTTGTGCCTGAAATCTGGCGCAGCATACCTTTCAGCTGACTGGCTGTGGTAAGATCGCGCGATTACTCCCTGACGTGTTTTATTCCATGGATCAGACTCAATTTTGGCAGCTCATTGCCATTGATAACCAAACCAAAGACAAAGCGGCACAATTAAAAGCCAGGCTTGAAACGCTCTCTGATACTGATGTCGCCGATTTTGATAGTTATTACAGTAAACAGCTCAGACGTTTATGGCACTGGGATATCTGGGGCGCAGCTTATGTTACTTGCGGTTGTAACAGTGAATATGACTTTCTGGATTTCTGCAACTGGTTACTGACTCAGGGTGAAGAGCTGGTAGATCAGGTGTTGGCCCAGCCAGACAGCCTGGCAAACATTGATGACATGCCTCTGCGCGACAATTTGCCCTATCCGTATTGTGACGAATTAGATCTGACAGCAGGACTGCTCTACGAGCAAAAAACTGAGCAGGAATTGCCATATCACAACACAGTGAACTATGCGCCACAGGGCAAGCAGTTTAAAAATAAACCCAAAGTGTTAAAGCAAACCTACCCACAATTGTTTGCAAAATACTGGCAGGGGTAATGTACCCCCGCCCAGACATCGTTTTCTGGCTATTTTTGATATCTGCATCAGTGATAAAGCGTCGGTACAGATGAATGGTTTGTCTTACATGGCTAAGGATGGTCGATTAAGTGAATTACCACATTAACTTTTGTACACCAAACGCAAGCCCGTGTTTGGCGCTTAAGTTCTATTAAAGCAAATAGTTTCCCTGTCATGATAACTCTGGGGCCAGCTTATTCTTCTGAAATATAGATTAATTTTCTCATCAATGGCTTCATCTTATTTTTGCATAGCGGAATAATCTTCCGATTGTTTGTAAAAGACCAGCATACAAACTAACAAGGTATTGAACTTGTCTGCTTCGCCTGAGCGTGGAAAAGTGAGATCTCGAATATGAAATTTTAACAGGTTGTTTGTTTTTTGTTTCATTTTTATTTTTTGTAAATTACGCTTTTATGACGCAATGCGTTAGGTTTGAACGCCCAAGTAAAAGCTGCATTTACTTTATAGTGTATGCGCCATAGCCGGGTCACAAACTTAAAAGGAAAAGTCTATTCTGTAAACAATATGTATTCAGGGAGAGAGTGAATGCCTATAAACAAAACCCCCATTGCGGCCTTTTTGTGTTGTTTCAGTTGTCTGAGTCATGCTGATACACAGTGGGTCGACAAACACGCACTATTAAACCAACAGCACTTGTGGCAGGAAATTGAGAACCAGCTAAAGAAACAGGATCGAGCCAAGACCGCTGCAGTGGGTGGGGAACTTAGTGATAACGGAATACGTTATCAGCGGGTGAAAACCATAGGGAATACCAAGCGCTTCGAACATTATCAAGTTTATTATCGTGGTATACCAGTCATCGGTGGTCAATTTGTGCTATTCAAAGACAGTATCGGTAAAGTCTTGCAGGGTCTGGGTGCAACTTTGAGAGCGCAAGAGCTATCGGGAGCCACTGATGGACGTTATTTCCGTTTGCCTCAGGCTGACATAGAGCAACGACTGGCGGCAGGTTTTGACTTAAAGCCCGAGACCAAGTTGCAAGATCTCAGGCGTGCGTATTTGACTTGGCAAGGCCGTTTAATAGGCGTGTTTGAGGTCACCGTCACTTCGAAGGAGGGCATACGCACTCTTACCATCGATGCGGATACACTGAATGTCCTTAAGTCTGAGCAAGGCATTATGCACTCTTCCCGTGAAGAGCAACGCGCAGAGCAGCTTTCTGCTGACGGGCAATACGTTGCTGCTGGTGGCATAGGCGGCAACGAGAAAATGGGGGCTATATGTTATTCACCGCAGCCTTCGACAATGAAAGCCTGCCTCAGGTATCAATATGATGAAACGACCAGCCCATCAACGGAGCTGTTATTTAATGATATCAGCGACACCGATCGCCCGCTCATTTTTGCCGACTTTGATGGTTATCCATTTGTTGTCAGAAAAGATGGAGGGCGCTGCTTTTTAGAAAACCCGTATGTGCAGACTATTAACTATTTAATCCATGAATCAGAGCCACATAAATTTGATTGTAATGATAATATTGAAAATTTTGATCAAACTTTAGCCGATCAAGTTTATTATCATCTGTTTAGTTATGGTCCTGAGAATGAAGCTCATTTTTATGGAGGGCTGACCATGCAGTTTTTTCATAAGCAGCTAGATGAGCTATTTCCCGAACAAGACGCTCATTGCACGGATAATGGTTACTGTCTCCATAAACTAAAACAGAGGGTACATCATAATTTTCTTGGTATGAACCATGCGTATTGGGATGGTACTTATACTAATTTTGGTAATGGCGACAGTTATTTTAATTATTCGCTAACTACGTCGAGCGTAGTCGCACACCAGGCTGCGTTTGCATTAACACAATGGAATAGTCAGCTGGAAAGTCGAGGGGAAGCCGGTGCTTTTTATCAAGCGTTTTCTGATATTGCGAGCCTTGCCGTACTGGATTACTTACAGCGCAGAGTGTCTGGCAGCTTTAGCACCTCTGAGCCATTTTTATCGCAAATACTGGATGGCACTGGTCGCCCGCAAGACGATAAAAAGTGGTGGCTCGGTTGGGATGTTAAAACTCAGGATATAGGGCATCGCTATTTTGCACTTCCGTCAATGGATGGCAGTGGCATTGACCATCTGATCATGTATCGTGCGAATATGTCGAGCTATAGTGTGGGTGGCATTTTCAGAAAAGTGTTTTATGAACTGGTTAAAACCTACGGCTGGACAATCAAAGAAGCGTTCAAGTTATATCTGAAAGCGAATGTATCTTGCCTTCCGGCCAATGCCAGTTTTGATGATGCTGCAGCCTGCTTGATACTGGTTGCAGATTCGGATGTTGTGAATAAGCCTGTACAGGAAGCACAAAATAATGTTGATGGGGCGTTGCACCTGGTGGGGCTGGTGGCGCAATCATCGGAGATTTCCAGTCTGGCAGTCACGGCGGTACCTCAGTATGACGAGTTCAGGTATTTAGTTGGGACCCTACCTATTAGTGAAATAGAGCGTATCTCTGTTGACTGGGGGAATGGGGCCAATGAAGGCTGGTCTCGTGGTTCCGGTAATGCGATTTATCCGTTTTTACAGAGGGCGCATGTTATTGAACCTGATTTACTGACGCGTTTTAAGATCAACGTAGTCAAAACAGACGGTGAGGAGTTGCTTGCTTACCGTGATTATTATTCACGCGCTCTGGGCGTGGCTTGCCCACCGTGGTTTCGAGAAGAAAATACAGGCCTGATGAGTCACGTGTTGATTAATGGTCACAGGTTACAATTACTGCCACAGAACTATCAAGAGATATTGGACCAGCCCTTGAATTTATACCTTAAGCAGCGAAACACCATTGAGCTCGGTGCCTATTCTGTTGGACAAGAAGTAACGGTATTACTGGATACCAACCGCAATGGAGCTTATGAAAAGCAAGAAGTCTATCTAGTCGAAGAGATAATGGATACTGGGCTGCTCACTTTTTCTTTGCCTGATGGCTTCCAGCCGGGCAAAATAATGATGCGTGTGGTTGTCGGCTCCAGATATGGTTTTCTCTTTTCATGTGGAGAAGTAGATGAAGGCCAAGTTTTCGATGTAAAAGTTGACTTTTCAGGTGCTGGCGAGTGGTCTCGCACTGATTTTAAGTTTGAAATTCAAATCGGCAATAACGTTAAATTCACTAATAGTCTTTTGCCAGATAATGCTAAATCCTCAGAAAAACTTGAACAACCGGTGAATGTAAATAGCTCAACCTATGTCCCCTTCTCTGGCGCCACTTCGTATCCTGTAGATTTTCAGACTTGCTTAGAATTGGTATCTGAAAAAAGATCTCAACGCTATACATATAGTCAATTATCAGATTTATTTGCCTGCCGAACAAAAAAAGACATATCTCACATATACAGCGTGCTCCATCCGACTTAATTGAATGAATTGTTGTAGGGTTTCTCCGGCACACCGCTGGTGAGACCTGAGCACTTGCTCAAATAACTCTCCATATTAAGGGAATAAAATATGAAACCTCTGTATTTATCCATTGCTATGGCATTGGGGACGGTCTCCGTCATGCCTGACACTTTTGCTGGTTCATTAAAAGCTGCCAGTGATTCAGTTTATCAGCAAGACATGCTGATTAAAAATGAGCGTTTAAACGCGCGACTGGCACAGCATGGCCTGAGCAGAAAGAATCGGCCTCAATTGTTTTCGCTGATTGAGCAAAGGCTGGAGCTAGACAAGTTGGTAACAGAAAACCTGAACCCTAGCTCATTACAAAACTGTTTGAGCGGCAGACCTGAACTGTGCTCTTTCTTTAAACATATGGGTATTGAAGTCGCCACTAGTAATGCAAATGGTGAGTCCTATGTAGTGTTATCTGCGTTAAACAGTAAAACGGTATCGACCGATTATACATTGATAGATCTGCACTTAACCAATGAGAAAGGCGAGCAGCTCACCCAACTGGCATACAATGAGTACTTTGGCGACGGGCAGGAGGCTAAACGCAAATCCGTTTATTCCTTCGCAAAGGTACAAGATATTCTTCCTAAGCTTGCCGCTTCAGAGCGTATTTTTGCCGATGGTTGGGTAACCTCAGTATATAAGGGGGCCGACAATAAGCAAATTGTTGAAGACCGAAACATTGTGGTGGAGTATTCTAAGGATACATTGCTGGCTAAGTTAGGCTATTTTGCTCAGCCGAGAGCAGGCGAGTCTGGTACAGAGGGCGTCTCACTACTTCCTTTGGCGGGGCGAGATGGTTTCGAAACGACCATTAATAAGCCCATTGATAACCGCTCTGAAGGCGGTGCGGATGTGCCTGATGGTAAGATTGTAGTATGCCTCAATCGAAATTATGGCGATTGTGATTATGAAAATATTTACCCAATAGGCACACCAACCAGCGAAACTAAATTAAAGGTCCCGTTTCAAGGGAGCTTTGACGTGATGGGTAAGGTGACGCGCATCTATCTGCCGGATTTTACAACACTGGGAGTTCATGAGGAAAACGGCGTAATAACCCTAGTCGAGAACCCGGTAGTTGATAAGCCTGCCTTCATGAATCACGGAACGAATATCTTTATACAGACAAAAGAGGGTGGCGGGGCAGCTGCAATTGGTGATTCTAGTTATCAAGACATCAGCGATTTTTTCGCAAAGAAATTAAACCTGCGCTACGACAAGTGGAATGGGATAGATCGGACAACCATATCCTGGAATATTCCGCAAGATGAGGGGATGTTTGGAGACGCCACATTATTTGGCAGATACCAGGATACCCACTGGATAATGCATTTTGCGCTTGATAATGTGTCACGTCCGGGCAGACCGCCACGAGCGGCTTCTTTTGTCATTGGCTCTACAGACATGGACAGTGGCTGGGGTGACACAGACCACCCCCAAATGCAAATTGTCTACAGTTGTCTGGCCGAAGGCACTTTAATCACTTTACCAAATGGTAAGCAGCTTCCAATAGAACAGCTTGAAGTGGGCGACCAGGTGTTGGGGGCCAGTGAGTTTTCACCTGCTAACCATCTTGCTCTGACAATTGAGGATATTTCTGTTGGAGTTGAAACCATTCCTATGGTCCAGCTCAAAACTAAATCGGGTAAAACGCTGTTATTGACAGAATCTCACCCTGTTGTGATGCAATCAGGTCAGGCTATATGGGCCAGCAAGGTTGAACAAGGAGCGCAAATCTTAACTGAAAATGGGCTGGAGATGATCACGCATATCGCTGAGGTTGAGTTTAGCGATAAGGTCTATAACCTTCGTTTGGGCCGCGGTAAAGATGATCCGGAATATCAGCTAGGTGAATCCTTCAGTATGTTTGCAAATGGCCTGCAAGTGGGTGATCTGGCAATGCAAAGTGAGCATGAGTTTAGCAATGAGGTCGAAACGACAGAAGATGTACTTAATCGCTTGCCTCAGGCCTGGCATCAGGACTACCTGAACAGTCTGAAGCAGTAGTCATGGATTGACAAATACTAAGGCCCTAACGGGCCTTTCATGGAGATATGATAATGAAAATACGTAATGTGGTTTCGATTATGTTGTTACTGGGAGCCTCCTTGTTATTGATAAAGGCTTATGCTCACGCCGTAGCTGTCCATGAAGTAGAAGAGCGAACGATCATTGATCTGAGTAACGACCTTGTGCCGCTGGGAACGGCTTACCAGAGCAAAGGTAAGCAATTTTTAGGGCTGCAATCTGTGCTTGGCAGACAAGTCGAACATCTGGGCAACTCGCATATAGATTTTAGAGTCGGTGTTGATTTGAGTTATCAGCAAGCCCTGAAGCTTGTTGATGGTAAGGTTGATGCTGGCTTCGAATTGCCTGCGGTGCGAGTGGATGCTGGTGCAAACTATGCCAAAGATATCAGTGCTGACAGGTATACCGGTACCTACACTGTCTATTCTTCCATTAAACCCAAATCGAGCATGTTGGTTCCCATTAATGATTCGGGCTATCAGCCGACACTAGCCGCGAAGGAATTGGCAAAGGCGTATCCCGGAAACAAGGCGAGCAACCTGGGTGATGGATTTGTACATGGATTTGCGTATGGCTCAAATGTGGTCATTAACATGAAAATTGACTACCGAAATGAAACGGACAAACGCATCATCGGAGGCTACTTGAGTGTCGACTGGATAGGCACTGTGAAGGTTGACGGTGAACTTCAGAAAATAGCCGAAGATAAGCGAAAGTCAGTTAAGATCACGATCAGCGGTATTCAAAGTGGGGGAGATCCCAACAGGCTGCTACAAGTCATACCTAACGGTATCATGCACTGCACATTGTTCAACCCTGAGCCCTGCTTCAACCTGTTTGAAGCCGCGATACATTATCTAAAAACAGACTATGTCAATCAGTTTAATTCACTGGATGACTACAATATTACTGACGTATATACAGCCAGTTATCTGGATTCCGGTGCAGATCTCCAGCAGCTTATCCCAGATAGTGGCTATACACCGGCTAACTACTTGACTCAATTGATCGTCAAAGAGCTGACGGCACGCTGGATAGATGAGCGATTGGTCTATCGCCGTGCAAAAAACCTGCAGCGTTATTACGCAGCACAATTTTCTGCACAGCAACTTGAACAGCTGCAGGATATTGAGACTAAGAGCCGTGCTAACGCTAACTTATATGCCGATTTGGTGGATTACTGTGAACGCAACCCGGAAGGTAATCACTGCATTGATTACGAGGCCGATAATCTGATTTATTTACGTGATTATAGTGCCATCAGTGATGTATTAAGATAAGGATATCCCATGAATATACTCAGATTTTTGTTGGTTTTACTCATCTTGTGTGTAGCTTTAAACCGGTCCGCTCTGGCGTTAGCGTCAGAGCAAAACTCACATACACACCAGCAAGCCAGGTTCAGCGAGTTAGGTGATTTACTTACGGTGGAGCAGGCGAAGGGCCGATTTGCCTGGCTGAGCAAGTGTTACGATGGCTTGTTGGTTGAGCTGTGGGAGCGGATGCATGGCACAACTGACATTGTCGGGAAAGAAGAAAAGCTTCGCCAGCTAAAAGAGCTATGGCTCTCTGACGCTGCATTAGCAGCGGGTAAAGCTCAGTACCTGACCTTTGCAAACGCTGATTTTACCAACCCATATCAATGGTATGCAGGCACCAGTGTGGGTCAGGCATGCGCGATATTGCCTCCTGAATATGAGCCGGTTGCTCTTAAAACCACAGTGCTGCCGAGATCGTATTGCGATAATCGCAGTTATGATCACGAATGGGAGTGGATCTCTGAAGTAACGGTGGATGACTTTACGCACCAGTCTGAAAAACACGGCCACAGCTTGATTTCGGGAAAAGTGATTTTACTTAGGGCGAATCAAACATCGAAAGTCACCATTAAGCCGGGAAATAAAGAACCGGAGTTTCCTTCATACGTGGCTGTTCGGGTATGGTTAGACTGGGATCACAATGGTCAGTTTGAGCAATCTGAAATGGTGTATCACTCCGCATCATCAGGCGTTTTTAAGTTTTTGTTGGATGTGCCCGCAACAGTGCCTGAAGGTTTGACTATGATGCGCATTGCTACCGATGCTGGCGGAGGCTCGGACAATGCGTGTACTCGTATTCATTATGGTGAAGTCGAAGACTATCTGGTGACGGTTCGTTAAGGAAGATGATATGAAACCAATTTACCCTGCATTACTGGCGATAGCGCTGGCAGTTGTGAGCTGTTGTACATACAGTGCTGATACTCAGATAACTAATAACAACCTTACAGGCTCTGTCATTTCAGGGCTTATCAACGATCACATAGAGATCGGCACGGCTTATGATAGCCAAAAAAAGCGTTTTCTGAACGTTCAGCCAATCAAAGGTGTTACTGACGAAAGCTTTGGTAATACCGAGCTGCAATTTAAAACCGGCATCGACATGAATTACGATGACATGCTGAGCATGCTTAATGGCAGTGTTGATACTGATGTGAATTTTCCTGTGGTGCGTGTGTCTGCCGGAGCTTCGCTTGCAAAAGAAATGGCATCCAGCACGTATTCAAGCTCTTACACATTCAGTGCTTCCAGCACGCCGAAAAAGCGTGTGTTTTTGCCAGTGAATCAAAATATTGGATATACCCTATCACAGGTTGGAGAGAAAATAGCCCAGAATCACCAGACTCAGATACAAGATTTGGTTGGTGATGAGTTTGTAACGGGTATTGAGTATGGTGCAAATGTCCTGGTTAATTTAAAGATTGATTATGGGAGCAACAAAGATAAGTCTGATATCGGTGGGTACCTGGATGTTGATTTGTACGGGGGCGCATTTAATGTCGGTGGGCAACTTAATTATTTGCAGCACGATATCAAATCGTCGGTCAAAATTACAGTGAGGGCGGTACAGCAAGGGGGCGACCCAAAGCAGCTACTTACTGTTATACCTAACAATATCATTACCTGCTCTTTGGATAATCCACAGCCTTGTTTTGACATGTTTTATGAGGCGGTTAAATACGCGAAAACAGGATTTAATAGCCAGCTAACATCGCTCAGCGATTACAATGTGGTGCGTTATTACACAACCCGCTACGACAAATCATCTTTGCCATTACGCGCGCTGGTGCCAGATTATCAGATAGTGAGAAATGCAACCAAGTGGTTGATCAGTGAACTCGAAGATGACTTTAAACAAGCTATTTTGGATGAGCAAAGAGCTGCAAGTTTGCTCACCAGCTATTATGCCTATCTGCCCGAGACACAACGCCTGGCTGTCGAACGCATCAAAGATCTGGCCTATGACAATGCCTGGTTTTCCTTCACCGCAGCCCAGTTCTGTCGTGATAACCCCTTTGGATATGTTTGCGAGAATAAAATTCAGGAAATGAAAAATGCTTGTGTGCAGCGTGGGAAGTCTTGTCCTGCTAGCTACGATATAACCGATTTACAATTACCTACCAGCGACGCTCAGGATTGGAAGCAGTGCGAGCTGGCCAGGCAAGAGGCTGTTCGTTCTGGGGCCATTTCACAGGCACATAGTGTCCTGTTCCGCAAGTTGCGCTGGGCACCTACTTTCATCGATTCAGGCGCACCCGCGCGTGGGATTTTGAACTGGCGACTGTGTGAGGGGGCATTAAGTACTTATGGTATGGCCTTTCAACAATAAGGATACAGCGTGTGCCTGTTAGCAGACATACGCTTTAAATCGTTACCCTATCAACGGCAATGACGTCACTGTTACTGAATGAAAAACCAATGTGAAATCATTTATTTTGGGTGTTTATTCGTTGAGATTGGAGGTATATCGAATTTTTGTAACTTTTATGTTAAAATAGTCTTGGCGTTAGCTGAGGAAAGTGAACACGGTTTTAGTGTTGTGTATGATTCAATATCACTATCAAGGAGTGACTATGTACAAAGTAATGACCGGTCTTTTATGTTTTTTGACCTGCACGGCAGTGGCAAGTGACGCCCAGTACTTTTGGCGGTTTGGTGATGGGTCTGTTTCTCATGAAGCCGAGCCTGAGCATCAGTACGAACAACCTGGCATTTATACTGTGACCCGGGAAGTGTACCAGGATGGCAAGTTATTAGAGTCTTCACAAAAGCTGGTTGATCTTATTTCGCCGAAAATTTCCGGACTGGTGATTGTGCAGCCAGATGAAGTTGTGCAGGGTCAAAATGTGGAATTTCTGGCAAGTTTAACGTCCAGTGAGCCGCTCGATTTAAATTATCAGTGGTTTGTTGCTGGTGAACCCATTGCTTCGGGTTCTCAAACGGGCAAGTTAACCACTCAGTTTGCTGATTCTGGTATTATCGAGTTGTCGGTTGATGCCATGTGGCAGCAAACAGTTGTTTCGAGTGCAAGCATACAGCTATCTATTGAACAGTCTGAAAACGAAAAACCAGACGGAGAAGACGGTGATGGCTCCGATGGGGGGGACGAAAACCCGGGTGGCGATAACTCCGATGGTGGAAGCGATAATGGCAGTGGCCAGACACCAGGAAAAGACGACGGCAGTGATAATAAAACACCTGACACGGGCAAGTCTAATGACGGGGGCTCTGGCGGCAGCCTTCATTTCCTGATGTTATTCTTCGCGGGTGCCTGTGCAATACGCAGACGTCGTTAGTTAAATTGCCCTGCCAACCTCTGATCGGGCAGGGCATATTTGTCAGCCCTGTGCTTGAATAGATTGTGAGGCTGTAACTAAATTCGCGGGCACAGAATACTGAACGGCCTCTAGTTTCCCCTACAACCGATAAGTTTCAGATGACAGCCCTGTATTAAACATGAACTCCAACATACAATATGCGCTTAGTCAGTTCTCCCGGTTTATAGCCCCAAATCTGTGTTTGTTTGCCTTTTGTATGTGCATATCCCACGAACGTTTCAAAAGCGCTCAAGTCATAATTAATACCCTGATCATCACTCTTTTTGGTCGACTGCATAACAAACATAAAACGGTTGCCTTCTGTTTTATCCTTGATGTAATCGTAGATAAGATCTGCATTAAAAGTGGGTATATCTTTTTTATGATTTGCTCTTCTGGGGAAGGTCCAAAAACGCCCAGTAATTGTAACAACTCTCCTGTGAATGCTAACGCAGCGCTGGCAGTAGTAAATACTTTTGAAGCGGCCATAGCCTGGCTAAAGTCATTTAGTTGCATACCCGCAGCTAGCTGAAGGCGACTAGACTCAGTATAATCTGCAAGTGCCTTTGTAGTCTTTTGCAATCCGTTATATATTTCTTTCCACTCATCTTAACGCCCTTATAAATTTATTAAGTTTACAGAGTGCTTCGCAAATAATGTATAAATAGGAAACTAAAATGTGGTTGCTATTTATGTACTTTATTGCACGTAACACAAACATAGAACTCTTGTTATGTTTTGGATCTTTAATATATCAGCTTGCAGAATTAGTTATAATTACCGCACATTACAGCTCAGCATTCAGATAATTACTAATGATTCGTTTTTGAATAACCCACTTTTAGAGTGCAAGGTTGTGAGGACACCTCAAATTGGCGTACAGGATAACCTATCATCCAAATGCCAATTTAGGTTGGATGTCTCTGGTGTCTCTACGCTGGCAACACACAAATGTTTTTTTCCTTGCGTAGTTAAAACTGGCATTGTAGAGCAGTCCTATTTCTTTTTACTCTGCGTGCATAGAAATGCTTATTTGTTAATTTTGCGACTGTTTGAATTTTTATTTTAGCGAGTACAGCCTACTTATTAGCAAAAGAGATTGTATTTTTACAAGGCTAACTAGGATGATGCCGTGTCAGATGGGTATTATTTGGCCTTTGAAATAAAAAGCTCACATAAGGTCATGGCTTTTAGGTTTCTTTTTTAATCTAAATATCCCAGTAAAATACAACCTGCTTATCCTCTGGTTGAAGCATTTGTATGCTTGCCGTAAAACTCCCGCTTTTGTACCTTTTATGGTTAATTTATTTCTGCTAGTTGTTACGCAAGGGTTAAAATGAACGTCGGGATAATAGTTTCATTTCTTATTTTTCGTGGAATTGTGCGCTTCTGCGCAGGCCTTAAAAAGTGGCTTCGCCGCAGTGATATAGGTAAGCTGACTGTTATTGGCTTTCACGAGGCGCGCTTAATTCGCTCAGGCTAAAAGTTCACGAACTTGTTTTTTGGAGCAAAAATTATGGCACTAGATTATGAAGAGATAAGAGGCGTTAGTTGTATGGTTGTCCGTGAAAATTGCAAGTTTTTTGTCAGTTATGACAGTGGTGCACAAGGCTCTCGCCCCACCGTTCAACAAATTACTGAACGGGATTTCAATGCGGTGAAAAGTGGCAGCCTGAGTGTTGAAAATGTGATGAAGCGTTATCATTATCAACGAGGTGTCTTGGAGGCTTAAACAGTCTGCTGTGGAGCTGGTGCCTAACGTCAAGCAACTATTATAAATTGGCCAATGTTTTACCTGATGTGCAACCGTTTGAGCGTTATTCGAATGATTGAAAATGAAGCGCGGCAGCGATCTTATAAAGGATAGCTGCCGCGCTTAATTCTAATTAGTATGTACTAATCATGGCTATTTATTGGTATAGATAGCTCTTTCGGTTATCCACAGCCAGGTATTTTCTACGCTGTGTGGCGTGCCGAGATTTTCAGAGAACACCTGATTCTGGTTGTCTTTTACAATAAAGTAACTGGATGAGCCATCGCTCTCTTGCGCTTTATATTTTAGAACGACCTCACCATTGTCTGCTGCTGCAAGCGGAGCGGTCGGTTCGTTGAGAAGCGATACTTGCTCTAAGCCACTACTCTTCGAGAAGCGCCAAACTTTATCATCATGTTCAAAAGTAAACCACTGACGATTAGGCGAGTGATAGTGGCTCAGGTCAGTACTACCGGTGTTATAGCTACTAACAGCCAGTTGTGCATGAGACTCGGAATCAAAGAAGTACAAGCTGTAATTCGGGTCAGTGTTAAATTGGTCGAATGGAGACGTGAGGACCACATAGTAGCCATCCATAAACTCGATTCGACGTGCGCCCGACAGGTCAAGTGCTACATCAGTCCATTCACCACCAATGGCTTTAAATTTGAAGCTTTCAAAGTGACGTACTTGCGCTCCATCATATTGTTGACAGCTATTTTGATAGTAAACCGTACCTGCATTATTCACGAAAAAGCCATCGCTATAAGCATCGCACCAGTAGGTGTAGTCAGGCCAAGTTAACGCGGTAAGTTCGTCATCGGAAATACTATACAGATAAGGCAGTGCATTCTCTTTTTGCTCGTGAGATGTTCTGAGCAATAAGTAGTTGTCAGACGCAGAAGTCAAGAAGTAGTTGGCGATGATGTTTGCGCTTAAGTCAGCCGTATCTACCTTATATGTCGTATACTGTTTCTCTGTTTGATTAGAAATACTGAAATAGAGCATATTGTCTTTACGAACAATGGTGCTGTCCACTTCAAAGCCTTGAGGAACGTTGAGTAGATCAATCGAATGCGCTTCACTAATACTAAACTGTGAGATAAAACGTGAATCTTCCGTTTGTCTGTAGTAGTAAATGTAGTTGCCATCCATTGAGTGTACTGAGCTGGCGTCGAAGTCTGCTGCTTTTTCCCAGGCGTCATTTTTATTGATCAATCGCAGGTTGATAGCACTCAGTGAGGTAGAACCCAGTTCATCTTCTGCCTGAATGTGCGCTTTGGTAGCGGTAACAGGTGGTACTTTAGTATATTGCAGCGAATTAGTGTCCGAGGTGTGAACAATTTCGTCTTCGAGTTTCAGCGATAAACGGCAGTCTCCGTTATCATCACTGCACTTAGCAGCAAAGGCTAAAGTGCTCTGCGCATCAATGGTGAAATTGTCCGCAGCAATGAGATCTTGCCCATTAATTGTAAACTCTTCAACAACAGGTCGATTATTTGGGTACATAGGTAAAGACAGCAATGCTGCTTGGCCATTCTTATCTTTAATGGTTGCCAGTAGGTGAGTCTCTTCTTGCATTTCGAACGCAGGGAAGGTGAAGCGCTTAGATGAGGTATCTACTTCGACTTGTTTTCCGTTGTAAGATACAAGGATGCCAGCCAGTTCAAATTGACTTGTAATATCAAAACGCAATGTTGCGCCATCATCGATGATAATTTTGTTGATATCCTGCACTGTGTCGAGGTAACCATAAGATGCCGTGTTCGCACTCACGTGTGCTCTTAAGGATATATTGCCGTTGATCGTAACTAAAAGCATCTGAGAGCTTGCTGTACCATCTGCAAAGTTTGCTTTCGCGGTAACAGCATAGACTCCTGGTGTGTCATACGTATTATTGACAGTAAACTCACTGCAAGAGGTCAGGTCATGGTCGAAAATACCATCGCCATTAAAGTCTAATTGGCAACTGGTAATGTCGCTATCATCTCGATTCAGTGTTCCCTGAAAAGTTACAGGAGACCCTACATCTGCAGTGATGCTGCTGAATTTGCCTTGTGAAGAGAAGTCAAATATCAATGCCGGTAGCTCTGGGTCTGGCACTGGGTCAGTATCTGTATCCGTATCTTTGTCCGAATCCTGATCTGTGTCTTTATCCGCATCCTGATCGGTGTCTTTATCAGTATCTTTGTCAGTAGTCGGGTTCTGTTCTTCACCAGCGTTATTATCTGGCTGAGGTTCAGGTGTGTTATCGTCGCTGGAGCAGGCTGTGTTCATTAACACGAGCCCAGAAATGAGCAGGAGCTTAAGATTCATAAAGTTTTTTCCCTTAACTTATTTAGATTATTGCAAGAACTATTTTACACTCTTGTCCACTAGAATGTGAAGTACCTTTATATACTATATATCATTGTGACGCGAGTTAATTGTAAACCCTAAGTATTAGTAGGCATTACAGTTTTAATGCAGAGAACTTTATCACAATAATAAGAGCAGGGTATTTTTCTTCAATTAAACAAATTTCTTTTGGCGCAATGAAATCCCCTTAGCGAGCAAAATAGGTGTGCCAAATCTGCGGGCTAAAATGTAGCATAGAGCAACTGAAATAAGGCCATCGAGCCTGTCCTCAGATTACTCCTCAAGTTTAGCTCTATGATGATGCGCAAGGCTTTTGAACTAAGCGTAATACTGGATAATCACCTTTTGTCTGTCTATGGTTAGAATGTGTTCACCTTCCACAGTGGTGCCGTTTGACTGCCTGTTTCAATCGTTTTTCTTATTGTCTGAAATATATCAGAGTCATTTTACATTTGGCCCTAATAATATGTGGGTTTGCAGTGAGTGCCAGCGTGACAGGGAGCTGTCAGGAGTTGAGGGTGGGTGGACCGATAAGTTGGTGGCCTATTGGGTATGTCAATGAGCAAACGGATCAAGCAGAGGGGTTTCGTTTGAGTTGCTCGAGTACATTGGCGAACAGTTAAATCTGCCAATATGGGTCGCGCCGCCTTTACCCTGGAAACGTGTACTAAAAATGGTGGAAGTGGGGCTGCTCGATGTTGTCTCTGGCGCCTACAAAACCGAGCTGCGCACCTTATTACCGTAATGAGATCAGGGTGTTTGTACATAAAGACAGGCCATTTGTGTTTGAGAAGCTTGAGCACCTGAAGGGGCGTGTGGGGCTAAAACCGCTCGGAGGTAGCTATGGCCAGGCATTTGATAGTTTTGTGGCCGAAAACAAATCCAGTTTCGTTAGTGTCGCTGCGCATAAAGCCACTTTTGAGGTCAATGTACAGGTTGCTAGGGCACTCACTTAAAGCTCGTGTACAGGATAGACTATTACCCAAACGCCAATTTAGGCTGGATGTGTTGTGATTCAATAAAACTGGACACTATTTTAGGTGGTATTATTACCACTCAATGAGAGGTGTCTATGACCAGAAAACGTCGTACTTTTACACAGGAATTTAAGGTGGAAGCCGCCGCCATGGTACTCGATAAAGGATATTCAGTGTCCGAAGCATGCCGGTCTCTGGATATTGATGAAACGGCTTTGAGGCGCTGGATCCAGCAGCTGAAGCAAGAGCGTGGTGGTGAAACACCCCAGTCCAAGGCTCTAACGCCTGAGCAGCAGAAAATTCAAGAACTTGAAGCACGAATTGATCGCTTGGAACGTGAAAAGTCCATACTAAAAAAGGCTACAGCTCTCTTGATGTCAGACGAGATGAACAATACTCGATAGTAGACCAGTTAAATGAGCTTGAGTCTGTTGAATTGGTCTGCGAAACCTTTGATGTTCCGCGTTCAAGTTATTACGACTATAAACATCGAGTGAAGTCTAATAATACCGATGAACTTGCGTTACGAGCCAGGATAAACGAGCTATTCACATTAAGCAGGAACTCAGCGGGCAGTCGAACAATCATGGCGATGCTGGCTGACTCAGGAATAAAAGCAGGCCTTTTCAAAATCAGGCGCGTTATGAAGGATATGCAGCTCATATGCAAGCAGCCAGGTTCACATAGCTATAAAAAAGCAACCGTTGAACGGCCGGATATACCTAATCGTCTAAACAGGGAATTTGATGTTAGTTCGCCAAATCAAGTGCGGTGCGGTGACATTACCTATATCTGGACCGGAAGAAAGTGGGCCTATCTGGCTGTAGTATTGGATTTATGCACACGCCGTGTAGTGGGTTGGGCTATGTCTCATCAACCAGATGCCAACTTAGCCGTCAAAGCGTTAGACAGAGCCTATGAACAACGAGGTCGGCCATCGGGCGTGTTGTTCCATTCTGATCAGGGCTGTCAGTATGTCGGCACAAAGTTCAGGCAAAAATTATGGCGCTATCGTATGACTCAAAGCATGAGTCGCAGGGGGAATTGTTGGGACAACGCACCAATGGAAAGGCTATTTAGGAGTTTAAAAACAGAGTGGGTTCCGTCAACAGGCTATGATTCCTTCAAAGAAGCTGAAAGAGATATTAGTTACTATTTAATGAACTACTACAACTGGCAAAGGCCGCATAGCAACAACGAAATGCTTGCGCCAGCAGTTGCGGAAGAAAAACTTTATTTACTGTCCGGGATTAGTTGACCACAACAATGTGGTCTCAAGATCGCAACTGAGGAGATCTCTTCGTGTGTATCCTGGGGTATGGAAAATGACCAAATCAGTTAAAGCGCTTTGCAGTAAAAAATCTTCTATGGGAACTTATCGGGTAATAAAGGCATCAGTCCAGTTGATAAAGGTTAAATAAATGTTTGAATCTAAAAAGTTGGAGATTATTTATTGGGTTATATTGGCATTCAGGGATTATTATGTTCCTGGCGAGTGCGAAGAAACCCCAATGGGCATGATGCAGGAGGGCATCGACGATTATCTTCAGGGGTTTGATATTCAGGGGGGGCGATATCGAGTCGCAGATTTAAAGGAGGTATTGCTTTGTGCTTATCAGTCAGATATTGAACTGTGGTGGCGTTTTAATTGTTGTAATTTCAATGCGAAGCCTCCACTTCATGAAGCGCAAGAAGAAGATGATCAAGGCGTGCAGGGGGCCTGTGTTTTTTTCTGGGTTGAATATTTTGGTTTGGGTAAGGAATTTATGGACCGTGAAAAGCTTGCTGAGTACAGGGACAAGTACCACCCTGAGATGCTTAAGTTGCTGGTCAAGTGCTGTGTCTGGGATGTTTTATTTCCTGGAGAAACCTTGCCCGGTTATACGTTGCCTACATCCGCAGATACATCGTCATTTGACTACACTGCTTAAGTAGCTATTTCGCGATTCGAAAGCCAGCTTATTAGCTGGCTTTTTCGTTAATTAAGTATCTGAGTTGTATCGACACTCATTCCAAACAGGCGTGCAGAGTGCGCTTGTAACACGACTCAACCTGGTGCAGTTCATAAGTAGAATTATGCAGTCTCAAGGTAGCAACTGAGGAGATCTCTTCGTGTGTATCCTGGGGTATGGAAAATGACCAAATCAGTTAAAGCGCTTTGCAGTAAAAAATCTTCTATGGGAACTTATCGGGTAATAAAGGCATCAGTCCAGTTGATAAAGGTTAAA
Source organism: Pseudoalteromonas rubra (assembly GCF_001482385.1). NCBI lineage: Bacteria > Pseudomonadati > Pseudomonadota > Gammaproteobacteria > Alteromonadales > Pseudoalteromonadaceae > Pseudoalteromonas > Pseudoalteromonas rubra. The sequence goes on from NZ_CP013612.1 coordinate 1,249,939, forward strand.
TAAATGTTTGATTCTAAAAAGTTGGAGATTATTTATTGGGTTATATTGGCATTCAGGGATTATTATGTGCCTGGTGAGTGCGAGGAAACCCCAATGGGCATGATGCAGGAGGGCATTGACAGCTATCTTCAGGGGTTTGATATTCAGGGAGGCCGATTTCGAATCGTCGATTTAAAGGATACATTGCTCAGTGCCTATGATCGAGATATTGAACTCTGGTGGCGTTTAAATTGTAATAACTTTAATGCAGAACCTCCATTGCATAAAGTGCAGGCTTATGAACACGATGGGGTGCAATCCGCCAGTGTCCTTTTCTGGATTGAATATTTTGGTTTGAGTAAAGAATTTATGGATCAAGAGAAGTTTGACGAGTACTTTGATAAATACCATCCAGAGATGCTCAAATTACTGGTCAAGTGCTGTGTCTGGGATGTTTTATTTCCGGGAGAAACCTTGCCCGGTTACACGGTTCCTTCATCCGCAGATACATCGTCATTTGACTACACTGGATAAATAGCCATTTAGCGATTCGAAAGCCAGCTTATGTGCTGGCTGGGCCAAAGTCACCAGGCTCTGTTATTTCAAAGAGAGCACTCCACGCTCTGCCTCCGTTTGTGCAGTGCAGATTTGTCAGCTTTGTGCTTGCAGTGCCTTAAGCGCCCGGTTCACTTGTTGATCGGCCTGGCGGGTTGTTTCTGGCAGGCGGTATTTTGGCGTGAGTTTGAGGATCCAGTCTCTGGCTGTGCTCAGACTGACTTTGTGACCGACAGAGACATACACTGGCTTAATGTTGTCCTGAGTCCGTAACACTTCCCCTATAACCTGCTCATTATCGATGAGCTTTGCGCTTGCCCCCCGCATTTCGATTAAGGCCTTGTGTGTGCCTGTGAGTCGTGTTTTACCACACCCTATGGTTGGAATATCCAGGGTTACACCGAGGTGGCAGGCCAGCCCAAAGCGCCTTGGATGAGCCAGGCCCTGGCCATCACACACTATCATATCTGGCTTATGTGTAAGCTGCTCGAAAGCGGATAGCAATGGGGGCAACTCCCGGAATGAGAACAAGCCGGGAATGTAGGGGAAACGCACGCTTTCAGTAACCACCTGAGTTTCAATAATATCCAGTGTGCTGGCATTTAACACCACAATGGCACCAACCAGTTGATTTGTTGCGTCGTCATAGGCCACATCAGTGCCAGCAATGGTGGTGATAGAGTCAAATTGGTCTTCACTGATAACCTGCGCTGCGAGTGTTTCTTGCAGTGCTCGAGCTTCTGTTTCAGAGCTGGGGTGCTCTATTTGCATGCTAACCGCCTTATTCTTTGTATTGCTTCGCGATTTTATCGTATCTAAATGTGTTACTCAAAAAGCGCCTTGCGATATAAGGGCGTATCAATCAGTTTCTGGTAGGCGGCGCGAAGCCGAGCAACCAGCTCCGGATCTGTGGCTAAGCTGGCTGCCAGGTAGCCTTTGATACTGAGCGGTTCAATATCCAGCAGATACCGAAAGTGATTGTCTGGCAAGTTCATTGCCTGCGCCATGGCGCTGATGTAGCGTGGGTCATCCACCACCAGGTCTACTTTGTTAGCTGCCAGTAAGCGGTAGGATTGTTGAATATCTGCGGTCTCGATAAATTCAAAGCCCAGTTTATGCAATACCTGGGCAGCTACATCATCTCTTTGTACGGCAAGCCGATACTGTTTAGCGTCTTCCAGTGTTTCAATCTGGACTTTTCGGGGTGATTGGTTTGTTACAAAACCGAGTTGAAACAGCGCTACGGGGCCAATCCAGTGAAATGATGTCTCTCGTTGTGGGGTTTTTGCCATGCTATAGATTAGTGTGTTTGACTTATCTTTTGCTGTATCTAAAGCGCGTGCCCACGGATACATGTAAAACTCCCCCTCAAGTGCAGCAGTGTTCAAAATGGCTTTTACCAGTTCGGTACTTACACCGGCGACCTGGTCATTGACCCAGGTTTGATTGGGCGGGGACAACTCCGTGACTACGGTGAATTTAGCCCAGCTGTGAAAGCTACTCAGCACAGTGACTAGTATCAGGGTAACGACTGTTTTTTCCATCAAAAACATACCTTTTAATCTGCATACGGATAAAAGTGTAGCAGGCTCAGGGTATCTTGCCCTTATTGTTCAAGGTGTCAGGTTCAAGATGTCAGCCTGTGTGGCGCCGGGCAACTTCGGACATGAAGCAGGCTCTGAGCATTTTAAGTTTTACTTATGAGCTCTGTTTAAAGATGCACAGTCGTACTAATGACTGTACATCTATATTTTTCGTTAGGAAAAGTAATGGCGGGTTCGTCTTAACACCAATCTGGACGATAATTAGCCAAAAGCAGTTCTTCGGCAGTATTTCATGGAAAACAAATGTTTACGGCATTTCACTTTATGAAATAAACTTTTAGCATTAGATGTTGTTATTGTAATAGGCTTTAACAATATTTGGTCTGATGTCACTATTTCTATGATGACCAACGATGCGGTTATATTGGATTTTTTTATCCATTAAAAACTCAATAAAGACTCTTTCTACATCAGACATGTGTGAAGCAATGGAGTTGTCTCTGGGGATCTCGAGAAAGTCGCCCTGATATATTGTTTTAGCGTCACTAAAATACACAAAGCTCTGCTTTCTCACATGCGTATTTTCCAATACGTAATAGCGATTACCTTGAAACACCTCGTTACTTTTGATCTTTTTAAATTTTAAATTGGATATGTTGTTCGTAAATTTGGGGAAAGACTTAATCGCCTCTATCGTATGGTCATCGGCAATAATGGTTGCTCCTCTATTAACATAGGGCGCTAACCCGGCAATGTGGTCACCGTGTGCATGACTTATATACACATGGGTTACAGGCAGGTTGTTAAATTTTTCATCAATCAAAGCTAATACTTGCTCTGATGCTTTATCACTTAAAGGGGCACCAAACACTGTGAGGCCTGTAATATGCTTTTGTACCATTACATTACGGCTGCCCTGCAGATCTTTAACCAGAAAGATATCCTTATGGATTTTGCTAAGGGCAAGTGTTTTATTCTTATCTGACTCTATAAATTCATAGCCAGTTGGTTTCGTCAATTTTTTGGGGTCTATTCGACTAATTCTATGTAACGATTGAATGGCTATGGTGTGGCGATATTTCCCCTGATTGTAAACCTTTACTTGGCTGGCGTAGTTCATACCGTCAATAGGCCTAGGCTCTGAAAATACATACTTACTGTCATCTTCAGTATTGACTATTTCCGTAAGCTGCATCGAATTTTTATCAAACAGCAAGCTTACGGTGTGCTGGTTTGTATCTTGATAGGAAAGACTAACACTATTACCAATGTGAAGTTCTCTAATAGGAGACTTCTTCTTATGGAGGAACTCATAAGCCGCGAATAAATTTATCTGTTCTGATATCGCTTCATACTCATCGGCCATCGTATTGGTATATGCTCTTAGCTCTTTGCCATAAACGAATCCATTTACGTCGTATCTAAAAGCCTGCTGTTTATTAATCACTGAAATGAATTCAAAGACGAAGTTGCCAGGGTTATGACGTTTAAAGTGCTCAAAGTATTGATTTCGGTCTCTGTCGATCTCGATACTGTAGTGGTTAACTATGGTGTCGGGTTTACGAAAGTCATAACTTTGATGCGGTGCATTGCTGTGAAATTCAACTTTATAAGCAAGGCGAGATAGCTGTTCAACTTGTTGATAATGGGATTTCAGTTTTTTAATGTATGAGGAGTCTGCCGCCACTGAAGTCTGACAAAACAGACTCATTAATCCGAGTAATGCAGCGTTTCTTAAGTTAGACGAGTACAAATTAATTCCTTATAGATGTTGGTATTGACGGTTGCTTCAGTCTATATCTTTGTTGATAATGGAAAAATGGCTCTATAAAGAAATCATTTTTCTTCAGAGGAGAAAAATGGACCTGATTAAATCTATCCGAACTTTTATCTCAGTCGCTGACAAGGGGAGTTTCAGCGCAACGGCAAATCATCTTAACATTGCGGTGTCAGCAGTCAGTCGCCAGGTAACTGAGCTGGAAGAGCACTTTGGTTGCCAATTACTTTACCGTACAACCCGAACGATGCAGCTAAGCGAGCAGGGGCAAATTTTGTTACGCGAACTTAGAGGGATTATCGAACAACTTGATAATTTACAGCAGCTGTCTTTGCAAAAATCACAAGTGATCGCAGGAGACATTACCGTTTCTTCTCCATTTCATTCTGAAGGTATGGGGCTGAGTAACATTTTGTCAGAATTTTGTGAAACATACCCAGCTGTAAATGTATCCTGGCTGATGTTTAACCGACGTGTCAATTTGATTGATGAAGGTATTGATGTTGCTATTCGCGCAGGTAAGCTTGTCGACTCTAGTTTGATAGCTAGAAAATACAGTTCTTTGGAAGTGGTATTTGTTGCAAGTCCTGATTATATAAATAAATTTGGATTACCTGAGTCCCCATTAGAACTGGTTAATCATAAGTGTATTGTTGAAACCAAAGATGAAGGCAATACACGATGGCGTTATCTCGACAGTGGTAAGGAAAAGCACATACAAATTAAAGGTAGTATTAGAGTTAATAAGCCTAATATGGCGGCAAAATTTTCCTCATTAGGTAAAGGCATAGTTCAACTACCTAAATATATGGTGCAACAAGGTCTAGATAATGGTGATCTTGTGTTGGTTATGGAAAGCTATAACCCGGCACCATTAGATTTGTATTTGGTTTATCCTTCGAAAAAACTGATGAAACCAGCTTTAAAAGCTTTTATTGAATTTTTTTTGGCGCGCACCGAAAAGGGTCAAGTTTGCAGCTGAAAATTACGTACGAACATTGGTGCCTCTACCAAGGTTAAGTTGTTAGTCATCGATGGCATCACCAGGCTCTTTTTTGGTTCAACTAATTCCGGGGTGTAGAAAAAACATTCTTTAGTAACAGTCGTAATTGTGTGGATATAGTATGGGTCGTTCTTAATCGGTTTACTTAGCTCGCTGCCAGTAAAAAGTAGGATTATTGAACCTCTAAGGTCCCGAAAAACTTAAAGTCAGAGTCTTTAATAGCTGAGCGGTCATATCATTCCTGGGTACGGTTAGCCGGTACTGTTTGGCGTCTTTCACCTTGTCTGCTTATTCAAGACGTCTGTCAGAGTCGCGATGAACAGCCATAAACTTCATGAATATCCCCTATATTGTAAATTGTCGACAATCTGTTCCGGAACAGGTTGACGTAAACGTAAAGCAGCACTATATTGTCTACAACTTTTATCAAGACCGGAAGGCAAGACATAATGAGCTTTATGCATGAAAGTGCCGTAACTGCTTCTGACAAAGCATTTTTCCGGCTTAGAAAAGAGATTGTTGAAGGTGATATTCCAGCTGGCTCTAAACTGAGTGAAATGGAATTGTCGACAAAGTATGAGGTAAGCCGTGCTGTTGTACGAGAAGCGATAAACCGCCTTGAAGCGTGTCATCTCGTTGAACGTCGTCCGAATGTGGGTGCCAGAGTGGTGTCGTTAAGTGAAGAAGGCCTGATGGAATTGTATCAGGTACGTGAAGCGCTTGAAGGTATGGCCGCGCGTCTGGCAGCACAACACATGCCAGATGATGAAGTCGCTAAACTAAACAGCCTGTTGAATGAGCAGTTCGACGAAGTGAAGGGCGGCGAATCTTACTACCAGGAAGCCGGCGACCTGGATTTTCATTACCGCATCATTGTGGGTAGTCAGAATCAGCAGCTTATTGCCATGCTGAGTAACGGCATATATCACCTGGCACGTATGTATCGGGTGCAGCTCGGCATGGCCGGGCCGCGCGTAACCACCGCCTACGACGAGCATAAACACATAGTGCGCGCTATCGCGAATCGCGATGCCGAACTGGCAGAAATGCTAATGCGTCGCCATATTCAATATTCTAAAAATAACATTGCCACCAAGTTAACCAAACAGCATCAGTAATAATTGGGGAGACACACTTATGAGTACAGGGATCATCAGCGCAGGTAAAAAATTCCGCGACGCGCTAAAAGCCAATCAGCCGCTTCAGATTGTTGGCACCATCAATGCCTATAGCGCAATTATGGCCAAGAAAATTGGCCATCAGGCGATTTACCTCTCAGGTGGTGGCGTAGCCAATGCCTCTTATGGCCTGCCTGATTTAGGTATTACGTCTTTGAATGATGTGATTGCTGATGTACAGCGTATCACTTCAGCCTGTGACTTACCTCTAATGGTTGATATCGACACCGGCTGGGGTGGGGCGTTTAATATTGCTAAAACCATTCAGGAAATGCAAAAAGCTGGTGCAGCAGCTGTGCACCTGGAAGATCAGGTTGCGCAAAAACGCTGTGGTCACCGTCCAAACAAAGAGATTGTCTCGACTGAGGAAATGGTTGACCGGATCAAAGCTGCCGTTGACGCACGCACCGATCCAGATTTCTTCATCATGGCCCGTACTGATGCGTTTGCACAGGAAGGTCTGGAAGCCGCCATTGAACGCGCTAAAGCGTATGTTGCAGCCGGTGCAGATGGCATTTTTGCCGAAGCCGTTCAGACAGAAGAGCACTATCGCGCGTTTTCAGAGGCGCTGGATGTGCCTATTCTCGCAAACATCACGGAATTCGGTAAAACCGAGTTGTGGAATAAACAAGAGCTGGGCGAGTGGGGCGTTGATATGGTGCTTTACCCGTTGAGTGCTTTCCGTGCTATGAACAAAGCAGCAGAAATGGTGTATCAGTCCATCTTAGAAAACGGCGATCAGAAAGCCGTCATAGATAACATGCAAACTCGTATGGACTTGTATGACTACCTCGGCTACCACGAGTATGAACAAAAGCTCGATGGATTATTTGCCCAGGGTAAAAATAAATAAAAGACACAAAGGATATTGAGTAAGTGCCGCTGATATGTGGCCTTTCTTAAAATGAAATTAACCAGCAGGTAAAAATTCAGGAGATAACAAAATGGCTAAAGTATTAAGCGGTGCAGGCCTTCGCGGTCAGGTTGCAGGTAAAACTGCGCTGTCGACAGTGGGTGTTTCGGGTTCCGGCCTGACCTACCGAGGTTACGACGTGAAAGACCTGGCAGAGCATTGTCAGTTTGAAGAAGTCGCGTATCTGATCCTAAAAGGCAAGCTACCGAATCAACAGGAGCTGGACGGCTACAAAGCTTTGCTGAAATCTCAGCGTGGTCTGCCACAGGCGCTTAAAGAAGTACTAGAGCGTATTCCGGCTGACGCACACCCAATGGACGTATTACGTACAGGTTGCTCTATGTTGGGTAACTTAGAAGGTGAGCACAACTTTGAACAGCAGCTGGCGATTACTGATCGTATGTTGGCATGTTTCCCAAGCATCATCTGTTACTGGTATCGCTTTAGCCATGATGGCGTTCGCATTGACGTTGAAACGGATGACGATTCAATCGGCGCGCACTTCCTGCACATGCTGCATGGTGAGAAGCCAAACGAATTACATGAGCGTGTTATGCATGTTTCTCTGATCCTATACGCAGAGCATGAGTTCAACGCGTCTACCTTCACAGCGCGTGTTTGTGCGTCTACCCTGTCAGACATGCACTCTTGTATTACAGGTGCAATTGGTTCATTGCGTGGTCCTTTGCACGGTGGTGCAAATGAAGCGGCGATGGAAATGATTGAGCGCTTCGAATCTGCTGATCACGCAGAGCAGGAAATGATGGGCATGCTTGAGCGTAAAGAGAAGATCATGGGCTTTGGGCACGCTATCTACTCGGAGTCAGATCCGCGTAACGAAATCATCAAGCAGTGGTCAGAAAAACTTGCCGCAGATGTAGGTGACACAGTTCTTTATCCTGTTTCTGTACGCTGTGAAGCGGTCATGTGGCGTGAGAAAAAGCTGTTCTGTAACGCGGATTTCTTCCACGCATCGGCCTATCATTTCATGAAGATCCCAACCAAGCTGTTTACACCTATTTTCGTGATGTCACGATTAACAGGGTGGGCAGGTCATGTCATGGAGCAAAGAGCAGACAACCGTATCATCCGCCCGTCAGCGGATTACACGGGGGAGGAGCTACGTCCGGTTCCGCCTATGTCTGAGCGTTAATCTCTAAATCAACATTTCACGTCACCTAATGGCACAGATCGTCTACAACAATTATAAAGATCTGTGCCATTGAGCCAACGAGCAATTCTGGAAGTAGTTATGAACAGCCAATTTCGCAAAAAATTACCTGACTCTTCGTTGTGTTATTACGACACCCGCGAAGCGGTCGAAGCCATTAAGCCGGGTGCTTATGATGGCTTGCCTTATACCTCTAAAGTGTTAGCAGAAAACCTGGTACGCCGCGCTGAGCCTGAAAAACTCAACGATTACCTGACTCAAATTATCGAACGTCGTCGCGATCTGGATTTCCCCTGGTTTCCGGCGCGCGTGGTTTGCCATGACATCCTTGGCCAGACTGCACTGGTGGACCTTGCTGGTCTGCGCGATGCCATAGCAGAAAAAGGCGGCGATCCGGCTAAAGTAAACCCCGTAGTCCCGACTCAGCTTATTGTTGATCACAGTTTGGCGGTTGAGCACGCGGGCTACGAAGAGAATGCCTTTGAGAAAAACCGGGCGATTGAAGACCGACGTAATGACGATCGTTTCCACTTTATTAACTGGACCAAAACTGCATTTAAAAATGTCGACGTGATCCCGCCAGGCAATGGTATTTTACACCAGATAAACTTGGAGAAGATGTCGCCGGTTATCCAGGCGCGTGATGGCGTGGCATTTCCAGATACCCTGGTTGGTACCGACAGCCATACGCCACATGTTGATGCGCTGGGCGTGATTGCGGTAGGTGTGGGTGGCCTTGAGGCTGAGAGCGTCATGCTGGGACGAGCCTCATATATGCGTTTGCCGGATATCGTAGGTGTCGAGCTGGTTGGCAAGCGTCAGCCGGGGATCACTGCGACAGATATCGTGCTGGCGATCACAGAGTTCTTGCGCCAGGAACGTGTGGTTTCCTCTTACCTGGAGTTCTTCGGCGAAGGCTGTGATGGTCTGTCTTTGGGTGACCGAGCGACTATTTCCAACATGACACCGGAATATGGCGCAACGGCAGCCATGTTCTATATCGATCAGCAAACCATCGACTACCTGCGTTTAACGGGTCGGGATGATGAGCAGATCAAACTCGTCGAGCAATATGCAAAACATACAGGCTTGTGGGCTGATGCTATGACCGGTGCACAGTACGAGCGGGTGCTGAAATTTGATTTATCATCAGTTGGCCGCAATCTGGCTGGTCCATCCAACCCACACCGGCGAGTCGCCACGGCAGATCTGGCCAAGCAAGGTATTGTGGCTGACTATGAACAGCGTGAAGGCGAAATGCCAGACGGTGCGGTGATCATTGCAGCCATCACCAGCTGTACCAACACCAGTAACCCGCGTAACGTAGTCGCAGCCGGACTGCTGGCACGTAATGCGAATAAACTGGGCCTGAGTCGCAAGCCTTGGGTCAAAACGTCATTTGCGCCGGGCTCAAAAGCGGTTCGTTCTTACATGGAAGAAGCGCAGTTACTGCCTGAACTGGAGCGGTTAGGCTTTGGTATCGTTGCATTTGCCTGTACTACCTGTAATGGCATGAGTGGCGCACTGGATCCAAAAATTCAGCAGGAAGTGATTGATCGCGATCTGTACTCCACCGCTGTGCTATCCGGTAACCGGAACTTTGATGGCCGAATCCATCCTTATGCGAAACAGGCTTTCCTGGCATCACCACCGTTGGTTGTAGCCTATGCTATCGCGGGCTCGGTCCGCTTCGATATTGAAAACGGTGTTTTAGGCAATGATCAGGATGGTAATCCGATTACTTTAAAAGACATCTGGCCGAGCGATGAAGAGATAGACGCAGTAATCGCACAGAGTGTGAAGCCGGAGCAATTCCGTGCCGTTTACGAACCTATGTTTGACCTGAGCGTTGACTATGGTGAAGAAAACGACCCGCTTTATCAGTGGCGTGAGATGAGTACCTATATCCGTCGTCCGCCCTACTGGGAAGGCGCATTAGCGGGTGAGCGCACGATGAAAGGCATGCGACCGCTTGCGATTCTGGGTGATAACATCACCACAGATCACCTGTCTCCGTCGAATGCAATTTTGGCATCCAGCGCTGCCGGTGAGTATCTGGCGAAAATGGGTCTGCCAGAAGAAGACTTTAACTCGTATGCAACGCACCGCGGTGATCACCTGACGGCACAGCGTGCAACCTTTGCCAACCCTAAGTTGCTAAACGAAATGGTGACGGAAAACGGTGAAGTGCAGCAGGGCTCTTTGGCGCGCCTTGAACCTGAAGGCAAAGTAACCCGTATGTGGGAAGCTATCGAAACCTATATGGATCGCAAGCAGCCGCTGATCATTGTGGCGGGAGCAGACTATGGTCAGGGCTCGTCTCGCGACTGGGCAGCTAAAGGCGTGCGTTTAGCGGGTGTAGAAGTGATTGTGGCCGAGGGCTTTGAGCGTATTCACCGTACCAATCTGATCGGGATGGGTGTGTTACCGCTGGAGTTCCTAAATGGCACAACGCGTAAAACGCTGGAGCTGGATGGTACTGAAACATATGATGTGGAAGGCACGCGCACTCCAGGCGCAACGTTGAACCTGATCATCCATCGTAGCAATGGCGTACAGATCGAAGTACCGGTGTTGTGTCGTCTTGATACAGAAGAAGAAGTGTCTATTTACGAAGCCGGTGGTGTACTTCAACGCTTTGCCAAAGATTTTCTGGAAGCAAACGCATAAACAATTCCGTTCTCGCTCCACTGCCACTGTGGAGCTTATCTGAGCAGGGGGCACTCGCTGTGTGTGCCCGCGCTGCTATTTAGGAAGAAAATGATGACTTTCAAACCTCAACTACGTGTGCCTGCGACTTATATGCGTGGTGGCACCTCTAAAGGCGTGTTTTTTAATCTCAGTGATCTGCCGAAAGCTGCACAGGTTGCCGGTGAGGCACGCGATAAGCTGTTACTGCGAGTAATTGGCAGCCCGGATCCTTATGGTAAACAAACGGACGGGATGGGTGGTGCAACTTCTAGCACCAGTAAAACCGTGATCTTGTCTAAAAGTAATAAAGCGGACCATGATGTCGACTATTTATTTGGTCAGGTCGCCATAGACAAACCTTTCATTGACTGGAGTGGTAATTGCGGAAATTTGACCGCCGCAGTGGGGGCATTTGCGATCAGCAATGGTTTGGTCGATGCCAGCCGAGTCCCTGAAAACGGCATAGCTGTAGTGCGGATCTGGCAAGCAAACATAGAAAAATCCATTATTGCGCATATTCCTATGCGCAATGGCGAAGTTCAGGAAAGCGGTGATTTTGAGCTGGATGGCGTAACCTTTCCTGCCGCAGAAGTGGTGGTGGAGTTTATTGATCCGGCAGATGCAGATGCCGATATGTTCCCCAGCGGCAACTTGGTCGATCAGCTGGAAGTGCCGGATGTAGGTACTTTCGACGTTACTATGATTAATGCCGGGATCCCCACCTTGTTTTTCCGCGCGGAGGATCTGGGTTACACCGGAGTGGAGCTGCAAGAAGCCATCAATGGTGATGCTGCTGCATTGGCACGTTTTGAAAAAATCCGCGCTTATGGCGCCGTTAAGATGGGTCTGATTGAGCACATTGACGAAGCTAAAATACGTCAGCATACGCCTAAAATTGCGTTTGTATGCGGTGCCAAAGCGTATACCGCATCCAGTGGTAAAGCGATTTCAGAGCAGGATATCGACTTGTCTGTTCGTGCCTTATCGATGGGCAAGTTGCACCATGCCATGATGGGGACTGCGGCCGTTGCGATTGCCACAGCCGCAGCCATTCCAGGCACGCTGGTAAATTTGGCAGCAGGCGGTGGCGAGCGTAATAGTGTTACTTTTGGTCATCCTTCAGGCACGCTAAAAGTGGGGGCTGAAGCAGAGCAAGTGAATGGCCGCTGGTTGGCAAAGAAAGCGGTGATGAGTCGTAGCGCCAGGGTGGTTATGGAGGGGCATGTCAGGGTCCCGCAGGAACAAGTTTAATGATGTACTTCAGCCCGGTTTATCCGGGCTGATTTTTAAGGAACGAAGAATATGTATGAAGCGATATTTTCAATAGCCCTGACAACGGCCTTGTTACTTGGTTCTCCCGGACCCGCTCCATTGGCACTGGCTGCGGTTGGAGCCAGCTCTGGTGCTCGCGGTGGTGTGCCATTTCTATCTGGGATTCTGCTGGGCTTGCTGGTTGCTATTATTGCGGCTGCGACAGGTCTGGGCGCCCTATTGTTGAGTTATCCCAATCTCAGCGCGGTATGTCAGATAGTGGCCATTGTTTACTTGTTTTACGTCGCGTATAAAATCGCAAACAATCATAGCGGTCTGTCAGATATTGCGGGCAGTGAAGTGGGGTTTCGGGATGGGTTTATTTTGAACCTGTTAAACCCTAAGGCTTACGCTGCCTGCATTGCTATTTTTGCTAATAACAGTGTGCCTGATGTCACCCCGGTGATGGGGGCGATATTGGCAGCGAGCACCTGCTTTATCATTGCTATTGTCGTGGATAGCCTTTGGCTGATGCTTGGCGGCGTATTGCACCGTTTCATTAAAACACCGATACAATTGCGTAATTTACGTTTATTTTTTGCTTTTTTGTTAACCTGTCTGCTAATTTGGATTAGTACAACCCACCTTCTTAACTGAGACTGCCATGGAACGCTTTCATTCAATCTCCGTAGATACTGAACGCTTAAATGGCGATCTGTTAATGAGTTTTAAGGCACTGGGTAAGGTCAGTCACGCTGATTATATGGCCATTAAAGCTGTGATAGATAGTGCATTGAGAGCGGCTGTTGGCCAGAAAATCAGGGTGTTGGTGGATGTCACTGAGTTTAAGGGCTGGGACCTCCATGCAGCCTGGGACGATATCGCACTCGCACTGAATCACAGCCATGACTTTTACAAGATTGCGGTGCTGGGTAACAGTCGCTGGCAAAAATTTGCGGCCAAAGTGGGTAATTGGTTTGTTGCAGGTGAGTCACGTTATTTTGAGGAAAAAACGCAAGCCTTGTCATGGTTAACAAAGTAGGTGGTCCCTGCGAGCGCGAACCATATATAATGGTCTGTGAGGCGTTAGTTAAAGGCTGAAATAAACTTATGAACACACTTTTTATCACAGGTGCAAATCGGGGGATCGGGCTTGCGCTCGTAAAGCTTTATCTTGAGCAGGGCTGGCGAGTACTGGCAAGTTGCAGGACGCCGCAATCGGCTGAGACATTGTGGCAACTTGAGCAGCAATTTAGCCATTTGCAGATATTTGCGCTGGACGTTACCCAATATGAGCAGATGAATAAACTGGCGAAATCGCTCAGTGAAACGCCCATTGATTTAGTCATCAATAATGCCGGGGTTTATGGCCCAAAGGGCTATGCCTTTGGTGACTGTGATGTCGAGCAGTGGAAGCATGTGATGGAAGTCAATGTAATCGCACCTCTGAAGCTGGCCGAGGCGTTTAGCGCGCACCTAAAGCTAGGTGAAGGAAAAACATTTGCTGTGTTGTCATCCAAAGTTGGCAGCATGACGAATAACACCAAAGGGGGCGGTTACATATATCGTAGCTCGAAAGCAGCTTTAAACTCAGTAGTAAAGAGCCTGTCAAATGACCTGTTGCCTGAAGGGATCAAAACGGTAGCACTGCACCCAGGCTGGGTAAAAACCGATATGGGTGGCCCTAACGCGCTGATTTCAGTCGAAGAGTCTGCACACGGGCTCAAACAAGTGCTGGATGAACTTCACGAAGCGCAAAGTGGTGGATTTTATGATTACCAGGGACTTGCCATTCCCTGGTAGACCCTGTACCTGTTGCGCTTTACGAAAACTTGTCCTGAATTTGCGCCAGGTGATAGTAACCGAGCTGGCCAAAACGGCGGAGTTGTGGAAAGGGGATTTTGGGTAAAGGCCGCTGATAAAGCGGTAAGTCAGGTACTTTATCCTTCATGGTCAGTTGCGCCAGTCGGTAGCCGGCTTGTGAGCTAAATGACACCCCTGAACCACAATAACCCAAAATATATCCGACATTGCCCTCAAAAAAGACGTGCGGCATATCATCCAGTGCTGCAGCGATATAGCCGTGCCAGTAATAGTCGTGTGCTATATCTTTGAGGCAAGGAAAGCACTCTGCAAGAGCCGATTTAAGATGAGTAAGGTATTTGGTTTTATGCTGATCTTTGGCGAAAACAGCACCTCGGCCACCAAATAACAGTCGATTATCTGGCAATAACCGGTAGTAATATTTAAGTCTGCGGGTATCCATGACGACCTGATGAGTTTTCAGGCCTGTTTGTGTCAGCTCGTCATTGCACAGTGGCCGTGTCACAAAGATACTGCTTAGGATCGGCAGGTATCGGTTGTCAATCAATGGGTGGCTGTGTTTATTGTTGTATGCGTTACCTGTGTACAACAGCTTATCAGCGCTGATGGTTTGATCGTTAACACTCAGCTGGTGGCGTTGGCCATGTTTAACTTCACTGGCAAGACTGTGCTCGAATAACGTAACCCCAGCCTGGATGGCCATGTCGCGGTAACCCAGTAGCAGTTTGAGCGGGTGTAATCCAAAGCCATTTTCGTAGCGCATGGCACCATGAGCATGGTGATTTAGCATGAATTGAGTTTCAAGTGCATCGCGGCTGAGCAGCTGGCTCGCGTCATTGCCAAAATTATCTGAGATAAACTTTGCAGCGCTTTGTAAGTTATTATAAGCCTGAGCATTATGTGCAATTTTAAGATAGCCTGATGCTTGTGCATCGCAGTCAATCTGGTGTGTTTCAATCAGCGATCGGACCCTGTTCACCCCGCCCTGAAACTCTTCATAAATGCCGCGGCTGACATCTATACCCCAGCGTTTTGCATAATCAGCATAGCCAAGTCGCCCCGAGGCTGGTAGCGCAAATCCTGCATTTCGGGCGCTTGCCCCGAAGCCAACCTGATTGGCTTCAAGCACACATACCTTCTGTTGATAGGTATGGGCCAGATAGTAAGCGCTCAACAAGCCACTAAAGCCACCACCGATGATGGCCACATCGAAATGCTCAGAAGTCTGTGGCGCCGAGTTTGCGATTGGCAGAGGTTGAGTTGCGGCCCAGTAGCTGGGGGCGAATGCTTGTCCCTGGCAATGGGGAGCATGGAGTGGATCAAAAGTGTGCATCAGAACTCCAGTACCATTTCGGCTGCCTGACAATGACACTCGTTACCACAGACTGGACAGCAATACCCTTCGTGCAGGGAGAGATCCAGCCAGCGATCATCGTGTGCTTTGACGAGCTTGCCCCCGGATTTGGAGAAGTATTTTACAGCACCATTGCCTGGGCTTTGCATCCACAGATGAGATACACCCGCTTTGGCTCCCTGTTGTTTCAGCACTTCAACAGACGCTTTGAGTAACTTAGGTCCAATCCCCTGTCCCTGTGCATCCGGGTGAATTGCAATGCATTTAAAGTACGCCATCTGCATTGGGTCTACTGGCCAGAGTGTTGTTGAACACCATTTGTCAATTGGCCACTGGCCAGCGCTGTAAGAGGTTCTGAATCCAACAACTCTGTGTAACTCGTCAACAGCCACAAAAGAGGCGTTCAGACCATGTTGAGTACCTCGTTGATGCATCATTTTGATGCCGTCCAGATCAAGGTAATTCTCTCCGTGGACCAGGTTACCGAGCTCGATCACTGCCGGGTAATGCGTTGAGTTGAGTGGGAGGATTGAGATCATATGCGATTGCCAAGTGTCATTTACAAAGTTGTCATTCTGCAGCATTTCTTAATTGAAAACAAAGCTGTTCAAAAATACTTGCACAAAATAGGTACGAAATTAGTGTGTTTTATGTTCAACTATTATTGACAGCGATGTCATCTTGGTAATAATTGTGACAACAGTATGTCTGATGTAGATGTTGCAATGATCTTTTTTGGCAGGCTGTTTACAACAACGATAATAAGCGAAATCGGGGTGCTCGCAGAGTGTCCCACAACACAACAACATGTAAAGGATGTCTTATGAATAAACTAAACTTTGTCAGTCTGGCAGTGATCGGGGGTCTTAGTGCGCCCGCTTTGGCCCTCAATGTACAGCCTGATCCGAACAATTCCGGTGCTTATTTACTCGACCGTGCAGGCCTTCAGGCTGCCGAGTCAACGCTGACTGCTAACCCTATGTATGCGGTCTGGGCAAAAGCATTACAAACACGCAGCAATGCCATTGTTGATGCTATTGTTCCGGGTGCGGCCAGCAACCCCGATAATGTAAAACGTGTAGAGCGTGTATTTGGTCAAAGTGAGTGGGATTTTTTGACCCAAATGGCGGCACCTGAATACACCTATACACGCTTTTTACGCGCAATTGGTAAGTTTCCTGCTTTTTGTGGTGATTACACAGACGGCCGTAATGCGGATGCTATTTGTAAAAAGTCTATAGTTACCGCATTTGCACATTTTGCTCAGGAAACGGGTGGCCATATTTCGAAAGACAATGTGTCAGACAACCCGTTACGGCTGGAAGAGTGGCAGCAGGCGCTGGTACATGTGCGCGAAATGGGCTGGTCAGAAGGTCAACCCGGTTACACTACAGGGTGCGGTCAAAATGACTGGCAAAACCGTCGCTGGCCCTGCGCTGATGGGCAGGGTTACTTCGGTCGTGGTGCCAAACAGCTATCTTACCACTTTAACTATGGCATGTTCTCTGAGGCAATGTTCGACGGTGACGCGACCGTATTGCTGAATAACCCTGCTTTGGTTGCTGACTCCTGGCTAAACCTGGCTTCTGCTATTTGGTTTTTCCTGACGCCTCAGGCCCCAAAACCGGCAATGTTGCACGTGATTGACCGTACCTGGGTACCGTCTCAAACTGAGCTGAATGCCGGCATTGGTTATGGCTTTGGTACCACAATTAACGTCATCAATGGTGGTATCGAGTGTGGCGAGCATAACAGAAACAAAGGCCAGCCAGTTAATCGTATTCGCTACTGGGAGGGCTTGTCTCACTATTACAACATTCCGGTAGAAAGTGATGAGGAAAACACCTGCTGGCAACAAACACCCTTTGGCAGTTTGAATCTGGATGGTGCCGGCGAAGTGCTTTACACCAACTGGGAGGCAAACTGGGAGTACTACGCCGATCGCCCAGGTGGATTCTCATTTGAATGTAAGCTGGTAGGTTATCAGACTGCTTACTCTGCGCTTGTTGAAGGCGATTATGAGAAATGTGTAACCAACTTCTATGGCTCACATACCGGCTGGCCGGTTGTCACTGTCGTTGACAACCTGCCGCCACCGGATGATAAACCACCGGTAGACAATGTCGCTGCGTGGGAAGCAAATAAGGTCTACTTGCAAGGCGATAAAGCCAGCTTTAACGGCAAAGTCTATGTTGCTAAGTGGTGGACTCGTGGTGACGAGCCAAACGGGACAGGCCCCTGGGAGCTAGTGCCTGCGGCACAATAATGCCTGGTCGGCCTAGTATTAGATTAACTGACTGATACATTATGCAGCAAAAGACCTTGTGCTAGCCTTGGGGCTTTAGCTAATCATGACTATGTATCTCAATAGATAACTCCGGTATTTTCTATTGAGATACATAATGGCAACTAGAGCGAAGTTATAATCGACCCTGTAACAGATTCTGTGTAACTGCCGTTTATTTAATGTGCTTTTCGAGGCGCTCCTCGAATTCAATAATAAAGCGACTCATTGCTTGACGCCAGTTTTGAATGGGCATCTTCCATTTTTTGCTGACATCTTTGACTGCTAAGTAAACCATCTTTTTGGCTGAATCGTCGCTGGGGAAGATTTTCCGTTTTTTGATAGCCTTCCTGATAACACTGTTGAGTGATTCAATGGCGTTGGTTGTATAGATGGCTTTGCGAATATCCTCAGGGTAGTTGAACAGCGTATTGAGGTTCTGCCAGCGATTACGCCATGATTTTGCAATTTGTGGGTACTGGTCGTCCCAGATATCGCTAAATCGCTCCAGTTCAAGCAAGGCTTCATCTTCTGTTGATGAACGGTACACCCGCTTCAAGTCTGCCGTGACTGCTTTGTAGTCTTTCCATGACACGTATTTCAATGAGTTACGCACCATGTGCACGATACATAGGGTCACGTCAGCTATCTTTAGATCACACTCAATGGATTGAGGATAATGGACTATGCCAACGGCAAGGAAGCGGCAGGTTAGCCTATCGGATACCAAATACTATCACTGCATATCCCGGTGTGTCCGCCGGGCATTTCTGTGCGGCAAAGATCGCCTCACGGGCAAGTCATATGAACATCGGCGAGACTGGGTTGAGGAAAAATTACTGACCCTTGCGAAGGTGTTTTGCATTGATGTGTGTGGCTATGCGGTTATGAGCAATCATACGCATATTGTGTTGTATGTGGATGATAAGAAAGCACAAAGGTTATCAGATAAAGCAATCGTTCTTCGCTGGCATAAACTGTTTAAAGGCAACTGGTTGACGCACAAGTTCATTAGTGGTGATGAGCTGAGCGTATCCGAATACAGCATGCTGGCAGGTGATATTGCTAAATTCAGGCTCCGGCTTGCGAGCATCAGCTGGTTTATGCGGGTGCTCAATGAAGATATTGCCCGCCAGTCAATCGTATTCGCTACTGGGAGGGCTTGTCTCACTATTACAACATTCCGGTAGAAAGTGATGAGGAAAACACCTGCTGGCAACAAACACCCTTTGGCAGTTTGAATCTGGATGGTGCCGGCGAAGTGCTTTACACCAACTGGGAGGCAAACTGGGAGTACTACGCCGATCGCCCAGGTGGATTCTCATTTGAATGTAAGCTGGTAGGTTATCAGACTGCTTACTCTGCGCTTGTTGAAGGCGATTATGAGAAATGTGTGACTAACTTCTATGGCTCACATACCGGCTGGCCGCTTGTTACTGCTCATTGACTTTTAGGCTTTAACGTTACTTCGTGACTATATCATAGCCAAAGCTCATATAATTTAGGGGCTTTGGTAGCCTGAATAGAAAATCGATATTTATTCCGATAACTTTTTAACGCAAATTACTTAACCTACTTTCTGTTTTCTGGAAAATAGGCGCCCAGCCTGAATGAACTAGTTGAGTTTTTGTAGTTGCTAGCAACATTTGTATCCACTTGATGATGATGTTGTTAACTTACAATTTATTTCATATTCCTTTTTCGGTATCATTGTACCGATAACTCTCAAAAGGACATAATAACAATGAAATTTTCTACATTTGCTATCTCCGTTTTATTCATTATTTTCGCCGGCCAGGCAGCTGCGAGCTGCGATAAGTACAGCTGTGAAGGCGTATCAAACGTTGTATTTTCTTCGGTTGTTGCCAACACCACTCAGGTAAAAGTGAAGTTCCCTCAGGGTACCAATGCCACTTTGGCGTGTAACCTGGATCAGGATGAAGCCGCGGCACTGAATAAAACCAGCGAAAACTATCGCAATATGCAGTCTATGCTACTCACTGCTGTTGCCGCTAATCTACCTGTTAAACTCACTTTTAATCAGGCTTCTGCGAGCTGTCAAATTGATGAAGTTGAAGTGAAAGTCGTTGAATAACCTCTCTGGTTGACCATCAATACGGCTATACCTATCTGCTCAATTTTGAGCTCAGTATTCAGGCATCTGAATTCTGAGACCAACACTCCGCCTGTGTTTCTATGACACTAGCAAGCATCCATGCGAGGAAAACGTTTCTTCAGGGTGGGCTAACGGCAGAGATGTATCTTAAAACTAAAGGTGCAATTACAGACAGGTATCAACGTCAGATAAAAATAAAAAATCAAAGTGAGCAATCATGTTTAAGTACAAAGGAACCCTGGCCCTGGTGCTCGGGGCTTTTAGTGTGTCGGGACAGGCCAGCCCCGTCACCCCCAGCAGCGATGTCTGGGGAGACAGTAACGGCCACCTCTATTATCAGCAGCCTGTTAAACAGGTCACCACGGCGGATGACGCCCCGGTGAGTATTCGTGTTCATAACGCCATGCCCTATGTGCGTGTGGTCGAAACGGCAAACGGATACAAGCTGGAGTATCTGTCGAAAAAAGACTTTACGGCACTGCGCAACGAACTGGATGTAGTCGGTAAGCGTCTGCGCAGCGATTTTGACGGAGATGGCCAGCCCGACATTCTGATGCAGTCCGATCTTGGACATGAATTGCTCATTTCAAATGGCCAGGTACGTCCTTACCGTATCGGCATTGACCTGCGAGACATCGGTGCTCAGATGCAGGTACGCGATGTAAACTATGATTTTCGTAGTGACTTTGTAAACCCATCTGCTGAGCTGGTGCATTATGCCCAGGCGACGGGCCTGAGTTCAGCCATCAACACCAATGATTATGTGGGCTCACTGCCGGCAGAGAGTAACGTATCACCCAGCGGTGAGTTTACTTATTCCATTCCCATCACCACGGGTGAATCAACGGGTGGACTGAAGCCATCTGTTTCTCTGAGCTATGCGTCTAACCCTAACAATGGTCATGTGGGTGTGGGATTTGCCATTGGCGGACTCAGTGCCATTACTCGCTGTGAGCAGAATATGGAAACCGACGGCAAGGCCGGTGCGGTTAACTTTGATAGCAATGACCGCTTCTGTCTGGACGGTCAGCGTCTGATTGTGAAATCCGGTCAGACTTATGGCGCCAACAACACGGAATACCGTACGCGTCAGAATAGTGGTCAGAAAATCATTGCCCATACTTCCAGCACCAGCACAGGCCCGTATGCCTTCACGGTAACGGATGTAGAAGGCAATAAATATACCTATGGTAAGTACAGCAGCACCTCGGATGCTTTGATTAACTCAAAGCAGGGTAAGGCATTTACCTGGGCACTGAAGCGTGTTCAGGATGCTTCGGGTAACTACTACACCTACCACTACACCAAGGTCAGCGGCAGTCTGGAGTATTACCCGACGGCGGTGAAGTATTCAGGCTATGGCACAGGCGGCACCCGCAATGAAATCCGCTTTACCTGGGAAGACCGTGTTGATAAGAACAAAGTCTCTTATCTGAAAGGGAACAAGGTTGGCCTGACCAAACGCCTGAAGCAAATCGACTCTTATTATTCAGGGAATCTGCTGCGTAAGTATAAGCTGACGTACCGCTACATCGGCACCGGCGTTACTCAAAGTGCGCTGCAAAAAGTACAGGCCTGCTCGTCGGACAACAGCTGTTTGTCACCCACTGTGTTTAACTGGAAAACACGCGGTAGCATTCGTCTGGGGTCAGACATTGGTCGTGACTACTCCAGAAACAGCCGCTATAAAGCGCACCAGTTTATGGACTTCAACGGGGATGGCCTGACCGACATCGCTTATGTGCGTAACGACCGGGGTAGCTCGTCAGATCATTTATACATGATCCCGAATACGGGCAGTGGCTTTGGCGATGAGCGTCGTTTTCATGATATTGCCACGAAAACCTTCCGTAAAACCTGGAAAGTCATTGATTATGATAAGGATGGCAAAGATGACATCCTGTATATGAAGGGCAGTAGCCAGTACTGGCAACTGATGCGTCATACGTCAGCGATGAATTTCACGTTTACGCAGCTGACCGGGATCAGTAAGCCGAGCTCGGATGATAACACGCGCTTTTTAGACATAGACGCAGATGGTTACCCTGAGCTATTGCATTTTGTGGGCAACAAGCTGTCTTATCAGAAAGGCACTAAAAATGGTTTGGCCAGTGGTGCAGCAAAAGCGCTGAAGTTTAACCTGTCGGCACCGAGTGGCTCAACGGCGACTATGATGTCGTACGACAAAGAAGACAACACCTTCCAGGCGATGGACTTTAATGGGGATGGTCGTGCTGATTTCCTTGCTAAAGTGCGTGTCAGTACTTACTACGATGATGGTCCTATCTGCCGACCAGGTAGTCACTTTTGTGAAGATCCCAGAGGGATTGAGCCTGCTCCACTGGCAGCCAATGTGAAACAGGTAGGGGCCTCTTCAAGCCTGGCAGATCGATTTGGTGGTCAGGTTGAGCGCATCGGTGGTGGTACGGTTACACAGCGTAGTGAATCAGCACCCATTACTCCGGTCGATATGCGTCAACTTAATCCGGTGAATATGGTAGGCGGCCCGGCAGCCAGTGCGCTATTACAGGCGGAGCAGCAGGCTGCGCAGGTACAGTCACTAAGCCGGGCATCTGGCCCTATTACCACTCAGGGCTATCGTAACAGTTACTACTGGAAAATCCTGGTTTCAACGGGTAATGACACTTTCGCAGAGCTTTACTCTTTAGGCAGTACCAGCTCGTATAAAGATATTCAGGCGGTTGAACTGAATGGCGATGGTCTGGCAGATATTCTGTACCGCAACAGTAACAATGACTGGTATGCGCGGATCAATACAGGGACAGGGTTTGCCAGTGGAATTAAGTTATTTAACTATAACAAGCCGAGCCTGAAGGTGTTTGATATCAATGGTGACGGGATCCCAGAGGTGTACCGGGAAGACCATGGCGACCATTTCTACTTCTACAATGGTACAGGCTTCACGTATCGTAAACTGACCTCGCATGGCTCTAACTATGACTTTACGACCTTTATGGATGTCACCGGTGACGGTGCTGCAGACAAGCTGGTATTTCAGGGGCGTATGGGTCTTTATCAGAACTCGGATGCACCGACCAATCTGATCTCGTCGGTACGAGACGGGTTTGGTGCGTATACGACGGTGTCGTATTCGACGCTGAACAACCGTAATATCTATACGCCACACAGCGATGCCCGGACTAAGAGCTGGGGTAATGGTCGTGTTACGGATATGAAGTCAGGGGCACGGGTCGTCAGTGCACTCATTAAGAATGATGACACCATTAAGTACAAGTATCATGGTGCAAAGGCCCAGGTGGGTCGCGGCATGCTGGGCTTCCGTCAGATTGAAGTGGAAAGCGTGAATGGTGGTACTAAGATAGTCACGACCTATCGTCAGGATGGGGATTACCGGGGCAGCCCGGAGCGGGTTCAGACCTATGTGCGCTATGGTAGCGATACGTCTTCCGGTGGTGGTTCTGGTGGCGGCTCTGGCGGTGGCTCAGGTGGCGGCGGGCCTGTTGACCCGTGTGAGGTGTTTCCTGAAACCTGTAACTGTCGCTGGGAAGCGGACCGTGCCTGTGAGTTACCAAGAGTTGCACCGATAGAGACATTCAGTGCGGCAGAAGGCTTTAGTGGTGCGCTTGCGTCACCTGTTCGTTCAAACAGCGCTCAGTTTGCGACCATGAGTACAGCTTCTGTTAACAGCAGCATCTGGCGTTTGAAATCAGATATGACCTCGAGCTATGGCCGTAAGCAGGCAACAAGCTTTGTCACTGCGAACAGCACTAAGCCTTATCTGGTATACCCGTCCAGAACGGTTACTAAAACTTATAATACAGATGTTAGCAGTCTGACGCTCATATCAACTAAAACTAAAACGGTGTCTTCAGTAGACAGTTTCGGTAACCCAGTAAAACACAGCAGTGTGATTGATACTAAAAACGGTTACGCAAAGACGGATACAACGAACACGTATGGTTACAGCTATCATGGTGGCCGGGTTACCAAAACGGTGGAGACCAAGCGTTATCTGAACCGTTTGAATGGCACAAATAAAGGGAACTATCAGAATACCCACACCTCAACCTTTGCCTATGACAGCAAAGGACGGTTAGTAAAGTCAACCGCAGACAACGGTGTGGTGAAAAGCTATACCCTGAACAGTTATGGTTTGATCACGAAAGAAACCGTCTCTAAGTCAGGCTTACCCACCAAGACGCTTGAAACCTACTATGACAGTACTTACCGCTTGGTGACCGGTGAGAAGAACAGCCTCGGACATCGCAGCACCATAGGTTATGACAGCCTGGGTCGCAAGTCTTATACCCAGACGGCCAATGGTCAGCGTACTTACTATACCTACAATAAGTTAGGTCGTCTGACGGGAGAGATTTCAACGCCCGCTGACAATACAAGTAAAACGGGCACGAAGGCGCTGAGCAGCAGTCAGAGTAAATACTGGTGCAGCAACGGTTGCGTGAGTGGCGCCGCATATTATGAGGAAAATACCTCAGAAAGCGGCCCGACGAGTCGAACTTACTACGATAAGTATGGCCGTATATTACGTGAATCAAACTTGTCGCTCAATGGCACGTACACTAATGTCGACTATGTGTACGACACGAAAGGACGTAAATACAAAGAGTCCATGCCGTACTTCAATGGTGGTACACCGCTTTGGAACGTATATAAGTATGACAAGCAAAACCGGGTTGTGCAGATCACTAAGGCTGACGGCTCCATCTGGAAAACCGAGTACAACGGCGAAAGTGTCACGACCATTAATCCGTCAAATCAGAAGCATACTCAGCTGAAGAATGTAATGGGGCTGCTGGTCAGGGTGACGGATGCCAACAATAAGTCGGCTTACTATGAGTATGATGAAAAGGGTAAGTCACGTCTGTTTACCGATCCCAAAGGTAACAGAATTCAGATCAGCTTTGATAAGTATGGTAACAAAACTCGGGTAATCGATCCGGATAAAGGAACGGTCAACTATAGTTATAATGCTTATCATCAGTTGACTCGTGAGTCAGATAGCAACGGTAATGTGATCACCTATCAATATGATGTATTAGGTCGAAACACAGAGGTGCAGCGTAAGCGTGGTAGTAAGCTTGAGCATCATGTGGTACATGCTTATGACAGCGGCGCCTATGCGAAGGGTATGGTCTCAAGCACCACAGATAAAGTGAGTGGTTTTACCGAGCGTTTTTATTACGACAGTTTTGGTCGTACTCGTGAGAAGCACACGGTGATTGACGGCAGTACCTATAAGGAAATCTGGTCGTTCAATAATGCCGGTCAGCTATATAAAGAGACAGATGCCTCGGGCAAGTCAGTGACTTACCACTACAATGCGCACAAGCACCTGAGTTCCCTCAAAGACTTGCAGACTAACAGCGTCGTCTGGCAGGCCTCGGCGGCGGATGCCTTCGGTAACATCACCACGGAGAAGCTGGGCAGTCGCATTACCCGCACTAAGGTGTTTGATCAGAAAACGGGCTTGCTGACCAGCCTCAAGTCAACGGGCAATGGCACGTTACAAAACTGGACCTATAACTGGAGTAACCTGGGTAACCTGAACTATCGTCAGGACCATACGATTGGTAAGAAAGAAACGTTCGGGTATGACAGCCTGAACCGGGTTACCAGTAGTGCGATTTCAGGGGGACCGAGCACCACCATCAACTATGATGAACTGGGTAATATCACCTATAAAACAGGTGTGGGTCATTATCATTATCAGTCGAGTCGCCCTCATGCGGTGACCAAAGTCACGGGTGACAGAGCCAATACCTACCAGTACGATGCGGCGGGTAATATGGTGAAAGACAATGCCCGCGAGCTGGTTTACAACACGTTCCACAAGCCGGTTTACATCAAAAAAGATGATTATTGGATGGAGTTTGCCTACTCGGGTTCTGGTAAGCGTTATAAGCGTACAGAATTTGGTGGTGAAAAAGGTTTGCTGTTGCCTATCCTCAACGGAGATATCAGCACCTTTATTCCAATCGCGCAGGAAACCCGCTATGTAGGTAATGTAGAGTTCGTTCGTTATGGTGGCCAGAGCACCTGGGTGAGCAAGCGCTACATTGCGGGCAAGGTACTTATTACCACAGTGAACAATCGGGCGACGACGCGCTTTATGCTGGACGACCACCTGGGTTCAACGCATGTGATTGCGGATGCCAGTGGTAAGAAAGAGCAGGTGATGAGCTTTGATGTGTTTGGTGCACGGCGAAACGCGACGACCTGGGCGAGAGACTTCAGCGACCAGAATAAGTTCACCAGCAAGCTGACACTACGTGGTTATACGGGTCATGAGCAAATGGATGAGGTAGGCCTGGTGCACATGGGCGGGCGTATTTACGACCCAATCCTGGGACGCTTCTTACAAGCTGACCCAATGGTGCAGGCGCCGAATAATATCCAAAACCTGAACCGTTACTCATATGTAATGAATAACCCGCTGAATAAAACAGACCCCAGTGGTTATATCTTTGCGACGATAGCGATTTGGGCACTGAATGCGGCAATCACTCAAGGAATTATTACGGGTGTGACGGCAACCGTACTCAGCGGATTGCTGACGGCGTATTCATACTATGGTTACGCAAAACTGGCGGTGGGTATTATCCAGGCAGCGAATCAGGGTGGAACGGCACTGGCGAACTTTGCCGGCGGCTGGGCCAAAGGGTTTGCGAAGGGTCAGGCGATTACCTGTATGCTGAATATGGCAGCCGGTGGTGGTTGTGTTGATGGCCTTGAAGCAAAAGAGCAAGGAAATAAGCATACTGACAGTCATCAAAACGTTAAGGGCCGTCCAAAGAACAACGAAGAAGTTGATGCTTTATATGATGAAGCTGTGAAAGCATATGGAGAATCCACAGAGACATTTCATATTGGCAAAGACGCTGACGGGAATGCTATTAAATTGAAATATAAAATAGCGGGAACCAAACAGTTCAAGAAGAATGTAAGGTCTGACATGTCTAAGATGAATGTTACTGATAGCGGCAAAGAATTGCTGACAGGGTTATCTGAATCAGAGACGGAAGTAAGAATCGGTGAGTATTATAATGCGGGGGGGTCTGCCGCTACCGCAAGAGAGACGGGCTGGTTTGGGGGCAAAAAAGGTGATTGGAGTGGTACAACGATATTATTTGACCCCAGGAAGTTCAATGGTGACTTTATGTATCAAAATGCCAATGGTGATATAGAGTTTAAATCACATGAGCGACTCTATACACTCGCCCATGAGCTGTATCATGCATGGGACAATACAGGTGCAGCCCCCTTGTCTGGTGGTGCAGAAAGACAGGCTATCCAGTGGACTAACCAAATCAGACTGCAGCGAAGAGGCAGTTGGATCCGTATGAATCATGGTATAGGCATGTCGAGACATTATTTGGATACGTATAAAGATGCGAAACAGAGGATTCAATAAGTTTGCTTTAGGAGTGCCAGTAGTACTGGCACTTCTTATCGCTTTGATTCTATTTTTTAATAAAGATGAAAGGCGTGAAGAGTGCTTATTACGGCTCAATTCATTGTACCCTGTTCATGCTAAAGTCGAGGAAATATTAAATACAGCACCAACGAAAGATGCGCGCTTTTTTGCATTTAAATACGTTGATAACAATGCCAATATTTATTCCTTGCTTTTGGACAAAGGAAGCAAATTTGAGTTACATCGTTACTATCAATTTGGTGGGTGGGATATCAAACATCTACCTAAGATAGAGGGGAGAGCCTTATTTTCAAAATTTGAAACTCTATTTGCTCAAAGCTCTGATAGACTAAACTCAGGCACTCTTCATGCAGGGTGTGGTGCGGCAATGTTCAAGTCAAAAAATGATAAAGTTGAAAAAATGCTGGCTAGTGACTCAGTACTATTAACTACAATTGTTGGGGACATTGAAAATGACAGACAGAAGTTTTTTAATGACAGAAGTCATTTAAATTCAATGAATTATAATGATGAGTTGGAAAGACTTTCTATAGAGAGGATCAAAGATAGCTTATTTCACGAAACTGATCTATAAGGTAATCATGTAGGTTGTATAATACTAATGGTTCTGCAAAAGTATCAGTGCAACCGCCATTTATCTAATGTGCTCATCTGGGTATTCTTTGAAATCGATAGCTAGATGACTCATCACCTGACGCCAGCTTTGAATCAATAATGATGATTTATTGCTGGCGTTCTTCTTTTCCTGGGAAGGCAACTTTTCTGTGTAAGTGCCTCTTAAACCCCTTTAGTCCACGAATACGTTGAGCTCATTTAGTCATACTCTGCTATAAGTGAGTGTTGCATCTTCTTTCTTATCAACAGATCAGCTGGCTTTATTTGCTTGGAGATAACAAAGGCCCTTTCGTAACCCATGTGGTAAACAAACCTGCGCTCAGAAACATAAATAAGCTATAAATGCTTGGCGCGATAGACATGACCTCACTTCCTAACAAGCCTGTTGTGACCAGCAAAGCGAGAGTACCATTTTGCAAGCCTACTTCCAGTGTGATGGTGCGAGTTTGCATCACTTGATGCAAAAAAGTGCGGGCCACAATAAACCCTGCGAGCATAGAAACAAGGTTCAATGCGATCACCGCAGGTCCTGCCATAATCAGATAATCGACGAGCTTGTCTTCTAGCTTGATACAAATACTGATTATCACCAAAAGCAATACTGCGACAGAGAAACGGCTGATATACGGGCTGGCTTTTTTTGCAAATTCAGGCCACTTGTTATTGATGGCCATACCTACAAGTACTGGGACCACCCCAACCACAATAAGTTGTAACCAGGCCTTGAGGACCGGAAACTCTATCGAGGTGTTGTTTTGCCCGTAATAACCGATTGCCCAGGCGGCCAGAAAGGGGAGAGTAAAAGGGGTTATAAAGCCAACAACCGCGGTTAAAGACACTGACAGGCCAACATCTCCCTTCGCCAAATACGTGTAAAGATTGGACGTTGTGCCACCGGGGCATAAAGCCAGAATAAATAAGCCAATGGCCAGTTCGCCACTTAAACCTGTCAGTGCAATGGTGGCAACAGCAAGCACAGGGAGCAAAATAAGCTGGCAAATTGCACCGATGAAAAAGCTCTTGGGCTGATGGTAGACGCGTCGAAAATCTGCACGTGTCAGACTCAGGCCGACGCCTGCCATGATCAGTATGAGCGCAATGGGTAAGCCTATTTCAATTAAATCAGATGGCATCTTTTTGTCCTTGTTTGGCCTGACTCAGCTTAATCTTAACAACGGATGTGATATGCCGTCACAGGTATTTTGTACAGGTAGGATGTGAAGGGGGTATGACGACAGTACTGAGGCGTCAGCTGAATTGCAGCGGAAAGTTCATGGGAGGCTATGTGGCCAGGTTCAGACGCTGGAAGGGGGTGTATGCGTTGATCGCCTTAAAACAGTTGTATTCACGCGAATTATTATCATTATGGTCGCTATTTTGTCAGGTAACCTGGTTAAACTGGACTTCCGGGTTCAGGCTAACAGCGCCTGCTCACCTATGGTTGGGCCTGATGAAATGCAGATATATAGAGGAAATACAATAATGAAATTAGCAAGCTTCAAGTCGGCCTTTGGAGTGAGTTTTTGTTTTTTTAATGCCTTCGCATTTGCTGGGGGTTGGACTGTAGCAACCAAAATCACATCAGTGGGCCAATATGGATCGAATTCAACTTTTTTCACCACCGAGGCTGATATTAGCCAATGAGGTGATAAAAAAAGCTCTTCTTTATGACGAGTGATGCAACTGATCCTGAAAAATTCTACTCCACTTTGCTGATGGCATTTGCTGCAGGGAAAAGCATGAAAGTGTATTTACATGATCCAGTTGTTTGTGGTCCCGAGAATGCTCAAAAAATAAATGCCGCAAACTTTTTCTATGTTTTTGATTAGTAAGCTGTGCAATTAAAGTAAAAAATGGCCTGTTCCCAAACAGGCCATTTTTATATCTAGCGTGCTATAGGTACTGAAAGTTAATAATAGTTACTGTGTTCAGCTATATTGTTAATTACTCAGATGCTTCAATGTCAAAACTATAAACGGCAGCCCCTTTTAAGAGCGAGGTATCTGTGTATATATTTCCAGCCGCCGCTTTTTGAAACTCCTGTCTTAGAGCGTCAAACTCTCCTGAGAAGTTCAATGCGGTTATATTCAGGTTCAGCTCGAAGCTTTCTACTGTGTTGATAGTGGTATCGATGGCATTGCCGAACTCAAAGTTGGGGATCGCTGCCTGAGGTTTACTTAGGACTTCCCATTTAACTTTGCCATTAACGGTATCTTCCCATCGCAATGTGATGGTGATCAGGTTGATGCGATCATCGACATTGGAGAAGTCATACTCGAACAGGTTGCCATTGCTTTGCTGGGCCATGGATTGCGCAAACTGCATGAAGGCGTTTTGCAGTGCTGTGTCATACAGCAGCGGTGCGGTTTCGCTGGGCTGACCGTCATCGTCAATGCTATGCACAGTGGCAGAACTGGTGAACATATCGAAGCCGGGCAATACTGCGCGCTCGGAGATAGAGTTATATGCATAGCTGGTAGTCGCAAGTTCAGGAAAAATATACTTGTGACGGTAATTAGGGCCTGCTATGAATTGCGCGCTGAGTTGCTCACTGTCATCGAATGATGCCAGGAATACGCGAGAGTTAATACTGTCAATTTTTGATAAAGGCAGATCGGCAAGATTGACTCTTACACCCAGGCTATCAAATGCTTCATCTGTTAACTCAAGCGGACCTTCGCCTTCCAGGCTGAACAAACCGCCACGTACATCACTGTAGTCTTCGTTACTGATATGCAGGATTACATTTTTACTCTCAGCATCAATATATGTGCTGCCAGTTATCGGGTCTTTTAGGGACATTTCGTCGCCTAGAAGGCCGCTGATATAATAATCAGGTTGACTGGCAGAAAGTGCACTAAGATCAAATTCTTTTCTGGGATATTCACAGGGGAGCTGTTGGTCAAATGTGATGATGCCATAATCTGTGTTGGTAACATCCAGCAATGTAAATAGCTGAGTTTGTATCTGCTGATTATTCGCACTATTAGCGACTAATGAAACATGATGTGTGTTTGCTGGCAGGGCCTGCGTAAGTTTGCCATCTTGTCCTGTTGTTACACTAGAGATGACTTTGCCACTGACATTATGAAAAATCACTTCTGCAACTGCAGGAGTGGTCGCGTTACTACATGAGCTAGGCATCAGTGTTGTTGTCACTGAAAATACGGGAGCTGGCTTGTCTGGCGTTGGTTTTGAGGTAATGGGTTTTGTTTGTTGTTCTTTGCTTTCGACCGAGTTATCGTTTGATGAACCACCACAGGCCGCGAGTGTCAATGCTGCACTGACAGCGATATAAAGTCCTTTATATTTCATCTTTTCTCCAATTTATAAATTCCTGTTTTTGAGCATGTGAATGCCAACTTTATTCTAACAAGCTTCGCATGTACTTGTCTTGTGGACAAAGTGTTCAATTTGCAATCAAAACTGGTCGATTTGTTTCATTTTGTGACTGGCGGGCAAGTCTGTGGGGTAATGAGCACATTAAGGCAGGCTGTAGTTCAGCGCTGCCTTTTTAGTATAAACGGCTGTGGGCTTAGAAGTCGCCGCAGGGACCTGTGATCACACAAATCATTCCCTGTGCCGGTGCAGTTGCACAGTCCATTGAATCACCCGGAGGAGGGCTGTTACGATAAGTTGGATAGCTGCTGTTTGGTTCAATCTGGCCACCGGCCACATTGGGTGTCTGAGCCAGGTTAAGTTGCTGGGATTGAGATAGAGATTTCAGATTCGACTTTCTTACTTGTAGTTTCATAACATTTCCTTAGTTATTGATTCAACTCGTACACCCAAAAATTTCCTACTGCGGGTACAATTAATTTGGCATCTAAAGTTGGTGTTGTCAATGTGTTTATATTGTTAAATGTTTGGTTGCGATCGCTCTTTGACTAGGTCTGACAACAGCCAACCCACATTGAAGCGCTAGCGCTGCATCCATCAGTGGTTTGAGCCGCTTAAAAGCGCTACAATTGATATTCAATATTTGCAGGCAGAGAACATCGCGTGACCGTTGATCGTCAACTTATCAGTACATTACACACCGCATTTAACGGAATATTCCAACAATCTTTATATGCTGACAAAGTCATTCAGCACCACTTACACGACAATCCTCACTGGCGTCGCGAAGACAAAGGGTATTTTGTTACGACCCTGTATGATTTGGTCCGTTTTATTCGCAAGTTGGCCTATGCCAGTAATGCCAGCGAACAGGATTTCTGGCCTGTGTGGCAGGCTTTTCAGTTACTCAACGATAAACCAATCCCCGACTGGCCAGAAATGCGAGACCTTTCAAAGGCTGAGCTATTAACCCGGCTGGGCACTGCATCGCAAGCCATTCAGCTTAGCTATCCCGACTGGTTGGATACTCTGGGGAGCTCTCAGCTTGGTCAGCAATGGCCTCAGGTCGCTGAAGCGTTAAATCGCGCGTCGGGCTATTATGTTAGAGCCAATACCTTAAAAACCTCGACAGATGCCCTGGCCAGTAAATTGGAGCGGGAACAGATCTCCTGTGAGCACATTACTCCTGCGCTGCCTGATGCACTGGTCATTCAGGCGGTAGATAAACTATTTAAATCCAGCGCATTCCAATCTGGAGAGTGTGAAATGCAGGATGCCGGGTCTCAGCAAATTGCACCGTTACTGGACGTTGCACCAGGCATGAAAGTGGTTGATGCGTGTGCGGGGGCTGGCGGTAAAAGCTTACACCTTGCAGCCCTAATGAAGAACAAAGGCCGGCTGCTGTCGATGGACATCCATCAGCACAAGCTGGATACGCTTAAAAAGCGGGCAAAGCGTGCCGGTTGCCATATGATTGAGACGAGAGCGATTAAAAACAATAAAACCATCAAGCGCCTCAAAGATAAATTTGATCGGGTATTACTTGATGTACCATGCTCCGGGACCGGTGTGTTGCGCCGCAATCCAGATAGCAAATGGCATCTTAGCGAGCAAAGCATTGGTGACTTGATTGCGCTTCAGGCCGATCTGCTGCAACGATATAGCCAGATGTGCCGTCCGGGTGGCAAACTGGTGTATGCAACTTGTTCCGTACTGCCGGTAGAAAACCAGCAACAGGTCGTGCAGTTTTTAGACGCAAACCCTGACTGGACCTTGCAACAGGAGCTGAGTTTGCTGCCGGGGATAAACTCAGAGTTTGACGGATTTTATGGCGCTGTATTGTGCCGTAACGAACTACCACAAGATTAAAATAGGACAAAAACATATGAATCCCATTATTGCCTTACTCAAAGAGCACAACATCAGTGATGAAAAAATCAATGAGGTATTTCAGGCACTGACCGAAAACCCGTTGATGGCTATGGCGGTTGTTCAGCAGCTCAATATCCCAGCTGAAAAACTACAACAGCTAATGGCCTTAGTGATGCAAAATCCGGGGCTGATCAAAGAAGCGGTTCAGGAGCTGGGTCTTGATTACGATAAAGTAGAGCAAGCTAAAGCGCAGCTTAAACAGTAAATCACTTCACCTGTACTCGTTGGCCGGATATACAGACCGGCCATTTTGTTTCTTTTGCTTTTTTAATTCACCTGTCAGACAAACCCATTTCCTTTGACTAAACTAGACGCTAGTCGCTCGATAGCACATATTTTAGAGAAGGATACTGAATGCTTTCCAGCAAAACGCTCGAACACGATTCCCCTATGGTATTTGTGCTGTTTATGGCCATTGCCTGTTTGTTTTTTTTCTTTCGACCCGGATTTATGCCGCCTGCTCAGCAAGATGGTGCGTCGAATGATGTTCTTTTTCCGAAAAATCTTCAGCAATATCTCAGTGATCCTAATGCCAAGGCTGTGCTGGGGATTGATGTGTCACACTATCAGGGGACGATTGATTGGCAGCAAGTTACGCAAGCAGGCGTGCAGTTCGTTTATATCAAAGCCACCGATGGCATAACCTATCGAGATCCACAATTTTATGCTCATTTTAAAGGGGCACAGTCAGCGGGGTTGCAAGTGGGGGCATATCACTACTTTGAACCGGACGATGACCCCACTAAGCAGGTCGATAACTTTATGACAACCGTACAAGGGCTTGAGCTGTCACTGATACCCATGCTGGATGTAGAGATCACCAGCAATCGTACACCGCAGCAGATCAGCAATGGGGTTGCGCAGTTTATAGAAGCCGTGAAGCAGCGAACAGGGTGTAAAACCATTTTGTATAGTTATGGCGATTTTTGGCAAGAGAACTTATCGGCCCAGTTCGCTAACCAACCTTTTTGGCTGGCTGATTATGCTGACAGCCCCGGTGTCCCTCAGCAGGCACATGCCTGGTGGTTATGGCAATATTCAGATTCAGCCCAAGTTGCAGGTGTGCGTACTTCGGTTGATATGGATGTGGTGATAGCGGGAGAGTCGGGGCTAAATGCTATGAAGTGCACAAGTATGGGAGCAAAATCATGAACTTTGCGAAACAGCTTTGGCAACACGAGCACACGGTGATGCGGGCTCTGTTACTACTGGTGGTGATTGGTTTTTTGACCCTCGCGGTGATCCATTATCATGACTGGCAGCATCAACCGGATGCTGTGTATCTGAGTAATCAGGCTTATTTACACCATGTTGAAACTCAGGCGCTGGATGATTTGTTTTACCTTGCAGAGATCAACGGGCTACTCAAAGTTGTGGAAAGCAGCCAGGTGGGCGTGTCATTTATTGCCGAGTTTAAGGTCGATGTCGGTAACATGATTGCGACAGTGACACATTACCTGCAGCAAGGCATTAATCTGAATCTTGCCTCATTGGTTGCTGTAGAGATACTGTCTTTGCTCAGTGAGGCAGCACATGTCATCGCTATGCCGCTGCTGATTGTCACCTTAAGTGGTGCGATGGTTTGGTTATGCGCTGAGTTATTTGCTTTGTCTGTGGTGCTATGTGCTGTTTTTAAACGGATATGTGAGGGACTATTGTTGGCTTTTGTACTGTTGCATCTGATGTTGCCCTATGCCATTCATATCAGTGGTGCCATTAGCCATTCTGTCAGTGCCAGCTATAAAACGACGGGTCGTACAGCGTTGTTGCAATATCATCAGGATGTTACGCATGGACAAAATAAAGCGTCATTAAAAGACAAAGCCGAGTCGAGTATTCATGAACTGGAAAAAGTATCGCCTAAGCATGTCAGGTATCAGCAGAACGCTTTGTCGCATTATTTAGTGAGTACACTGGCGGTGAATCTGTTTGATTTGATCTTAATGCCGTTATTACTTGTTTGGGGGTTCTATCGTATAGTGAAAGGGCTTTACCTGCATGCACAGGAAACCTACCGGATAGCAAAAAGAAGTGATCGTATAGAAACGATAAAAGGGCCATAAAGGCCCTTTGGTGAAGTATCGTTCAAGTTAGTTTGGTTACTCTAACCCCTTAAAGCAACCAACCAATTGTTTTGCAACTGAGGCTTATCTCATTAAGTTTCTAAGCTAGCGAGAGGAAAAACCCTGCAATTGCTGCGCTCATTAGGTTAGCCATAGACCCTGCTAAAACCGCCCTGAGCCCTAAGCGTGCGATATCCTTTCTTCGACTCGGCGCCATACCGCCTAATCCGCCTAGTAAGATGGCTATCGATGACAAGTTAGCAAATCCACATAACGCGAATGTGACAATCGCTTGTGTGTGTTCACTTAACGTGTCGCGATAATTCATAAAGTCCAGGTAAGCAACAAACTCGTTTACAACCAGTTTCTGGCCGATAAAGCTGCCTGCCTGAGTGGCTTCTGCCCAAGGTACGCCTAACATCCAGGCAACCGGAGCGAATACATAGCCTAAAATCTCTTGTAGTGTCAGTGTTGGATGGTCAAACATCCCACCAATACCACCAAGTAGCCCGTTTAATAGTGCAATCAGTGCTACAAAAGCCAGTAACATTGCACCGACATTCAGTGCCAGGTGCATACCGCTTGACGCGCCTGCTGCTGCTGCATCGATCACATTAACCGGTTTGTCTTCGCCGCTATCAACCTCTGCGAGATTTTCTTTTGGCTTTTCGGTTTCCGGCACAATCATTTTGGCCATCAGGAAACCGCCTGGCGCCGCCATAAAGCTGGCTGCAATCAGGTACTTTAATTCAACCCCAATAGCAACATAGCCTGCCATGACAGAGCCAGCTACCGTCGCCAAACCACCTACCATTACGGCAAACAGTTCTGACTGGGTCATCTTAGGGATAAAAGGCTTTACGATTAAAGGTGCCTCAGTTTGTCCTACGAAGATATTTGCCGTTGCTGACAAAGACTCTGGTCTGGACGTTTTGAGTAGCTTCTGTAGACCACCCCCTAAGATTTTGATGATCCATTCCATAATACCAATGTGATATAACACACCGACCAGGGCTGAAAAGAATACGATCACAGGAAGTACCTGGATCGCAAAAATAAACCCTATGTTGTCCGCACCGGCCAAAGGGCCAAACAGGAAGCTGATCCCGTCATTGGCATAGCCGATCACAGATGAAACCGCTTTCGACATAGCCGCCAGCGCGTTTTTACCGGCTTCTACGAAAAGTACGAAGCCACCAATGAGTATTTGCATGATAAATGCGATACCCACGGTTCTATAATTAATGGCACTACGCTTAGTGGAAGCTGCGTAGGCGATGGCTAGTAGCATTAACATGCCGACTAAGCTCATTATTGTTGTCATGCCAGATTGTTCCCGTATTATTCTTGCAGTAAATATTTTATTTTACTTTTAATAATATCAATCGCAACGCGATTCATACCGCCACGGGTAACGACCAAGTCGGCATTGTGCTTTGAAGGCTCAATAAATTGGTAAAACATAGGTCTTACCGTTGCCTGATATTGCTCAACCACCGAAGAGATACTTCTACCGCGAGTTTCTATGTCTCGTTGCATTCTTCGCAGCAGACAGATATCAAGTGGCGTATCAATAAACACCTTGATATCAAATTCTTCGATTAATGCTGGATCGCTTAACAGTAAGATCCCTTCAACGACTAAAATCTTTGCCGGGTTTACCGTGCGTGTCTCACTACTGCGTGTATGTTGAGCATAGTCGTAAGTCGGTACTTGTACAGACTTACCTTGACGCAGTTGCGTCAGGTGCTCTTTCATTAACGCATGTTCAAACGCATCCGGATGGTCATAGTTCGTTTGAGTTCTGTGTTCAAACGGCAAATGCGATTGATCTTTATAATAGGCGTCTTCTTCTATAACGGCGATGGCACCCGACTCAAGTTCGTTTACTAGTTCGTTATAAATAGTTTGACTAAAAAGAGACTTACCGGACGCAGATGCGCCGGCGATGGCTATAATTGTTCGTGTCACTAAAGTTCACACCCAGCAGTTGCTAATGTTGGAAGATCACAATAGCAAAAAAGACACGATTAATCTCTTTTGCCTCGCTTAAGGAGCAAATTTAATTGTTTTGGTTATAACAAAACAGGACTTATGTCCGCTGGTCCAATTAGTGTTGAAATTTAATTAATATGGGGACAAATGGATTTTTGTTATGCTTTTATGACAGCGGACTTATGTCCTGTACGTTAATTTGGGCTACAAATAAAGTAACACCCTCTGACGAGTAATCACGACCTAAAAACAAAATCGTTGTGCGTCAGAATAAATAGATGAGAGGTAAATTATGGCAAGAGCAATCATATTAATGGCAGACAGCTTAGGGATTGGGGCAGCACCCGATGCCGAGAAGTTTGGAGATGCTGGTGCCAATACCCTGGCTCATCTATTAGCAGCATATAAGCAAGAAAAAGGTGAAGCTTTATCTTTACCTAATTTAAGTAAGCTTGGACTTATTGCAGCATGTGAAGCCGCAGGTAAAGAAACCTGTGAAGTTGCACAGCGTATTGAACCGCAAGCTGCATGGGGTTATGCAAAAGAATTATCCAGCGGTAAAGATACGCCGTCTGGGCACTGGGAAATGGCAGGCGTACCTGTGTTGTTTGAATGGGGTTACTTCCCTAATTCACAGCCTTGTTTCCCACAAGAATTTATCGATGAGTTGTGTAAGCGTGCGGACATTCCCGGTATTTTGGGTAACTGCTATGCCTCAGGCACAACCATTTTAGAGCAACTGGGTGAAGAGCACGTCAAAACTGGCATGCCAATCTGCTACACCTCAGTTGACAGTGTGTTTCAAATAGCCGCACATGAGCAATCATTTGGCCTTGACAAGCTTTATCAAGTATGTGAAATCGCACGGGCACTGCTTGATGAAATGAATATAGGACGAGTGATTGCGCGGCCATTTATAGGCACTTCGAGTGCCGACTTTATTCGTACTGGTAATCGCCGTGATTATTCAGTGTTACCACCCTCGCCGACAGTATTAGACAAGCTGGCGAACGACGGTGGAGAAGTGATCAGTATCGGTAAAATCGCTGATATCTATGCGCATCAAGGTATTACGCAAAAGCATAAAGCGCCTGGCCTGATGAATTTGCTGGAAAAAACCAGTGAAGTCATGCAAAGCGCACCCGAGCATAGTTTGATTTTCACTAACCTAGTGGATTTCGATGAAAAATTTGGTCATCGCCGCAATGCGGTGGGCTATGCTGAGGCGCTGGCGCAGTTTGATGCTTATTTACCGAACATCATTAACCAATTAAAAGACGATGATCTGCTGTTAATTACAGCGGACCACGGCTGTGATCCGACCGCTCCGGGCACAGACCACACCCGCGAATACGTGCCAGTATTGGCGTATCGCAATGGAATGAACAATACTCCGTTAGGTGAAAGAAACAGCTTCGCAGATATGGGTCAGACGCTGGCTCAGTGGTTTAACTTATCTGCTTGTGATTATGGTGACGGCTTTGCAGCCCAACTCGCTAAGGCTTGAATTAAAGGAAACATGTTATGAGTACTCCGCATATTAATGCTAACCCAGGTGATTTTGCAGAAACGGTGCTAATGCCAGGGGACCCACTGCGTGCCAAGTACATTGCTGAAAACTTTTTGCAAGACGCACGTCAGGTAACGGACGTACGCAACATGTTCGGTTTTACCGGTACTTACAACGGTAAACCTGTCAGTATTATGGGTTCAGGTATGGGTATTCCATCCATGTCTATTTATGCTCGTGAGCTTATCGTCAGCTTTGGTGTTAAGAACTTAATTCGCATTGGTACCTGTGGTGGTATCAACCAAGATACTAAAATCCGCGACGTGATTTTTGCACAAGGCGCAAGCACAGACTCAAATGTCAACCGTGCTCGCGTACGTGGTTTTGATTTTGCAGCCATTGCTGACTTCGGTCTGCTTGAGAATGGTGTGAACGCTGCACGCCGCCTTGGTATTGAAGCGAAAGTTGGCAACGTATACACCACAGACACTTTCTATCAGGCTGACAGCAGCTTTTACCCTGAGCTAGATAAGCTGGGTGTACTGGCTGTTGATATGGAAACAGCTGGCCTGTACGGTGTTGCTGCCGAGTATGGTGCCAAAGCAATGGCGCTATTTACTGTGAGCGATCACGTAATTACTGGCGAAGCAACGCCACCAGAAGAACGTCAAAGCACGTTCAATGAAATGGTTAAAATTGCCCTTGAGTCAATTTAAAGAATTTGGTCCTGCCCAGGATCTCCCTGTTCCTTGGTAACGTAATCGCAGAGTTTTGGAGACACGCCTAAAACAACGCGAATCACACCCAAAAAGCCGCACTCAGTGCGGCTTTTTTTTACCTGAAATTTATTGCTCACTATCTTGCTGTTATTCACTTTTCTTATACGCACGGGACGCCGCTGGTGATATATGCCTTTACCTAATTAAAAAGCCA
Source organism: Pseudoalteromonas rubra (assembly GCF_001482385.1). Taxonomy (NCBI): domain Bacteria; kingdom Pseudomonadati; phylum Pseudomonadota; class Gammaproteobacteria; order Alteromonadales; family Pseudoalteromonadaceae; genus Pseudoalteromonas; species Pseudoalteromonas rubra. The sequence continues at coordinate 1,289,404 of NZ_CP013612.1, forward strand.
GTTTCGATAATAGTTTGTTCCAGCGCATTCCTTGCAGACAGTTTGCTATTTTATTTCTTCTCAGTATTCGCTGAACTGAAATAAATGTATGCAGGTTGGCGTTTAATCTTTGCAGTTAGCTATATACTCTTGTTATGCAGTTTTATATTAAGGTCAGAGGTGATGAGTTTTCCGAGCATGTTGCTGTCCTGGGGAATGGCTCTGTCGACTACAGCATCCTGTAATGTGCCGATAGAGTTACTGAAATCACAGGCATTTAACCAGCCACAACAAGCTGTACAAACGTATTTAAGCAATCAGGCTAGTTTTCAGCGCGCAACCTGCGCCGATGCGGCACTGGCATATCGCTACTTATTGATGGCTGCAACCAGGGTACAGGACTGGAAACTCGTTGCAGAGGTCGCTCAAATACTTCAGTCGGGACGATTATCTCATCACGTTGCGGGCAAAGAGCTTAATGTTATAAATAACATAGGCGTTGCTTATCGCAAGGTCGGGCAACCTGAAGACGCGCTGACGCACTATCGTTGCGCGTTAACATACGCCAACAGCCACGATGAAAGAGCGCTTATTAAAATCAATATTGCGATAGTACATCGCAATGCCGACCAGCCAGCGATTGGGTTCCGTCTACTTCAAGGGATTGAGGAAAAGTACTTACCGAGCATTATCCTGGCCGGATTGCATGTCGCTAAAGGCAATACGGCTTTGCAGCTCAAACGTTATGATGAAGCACTGCGCTCGTATCAGCAAGCGCGTGAACATTATCTGGCTGTGGGAGATAAGCGCAATGCACAGGCTGTGGTGGCAAATATGTTGGTCGTTGCGCTGGCTAGAAATGATACGCAAGCATATGATCAGCTGCGCGCTTTGAGCACTCTGGACGTTGACATGCTGACTGAGCATGTGGGGAGATTCATTCAATGGCTCGACACCTTCCGGTCATATAGTTCTGCTAATAATCTGAATCAGTCACAACGACTGCAACTGCAGGATATAGAGGCAATTGCGGCGGACTATATCGAGTTTGTTATGCTGTTGTCGGCGCGTTTTAGTCTAAATCAGGCTGTGGCAAGGCCTGCTCGGATTAACACTAAGCAACCTGTGCTTTCGAGTGCACTGGCCAAACGCTGGTGTAAAGGAATGTAGTGTTGCGAGCTTGATTCATATAAAAATTTGTTTTTACCTCACTTTATGCCAGATTTAAGGTGCGGGTATAAGAAAACTATCGGGAGCAAGTATGGCGAACTGGGTGAATGGCAAAGTGGTTGAAAAGCTGTGGTGGACACCCAGCTTGTTTAGTATCAAAGTAGTGGCTGATATTGACCCTTTCACTGCTGGTCAGTTTACTAAACTGGCATTACCCGTAGAAGACAAAAAAGTTTCGCGTGCATACTCTTTTGTAAACGCGCCTCAGGACCCTTTACTTGAGTTCTTTTTAATTGAAGTACCGGATGGACAATTATCTGCGCCGTTGGCGGCCCTGGACATAGGCGATGATATTCTAGTGGCAGGTAAGCCAAGTGGGTTTTTCACATTGGATGAAGTGCCGGATGCGAGTGTACTGTGGATGCTGAGCACAGGCACAGCGATAGGCCCGTTTTTGTCTATGCTGAGTGATGGTAAGTTGTGGAAGCGTTTTGATCGGGTTGTGCTGGTTAACGGTGTGCGCCATGCACAGGATTTGTGCTATCAGGACATGCTACTTGATACCGAGAAAATATTTAAGCAGTTCAAATATGTGCCCTTAGTTAGTCGGGAGGAGACGGCGCACACTCTTTCTGGAAGAGTAACAAACCTGCTCGAGAGCGAAGAGCTATGCCGTCATTGTGGTTTTGAACAGCTGCCTGAAGACAGCCAGTTTATGCTGTGTGGTAACCCCCAAATGGTGAAAGATACGACCGCCTTATTACAGACGATGGGGTTTGCTCGTAACCGGAGGGCACAGCCTGGTCATATTACGGTAGAGCAATATTGGTGAGCGTAAGGCAATGTATTCGAATATTGACACTTAGCATTGCAAAACTTTCCGATGGTGTGGCCTGATTCTGTATTCTGGTAGCTGAATTTGCTATCGTGCACGCCAATTAGTCCCATGAAAAGGTAATTTATGAAATACCTATTGATACTGATTGGATTGGTTTATTCGGTAATTGGGTCGGCAAACCCTGCGCTTGATGAACAGGCCAGCGATTATCAGTTAGCAAAGACAGAGCAGGAACTGGCGGCAGAAGCCGTAGTCGATAAGCTTATTCTGGCGTATAACGCGCAAAACATACGCAAGTTTATAGAGTTATATGCTGAAGATGTTGAATTTTATATGTATCCGCAAACCTTGATGTTTACGGGAAAAGAAAAACTGATTGAGCGTTATGGGCTGATGTTTAAGAAAATGCACTGCCTTAAAGCCACCTCAATTAAGCGTATTACGCATGGCTCCATCGTGATTGATCATGAAACTTCGGAGATTTGTAGTAAAGAAGCGGGTGTTGTGGATAAACGCTCGGAATTTGTGACTAGCTATCAAATTGAAAACGGTAAAATTAAAAAGGTCGTGTTTTTTCGTTAGTGTGTAAATCGCCAAGGCTATGCACAATGTTTTCAGGAACATAGCCACAGCACTGATGAATGTCGCTACCAGTTTTCAACCAATTCCTTAAAGCCCTGGTTTGTCTTCAAAACTTGAAATGAGGGCTCGTTATTGAGATCATTCTTGAGGTTTAGCGAGTAGGCCAGTGCCATTTTAATGTCGGCAATTGCATCAGCATATTGATCCAACAGGGCATAAGCACAGGCGCGCTGCCAATTAGGCATAGCTGTAGCCATTCAAGCGCCTGATTGAACAGATTAATTGCAGGCCCTGTTTGTTCCAGTTCGAGCAGGGCATCGGCTATTTAAACCAGCGCTTCAACATCATCTGGGTGACGTCTCAGGATTTCGTTGTACATCTCGATTTTGCCATGCATGTCACTTTCAAGATTTGCTCGTATCCATAACGAGTGAATTTCATTGGTGATCGTGATTTTTTCGTTGGTTGTTGAGAATTTCTTCTGAGCGCTCTTTGAGTCTTTCTTCCAGTGTTCATATTCTTCAGTGATGTTTCCGACTCTATCACTAACCGTTCCTTTCACTTTGTTCTTGATATCCCGTAATGAATTCCAGCCAACGAATACGAACAGTGAGGCAGTAGCTGTGATAATGAACAGCACATTGTTGATGGTATCTGTGGTTTGGAGCAGCGCGCGATTTGCGGCACCAAGCTGTTTGTGGGTGAGCTGTAAAGTGATATCCTCACGCAGCTTTTGTTGGTCCGGCCGTAAGGGGTTTAGTACGTTTAAAATTGAGTACTCCATCAATGGGCGGGACATTGGTTCTTTCAGCAGTTGCTTGGTTAAGATCGGAGCAGATTGAGCTCGTTACTTGATGTGAGAGCGCTGCAATAGAGCAAAGTGACGAAAATAAGGATATTTTCAAGCATAGCAGTGATCTGTTTGAGAGTTTAGTCTAGCATGGTGCATGAGAGGCTTAGAAATTGTAAAACCATCCGGCATGGTTGGGTGCTAGTTGGTCAATACAATGGGGGGAGGTTAAGTAGATTGCATGAGGTACTGCACTATCTTTAAGTTATTGCTTTGCTCCATAGTGGCTGTTGCTATGTTTGTCTGCCGTCCGGTAGTTGCACATCCACAGCCTTCCCCCGTTTTAGTGTTGGAATCAGAACCGACTATCCAACTGCAAGTGGTCACTGAAGAATGGGTGCCTTACAACTTTACCAACGAGCAGGGGCAAGTCGATGGACGTGCCACTCAAAAGGTGAGGGAAGTACTTGATGCCGCCGGGATCCGCTACGAAATTTTGGTGTTTCCCTGGGTTAGAGCCATGAAAATTGCTCAGACTCAACCTAACACTATGATTTACTCAATTTTTCGCACGCCAGACCGTGAGGCTCAGTTTGAATGGGCCTGTCCTTTGTTAAGGCCAGTTAAAGAACATCTTTTTCGTTTATCTACCCGCCAAGATATACAGATTGGTTCATTGGAGGACGCTAAGCGTTATATCACAGCGCTGGTTAGAGGGAGTGTGGTTCACGAGTATTTGCTCAGTAAGGGCTTTAAGGGAGGCGTAAATTTAGATGTGTCTGCCAATCCAGACTCTTTGGTCAAAAAACTACTGGCAGGTCGGGTAGACTTTCTTATTACCACAGAGTTTACCATCTACGAAGCCCTGCGTTTAATTGAAGAACCTTATGAGGTGGTGACTTCTGCACTGGAGGTGCGAGAGCGTTCTGGTGAGAGAGCTTGTCTGGCATTTCATCCTGATACAAATAGTCAAATCATTGATAAGGTTCGCCGTGCTTTAGCAGATCACAACCGCCGTTATATTGGCCCATAATAGAAGTCCATTTTTACACTCACCATCAAAGGTTTCTGTCTGAAACTTGAACAAATATTTCAATTCTGTCACTGTGAATTGGTAGCACTATGAGTGTTGCTCATATATAGAATAATAACATCAAGGAGTTAGAAGTGAACGTATATAGAATCTTAATACCCATCATACTAAGTATCTTGTCTGGTTTGAGTTTTTCCAGCGTCGCAACCAGTTTGTCTGAATTGCATGATATTAAACAAGGCAAGTTTTTCCTTTACGATAAAAGTTCGACTGGTCCCACCTATGAACTTGTTCTGGTCAAAAATGGCACGGGAAAATATGCACGGCAAACTGAAAGCCAGATAAGCTGGAACAAAGTTGATGATGGATTGCAAATTAATCTGGCCTCACCGGAACTGATCTGGGCATATCAAGATCAAGGTGTTGAGTATCGCTCAGAAATATACCAGATGCATGTTTTTCCGTCGGAGGAAGGCGTTTCCTTTGCACAACACATGAGGGTAGTGCGAACGGATACAATGGAAGTGGTTGAAACGCAGGCACAGCACTTTGCCGGAACCCTGGTGCCAGCCAAGTCAATGCAACGCTGGCTAGTTGATCTTACTGACGGAACTTGGGTACTCCCTGGGGTTGATTACATCTTGTATGAAGAGTTTGATATACCTGCATTTGGCGCTGTCGAAGCGAACTTTTTTGCTAATGGTCATGGCCAAATAGTGCATCATGATAAGACGGTGAGCCGCTTTAAATGGCGTATTAAAGGCAATCGCCTGGTGCTGAGATACTGGAAAAATGGTATCAAACAGAAACTTGTATTGAGAATCACAGAGTCACTGGCAGGAGTTGGATTACGTGTTGTGATCAAAGCCACTGGCCATACAGGTAAAGCGCCGCTGTTGCGCACGGGGTTGATGATTAAAGATCAGCAAACGCACTTTAGTTATGAGAATACGGTGGGCACCTGGTTGCGTGGCGAAGCTCGCTATGACTACTTTGAGGATCACGTTTATATCCCCAATGTGGCTTTCGGGAGCGCAGTTTGGTCATTTAATCAGGCTGGAGAAATAGAACGCCAGAAAATTATTCATCCTCAGCTGGGCACGGTCCCAGTCTGTCCGGATGATACTTGTTATGTGTCCTGTACTTTTACGTTAAAACTGTTGGCGCAGGACGAAGACGCCCTATACGTGTCAGTGCAAACAGACTCGGAATTGGTCGATGCTGGCCCGCATTTCTTTATGGGGAAGGCAATTGTTAAGTTCGAACTCAAGCCATATCAAAGCGTATCGGCCTTTAATTATTCGTGGCTTGGCCAGACAACGCTTACCTTTAAATCTGAGAGTGAGTCTGCGCGATATTACTTCATGATGATGCCGTCGGAAACAGGAGCCTGGGAGTATGTTTACGCTAAAGAAGCGCCGAATAATATTCAGGGTAAATTTACAGTAGTTGACGGTAAACTTCACCTTGAGGGGGAACTGGAGACACACGTTCTGGAGATCCAGAAATCGACAAGGGATAGCTTAGATGTATGCCGCTACACCCAGGGCAGCTCGTGTGAAGTCGGTGACACTATGATACTGGAGTTTCATAACGGCACCGACCTACTTGAGTAGTACTTCGTAGCATTCATTGCATAAGGTCAGCCAATGCGCTGGCTTTATGCAGCCGAACCAGACAGGAACCGATATAACACGACGACCAATATCACCGAAATGCACACCACCAGATAGGGCGTGGCGGTAGAGCGTTCATTAGAGTCAGCTACCAGGTGCTTTTGGTACAGTTGTTGGCCATAGCCTGCGGAGTCATCAAACTGTGTGAGAGAACGACGTGGAAAAGTCAGTATACCCAAAGTGGCTAATAAGCCAGAATTTAACCATAGCCCTTTAAATAGCGTTAGCAATGCCAGTGTAAGCAAGGCGATGCTAGCGATCCATCTGATTAAGTAAGTCATAGTGCGTCCAATGCAATAATAAAACCAGACTGTACTTTAGAGTTTGGGATCTAAACTTGCAAGCGAATTGTTCCTAAAATAGGTATATTACAGATTTAACCTATTTCTCTTACCAATTGGGTAGGTTATATCTCACATTTTGCTCATTTCTGGATTTAGCAGCTTTGGCTAATCAGACCCAATTCTACTGCTTTTAATGTCGCTTGGGTGCGATCTCTGACCTGAAGCTTGCTAAGCAGATTGGAAACGTGATTGCGAATAGTGCCTTCCGCTTTATACAGCTGGCCTGCAATTTCTTTGTTTGACAGTCCACGCGCTATGAGAATAAGTATTTGTTTCTCCCTGTCTGTGAGCTCATCCAATAGCGATTCTGCCTGTTTAAATACGTTGCTTAAAGCACGTTGGATAACCAGCTGCCCCTCGTGTACTGCCTGAATTGCTGCTTCTAATTCTTCTAACTCGACGTCCTTAAGCATGCAGCCATTGGCACCCAGTTGCAGGGCTTGTTGTAGCTTTGTGGTATCGTCAAAGGTCGTCAAGATCAAGACTTTGGGCGTTCCTCCCATGGTATTGAGCTGCTCCAGTACGCCAACCCCATCGAGTCCAGGCATACGCATGTCCAGCAAAATGACATCAGTATCAATGAGGCCTGCTTTGTACTGATTCATAAATTCCAGCCCATTTGCTGAACTACTATTACATTCAATGTTTTCACAGAGCGCGAGCAGTGCCTGCATGCCCTGTCTGACTAATGCTTGATCATCGACTAGGTGGACTTTGATTTTACTCATGATGGTGTGTTTCCTTAAACTGAACTTGCACGATAAAGCCTTTTGGCGAGCTTTGCCAATTAAATTGACCCCCAAGTTCAGTAACTCGTTCTTGCAGACCCCGCAACCCATTGCCTGGTTCACTGAGTGGATCAGCTGTACCATTATCGTAAATTTTCATCTGAAACGCATCAGTGGTTTTTGGTCCAAACTCAATATTGACCTGTGTGGCGTTACTGTGTTTCAGGGTATTGGTGATACATTCCTGGCAAACTCGCAGAATACAATGGGCATGGCTTAAGCTTTGTAAAACGGGGTGAGCGTTAAACTGCAACGAAGTATGGACCCGGGGTACGTGATGGATCAGCTCAGTGAGCACTGCTTCGAGGTCAAGCGACTGCTCAGCGCGCTTATCGCTGACGAGTGTACGGATCTTTTCCAGTGTTTCACGGGCAAGTGTATAGCTTTGCTGTAGCTGAGATTTAAGTGGTTCCTGTGCGGTTCTTCTGGCAACATCAAGATTAACGATCAAACTGGTTAACTGGTGACCCACATCATCATGTAGCTCCCTTGCCAGTAATAACCGCTCTTGTCTTGAAACGGATTGTCCAAGTAGCGACTGAGTGGCCAGCAATTGACTGTTAGCCAGCTGCGCCTGTTCTTTGGCTGTTCGCTCTTGCTGCATGCGATGACTTACCACATAAGAAAATAAATGAAATGAGGCAAATAATACGGCCTCTACCCAGGGCCATGGGTGCTGCCAGTAAAACTTTTGGACAAGCAAGTAAGTTATACTGGCGAACAGCATGTAGCAGTATGACTGCACAGGTGATAAATAGAATGTCAAAATAGCGATGAGCATTACGCTGTAAATAAGGTATACCGATGAAGGCAGTAAAAAACCGGTGCTGTGGATCAGCAAAGCCATTATCGCCAGTAGCCAGTATCTGACTGTATAACCATAACTGTGCTGAGACTCATTGGTGACCAGCAAAATCAAGGGTAGTAAGGCCAGATGTGGCAACCAGGCCCAAAATGGAGCCTGTGATAAGGCATGCAGGCTTGGTACAGCAACCGCGCACCAGGTCACGAGTGCGGTTGCAAGCATAGAAGGTTGATATTGAAAGTAAGGCTGCACAGTAAAATCATAATTGTTATTTATAATATGTACTTATATCAGATCAGAGCGAGAAAAGAAGCATGACGAATGTCATTGGCTTTTAGTGACAATAGTGACATGAAGGTCGGGTTACTTTTCCCTAAGCTGAACGGACATCAACTAGGGAGATAACAATTATGCAATACCTTCATCAATTTTCTTTGGTCATTCACATCATAGTGGGTAGCTGTGCATTACTCTTATTCTGGGTACCAATCCTGGCCAAAAAAGGGGGGAAAATGCACAATCTGTCAGGAAAAGCGTATGCTTACAGTATGCAGATTGTCTCTTTAACAGGCATTTTATGCTGTGCACTGGTTTTGACTGACCCTATCTCTGTTTATACGAAAGCCTATTTTCAGGCACCTAATCAGGCTGACTTTATAAATTCAGCGCGTGAGCGAGCCAGCTTTTTACTCATGTTGTCCTTTTTGGTTCTGGCGTCGGTTATGCATGGCATGCGCGTGCTTAAGGATAAGGCATCACGCCTGACAGTAAAACGTCCAGATATGCTTTTCAACTATTTTGCTTTGTGCGCCAGCGCGTTATATGTTGCTTACCTGGGCGCTCAAAGTGGTCAGGTTTTATATTTGGCATTCAGTATTATCAGTATGAGTGTGGCAATAAAAATGATGCGTTATACCTTTGCTCTGACAATAAAGCCGCGTCAATGGATTATTGAACACCTCAGCGCAATGATTGGCTCGGGTATTGGTGTTTACACAGCATTTAGCGCCGTTGGAGGCCGTTACTTACTTGTTGAGGTATTGGGAGAACAGGCAATGTTACTGGCGTGGCTGGCACCTTCGGCACTAGGGACCCTTGGGCTTATTGTTGCTAAACGCAAATATCAGCAACGCTATCAGGTTGTTGTAAAGGACAACTTAGCCCGTCAAGCTGCGACTTCCTGAGCCTTTATTTGTACGTTGTGCCGAAATACAGTGTTTCCTTCAGTTTAGATAATTGTACCTGTACCTCCTAAATTAAGTAATTGGTTTAGGTACATTTATCAATCCTGATACAAAGCGCCTACAAATGGTTACTGACCGTCTATGCTTGTAGTTGTATGGTTGAATTATGACCGCAATGACAACAATCCGACGGGGCTGACTATGAATAAACTCTCACTGATATGCCTGATGCTATTTTTAACTTGCCAGAGTGCATTGGCGGTCCACTTAATCGGCCAGACTCACTGGACTGTGCTTGAACAAGACAAGTATTTTAAGCCCGGTAACGCCGAGCAATATCTAGAGCTGGATTTAGCATCCGTTAGAGCAACACTTCTGATGGCAAACACGGTAGATATGGTTTTGCCGCTGCCAAATGGTCAGTTTGTGACGTTTCGTCTGGTACCGAGCCAGGTGATGGCACCTGAGCTGGCAAATAAATATCCTCAAATTAGGACTTTTACAGGGGTGGAAGTGGGAGAGCCTGATAATCAGGGCACCTTTGACTTGTCATCGAAAGGTTTTTTTGGGATGTTTGAACACCAGGGGCAAACTGTTTACATTGACCCTCAGCCTTCGTTAAACAACTACCGCAGCTATTTTTTTAATCCAGTGGTGCATCATAACCATGCACAAGACATCCAACGCCATCCGCCAATTCGTTTTCCTGGAATTTCTGACCCCACTGCAAATCGCCCTGAAGGGCTGATGCAAACCAGCCAGATTAGTGAACAAATAGTATACCGCCTTGCGGTAGCTGCTACAGGGGAGTACACCGCTTATCATGGCGGTACACGTCCACTTGCCCTGGCTGCCATTGTGACTATGGTAAATCGGGTTAATCAGGTCTATGCGCGGGACCTTGGAGTAACGTTTCAGCTCGTTGCCAACAATGATCAAATAATCTTTGTGGATGCGGACACAGATCCATTCACAAATACAGATGAGGACATAGACGGAGACACCATTGCTCAGGCAATAGAAAACGTCATGAGCGAGACGGAATACGATATTGGACATTTGGTGGTGACTACCGGGGGCGGTGTTGCCGGGCTGGGAGTGGTTTGCTCCACCCAAAAAGCGGCTGGCCTGACCGGCAGTCCTGAACCTGAGACAGACGCATTCTATATCGATTATGTTGCCCACGAAATTGGTCATCAGCTCGGTGCAGAACATACTTTTAATGGTTTGGTGGGTGCCTGTCAGGGGAATCGCTCTGGATTATCTGCTTATGAGCCGGGTAGTGGTTCGACAATCATGGGATATACAGGCATCTGCGGTGAACAAGATTTACAGCAAAATTCAGATCCTTTCTTTCACCTGCACTCCATTGAACAAATGGTTGAGGTGACGCGTCAGGGGGTTGGCAGCACCTGCGGTGTCCGCACTGATCTGACCAATCAAAGCCCAGTGGTTGATGCCGGTAGCGACTTTAACATACCCGCCCGTACGCCTTTCACTTTAACGGGCAGCGCAACCGACGCAGATTCTGATACGCTTAGTTACAGCTGGCAGCAGTTCGACCTAGGGTCGGCTACGAATAGTGCAAGTCAGGATGCCATTGATTCTGGGTCCGGGCCTTTGTTTAGGGTCTTTAACCCAACCATGGAGCCGGTCAGAACCTTTCCTAAATTAATCGACATTCTTGCAAATAGCGTGGCATATGGGGAAGCGTACCCATCAATAAGTCGCACGTTGAACTTCCGTTTGGCGGTGCGAGATGGCCAGGGGCATGTTGCCAGCGATACGATGCAGGTCAACGTGGTTGGTTCGTCAAGTGGATTCACAGTAACCCAGCCTGATAGCAGCAGTCAGTGGCTATCTGATACACACACCGTGACCTGGGACACCGCAAATACCCAGAATGCGCCGGTTTCATGCTCCAGAGTAACCATTAGCCTTTCTACCGATGCAGGTGTGACTTTTGGTACATCGCTGGCAAATGGTGTCGATAACGATGGAGAGCAGGAGGTGCTAATCACCTCTGCAATTAGTACCAATTCTGCCCGGATCCGAGTTGCCTGTACCGACAATATCTTTTTTGCGATTAATTCCGGGAACTTTACAATCAATTCTGATGGCCCGCCTGATCCGATAGTGCCTGTATTTGAATCTCAAAATCCGATTTCTGTTGCGGAAGATGACCGTGTACAGATTAAAAAAGAAGATCTCAACTTTGAGCTCGGGCTGGCTGTTGATTTAATTACTCTGCTGCCGGGTGATAACTATACCTATACAGATCTGACAGTGATCCCGAATGAAAACTATAATGGCACGCTGAATGTCGCGGCATTCGCAACAAAGGACAATCAAAACAGTGAACGATTTAACGTAGAGGTGACGGTTACTGCGGTCAATGATGCACCCGTCGCGCAAAACGACAGCGCTAATGTGGAGTTTCAGGCAGAGCAAGTATTATTGACTATTTTGAGCAATGACACGGATGTTGATGGTGATGCGCTGAGTATCTCTGCTGTGGACTATCAGGGAACCGGTACAGTCACGATTGCGTCAAATGGTTTACTCTATACAGCAGGCACTGGTTTTTCTGGCGATGACACCATAGGTTATACCATAAGTGACGGTAACGGAGGCACAGCATCTGGTAGCGTTGCGGTAACGGTTGAGGCCGCACCTGTTGAGCCAGAACCAGAACCAGAGCCCGAGCCTGACCCTCAACCCGATCCACAGCCGGATCCGCAACCTCCTACTCAATCTCTGGATGATGGTGGCTCAGGGGGCACGTTGTTTATGACGCTTTGGTTGTTGATGGCTGGGGTTTTCATTCGGTTAGGAGTAAAAAAATATGAAGGGTAAACTAACTGCACTGAGCGTTTTGCTCAGTGCAGGATTGGCAGTAGGGTGCCAGGGGATGAATAAGCAAGAAACGGCGCCAGATGGAAAGCTACAGCAAGCACTCTCTGAGGCGATGGACAAGCAAGACTTCAGGTTGTATTACACCACGGGCCGGCGGCCTGTGGTGCCAGGCTTTGAACAATTTGAATTTAAAGCGCTCGAAGCCCGCTGTGGTGTTAAAGCGATGCCGGGTACCGGAGATACTTTACGTAGTGAAGCAGATAAAGCTGCACGGGCACAAGCTTATCAGTATGCGAAAGCGTATAACCTTAAAATATATGATGCGTGTTTAAACAGGTTGTAAATGACAACACAACAAAAAATATTATTGATAGATGATGATCGAGAACTCACTCAGCTGATGTGTCAATTTCTGCAGAAAAATGGATATCATGTCGCTTGTTATGAGCAGGGAAATGGCGCCGTTGCGCGCGTTGATGAATTTGCACCAGATCTACTGGTGCTGGATCTAATGTTACCGGGTCAGGATGGCTTGAGTATTTGCCGTCAGATCCGGGGTCGTTTTACCGGGCCTATTATTATGCTGACGGCTTTGGTAGACGACATAGATGAAGTAACCGGGTTGGAAGTGGGTGCCGATGACTATTTGTGTAAGCCCGTTAAACCTCGGGTTTTATTGGCCCATATTCGGGCACAGCTAAGGCGCCAGAACATGCTTGTGACGCAAACCAGCCAGACTGTGCGAACAATTAATGACGGTGAAATCTGTGTTGATTTGGCAAAACGTAAGGCAACATGTGGTGATAAAGAAGTCTTACTGTCCAGTGCTGAGTTCGAGCTATTGTGGTTGCTGGCTAATTCTGCGGGCCGAATATTGTCGCGGGACGAATTGTACCGCACAATATTTAAACTTGAATTTGACGGTATGGATCGCTCAATTGATCTGCGTATTTCCAGGCTGCGCAAGAAATTGGGGGATGATCCAAAAGAGCCTAAAATTATTAAAACAATAAGAAATAAAGGATACCTGATTGCAAGTTAACGTTTTGCGGCTGAGCGCATTTATCGCCCTGACCATTGTGCTCAATAGTGTGTTGGCTCTGACAGTACGGCACACCTTACTCGTTGAGATTGAAACCCGATATATTGAAACGCAAAACCAGTTTTTAGATGAGGTCGGAGCCAGAGTTCAAACTGAGCTGGCCCGCCCTGCACAAATATCATTATCTGAACTGCAGATGAGTCTCGAAGCTAGGTACGATACCCAGGCACTGGTGGTGCGGCGCAATGCCGACTTTTACTCTCAGTCGCAGCTGAGCGAATTTACTGAACTTAAAGAACAGCAAGCGCTGGTCGATTACCTAAATGCCACACTGTATTTTGTGCTCAACGACTATGAGGTACTCGAAATTGGCCCTTTGGTTGATCAGGATGTCTATTATTACTTGGTTGATTGGTTTGATTGGCTGATGTCGGCCTTTCTCAACCTGTTTTTGCTGCTCGTTTTCTGGTATCTGAATGTTAAAGAGCGCAATGTGTTGGCCGAACGACTCGCTCAAATGCCCGTTTCGCTGAGTCAGCCTCAGGATTTGAATAGCAGTTTGCAACAGCTTTCGCAGTTAGTCAACGCACAACTAAATGAAGGAGAGGCGAGAATCACGTTGCAGAGAGATCTGTTACATGGTGTGGCGCATGAGTTTCGCAGTCCCATGGCCAGGATGCAGTTTGCATTGGATATGCTGGAAGATGCAGAGGAGGAGGAGCGAGCGGCGCTTCATACTAGTCTAAATCAATCATTACAGGATCTTGAAGGCCTTGTCAGTGAGTTGCTGTATTACGCCAGAGTGAAAGACAACTCAGTCAAACCAAAACAGGTTGTGTTGCAAATGGGCTCTGTATTGCAGGAGACTCTGGATAAGGTTGCCCCTTTTTATCCTCAGGTTGACTTTGAACTGGATGTGCAAGAGATACATTGGGAAGGTGATGAAGCTTTGGTAAAACGACTGTTCACTAACTTATTGCGAAATGCCGGCCGCTTTGCCAGGGAAAGGGTACGCGTTGAGCTCAGGGAGCTACCCGGTGAGCTGGTGGTTCGTGTTATCGATGATGGAATAGGTATTCCGCCGGGAAAACAGGCGCGTATTTTTGAACCATTTACCCGGCTTGATCCCAGCCGCTCGCGGGATTCTGGCGGTTGTGGACTGGGGTTGGCGATTGTCCAGTCAATCGTCAGTAAGCATCATGGTACGGTGTGTGTGAGTGAAGAAAGTACAGAGCTGGGTGGAGCGTGCTTTGAGATCAGGTTGCCAAAATGCGTAAGTATGGACAGTGCGACTATTCCAGTTCATTAAGCAAATATTTGATGTCAGCGCGGACAGTGTCAATGTCCTTAACCACCAAATCAACAGCCTGGGTACTGGCGTAAATATTTTGCCAGTTATCTGCCCAGGTTGCCCTGAGTGTGGTGGCACTTTGTTGTAGCTCACTGTTGGTCAGGTAGCTGAAATCATTAATTAAACCCACACTTACCCAGCCTTTTCTCGGGCTACCCTGTGCTTTGTCCTGATCATAATGGGCGATGTAGATAAGTTGTTCAAGCTGTGCCAGTTCTCTGAGCATTTCGAAACAAGCTGTGCGTATATTATTGTTTTGCTCCGAGACCTCCAGTCGCCAGGCATTGTAAGCAAAACCCACAAACGCAAACAACATACTGGCGATCAGGCTAAGCTGATACAGACGGACTTTTTCACTGAGCTTCATAAGGCGCCTTATTCTGATAGGTTCTGGATGGGATCTGGCAGCTGATACCTGCTAAGCCAATTTGCGTTGAGCGCTTTTTGCAGCAGTTGCATAACTGCGTGTGTGCCCGCTTCTGTATCCTGATGCAAGTTGGCTGCGGCTTCACAGACAAAGCTAAAGGGCAGGCCCTCTTTCAGGGTAGTCAGGCATATATAATCACTGTGAGAGAGCGGATGAAAAGCGGTGCGTAAATCGGGCTCGCGAATAATCAGCCAATAGTGCTTGGTCGCAAGTTCAGGCTGCGGTGGGGTGTCCGTTTGTTTTAGTGCCTGCCAGCTCTCAACAGCGGAAAACTGACAGGCTAGTAATCGCACACTTGGATGCAGCGTAAAAAACGACATTGGGCCATAAATTAGCTGGGATCTGCTGCAGTGCCTGAATGGTCAGTCGAGGTGCATCCGGAGCATCAAAAGCTTGCAACAAGAGGCGCTCAAACCGGGCCATTTCGCTCAGTATCCCATGGTCAGAAAAAGGGGGATGATCCTCGAGAAATTCGGGAAGCCTGTCACCAAAGTGTCGCAAAGATGGATCAGTTGATGGATATTGAGCAAGAAATCCGTTCACCATGTCATCAAATAAGTCGTCGCCTAAGTAAAGGCCGAGCATTTCGTGATCTTGTTCCAGTACTTTGGTGAGGCGAATTCGATAGGCATTTTGATAGATTGCAGCCCTGTCCTGAACGTTTAAGCCTGGTTGGGGTGCAATCTGATTGAGTAAGTCTGCTCCCGCGCCATTGAGCATCGCAACAAATGCTTGCTGAAGTTGGGCTAACTTAGCCATTGGGCCTCCAACTGAGCGGGGCAAGCTCTCTGGCCTGGTGTAATTCTGCCATCAGGGTTTCGAAAGGGGGAAAATTATCGTCTCGTTCAATCATGGTATTGACTGGCGGCCTTGATTGCGTATAACGCTGAAACAATTGCCAGACGGCGTCGCATACAGGTTGATCATGTGTGTCGACAATATGACTGCCGAAATCGCTGTGCCCGGCCAAATGTATCTGTGCAACCGCTTGCTGAGGGATAGCGTTGAGGTAATCCATGGCATCAAAGCCATGATTTCTGGCACTGACATAGACGTTATTGATATCGAGCAAAAACTGGCAGCCCGACTGCTGATGTAGTGTCGATAAAAAGTCCCACTCCGTCATCTGAGATTGATGATAGGTGAGGTAGCTGGAGACATTTTCGAGGATGATAGGACGTTCCAAATAATCCTGAATAATGTGTAGACGTTCGCACAAATGTGTCAGGGCCTCTTCGGTATATGGCAGTGGCAGTAAATCATGGCTGTTAAACTCCCAAGGGACGAAAAACACAAGTGGTCAGAAATCCATACCGGGTTTACGCGTTGAATGGTGCGTTTAAGTTGCCCAAGGTATTCAAAATTTATTGCTGATGTGCTGCCAATCGACATAGACACACCATGCATGGCAATTGGATAGCGCTCTTTTATCTGATCGAGATAATGCCAGGGCTTTCCGCCTTCGACGAAATAGTTTTCAGAGATGATCTCGAACCAGTCAACGTCCGGTTGAGTTTGGATAATGTCTTCGAAATAGCAGGTTCTGAGTCCCAGGCCAAATCCCAGATAGGGCGGTATAGCGTTCAATGTGTCTTCCGTTTAAAGCAAGAGGTTGGGATCAGCAGGCGGGCATGTTCGGTGTCTGCCTGCTGACACAAGGCTAGCTTGTTAGCTGTCGACTTTGCCACCTATGTCCTGACATGCTTTAGCTGGCATTTTTACAAACCCAGTACCTTTTACAGGACGCATGGCCACCACAGGCATTATTGGCGGTTTTACAGTCATTGTGGCCACCGCAAATGTTGACGTCATTGCACTTTACCAGGTCAGATTTGGCTACTGAACCGACCCACTCATCTTTTACTTTACCACCCACATCCGCACATGCTTTAGTTGGCATAGCAACAAAGCCTGTCCCTTTACAGCTGGCTTGTCCTGAACAGGCATTGCTTGCTGTTTTACAATCATTGTGACCACCACAAATGTTAACATCATAGCAGTGAACCAGATCGGTACTCGCACCACTGGTATTTGCATTTGCTGTATTAGATGACGTGTTGTCTGTTGCGTTACAGCCCACCAAGCCTGCAACCATGACCGCCATCGCGGCCCCCGTTAGTGCTTTCATATTATCTTCCTCATTGAGTGTGTGCCAAACTGAGCGTGGCGGCTACCTGACCCAAAATAACAACTCTCTTCTATTCAACAGGTAGTTCAGCAGCATGTTCATGCCCGTACTTATCGGTAGTGTTTAGCTACCTGAACATGCTGCTGTAACGACAAGACCTGTGCCAGGTGAAATTCATTTCAGTGTAGTCGAAAATTTTTGCCCAAGCAAAGAAAATACAAGTATCTGGTCGTCAGTGTTTGAGCCTGGATAGGGGTGGGAGAAATACGTCTAACTGATAAAACTAAGTTTATTTATCAGAGGTTTACACATATTTAGGAAGAGCCTGAGGCAAAGTTGAATTGTATTTCTTAACCGTTCTGAAAAATTGTCGACCGTGTTATTTTCGGGCATGAATAAAATGGCCTGAATAGGCTTCAGCCCGATTAATGAGGTATCTGAATAGCCATTCCATCGTCCCTGAGTGAACTTTCGACTCCATAGCATGGCAAAACACCAGGCTGACAGGCAAAAAATCAGGCTACTCAGCAGTGCCAGCTCAATAGACTGGTTACCTAGCATATTGAACGATTCTAAGATACCCATGCCAATAATGATATGGGCTATATAAAAAGTAAGTGATAACTTTCCGGTGTTCTCTAGGGTTTTAAGTATGGCTGTATGCGCAAAAGCGCTGAGCCAGTTTGATGCAGCTTATTAAAATAAGCACTGCAGTTGCGGTGGCACACACCAGGTACTGCGGCAGAGGCGGTATTGGTCCGGTGCTCAGCAAAAATCTGATATCTTGATCTTGCATTCCGGACTCGACAGCAAGCGAGCGCAACAGGTAAAACGTGCTTTCAACCGCGATTAATGTAACAAGCGCGCTAACAAAGAGTTTTCTTTGCGTGGCGATATTGTGCAAAAGGTTGGCGGCCCAGCCACATACCAAACAGTAGAAATGCAAACCAGGGAAAAACGGGGTGAAAACCGTTGTAAAAGATACGCCTGACCAGGCCATCGAGCGTCCATAAATCCAGATAGGTGAGTGTTTCCCAGTGCCAGCCTTTGGAATAATCAATGATCAGTAACAGCGCAGGAAAAGTGGATACAACCACCGCACAGAGTGTGAGGAGCGTACGGTGAGAGGCGAATAATAGCCAGGAGGCCAGGATAAAGTAACAGCCGTAAAAGTGCAGAATATCTGCCGGCCAGACGGGTAAATAAAGTAACCCCAGGCAAAGTAGCAGAATACCACGCATAACTACTTTATTTTTGAAGTTGTTTTTGATGCAGCAGGTTATGGTTTTGCATCTTGCGAGCGGTTAACGTCAACCCGGCGCCCGCCAGAACCACAAACAGCGCTGCGGCGCGCCCTTCCAATAACCCGCTCAATGACAACAGCAGTGGGCTGCCGGTTGTCGCACCATAACGAGTTTAAAGTTAACGACCACCCATACCAAAAATTGCCAAAGCTCTGGCAAGGTCAATACCATGGATCCGCGCGCTCATCATTGTTCCTTTCAGGATATCTAGTGTGTTTAAGTTTAAGTTGAGCGGGCGGAATATTCCGTAAATAAATGTATAAAGTTGTAACAATGACAGGTACAGATTAAATGATATGTGTCTCACCATGGCTGTGAAGCCGCCGGTTTGATAGTGCGGTTAACGATGCAAAAGGTCGCATTATCACCAGATAAGCGAACTTGTCCCCCACCCATATATTTGCAATAACTAATGAAATATCCATTAATGAGCAACAAGCAGACCACCAACAAGGGCTGCCTCGCTTATGAGTCCCAGTAAGCAAAAAAGCAAACCAAAAACCGTGTAGGATACGCTCAAGTCTGATGAGTAATGCCCTGCCTGGCTGACTTTGAAATGTTCCGAGAAAGAAACCAAATCCGCAGCCACAGCGGCCCTGGTGAAGCATGTTTATTGGTCATAAATGACTCCTGTTGTAACGTGTTGATGTCAGTGTCCAGTGCAGCGGCAAGGCATTTTTAGAGACTCCAGACTTGGAGTGTGCCCCTGCTCGATTCTTTGAATTGTACGGATATATTAACCCGGAGATTGTAGCCAGTTGAGCCTGAGTCAGGTGCTTGCTTTAATCTGAGTTGTTTTAGGATCATAGCGTTGCTCGCTGCAAAGTGATGTCGAAAAGTGTTATCCAGAAGCCTCAGTATAAGCAAGGGGTTTTACACCGACTTTTTTGTGACAAAGTATATTTTTCAACTGGTTAAGTACCACCTTATATTTCGTCAGGGTATAAATGGCGTCTTTTCAAGTGTGTTGATGGACGGTTTTACAGTACGGGCTTTGGACTGTAATGATGAGCCAACAGGATTGTTTGAGTGCTTTTTCACCCGTTTTTATATGGCAAGCGCAGCCGCGTTTTATTGCATACGTATTCAATAGACGTTTAATCGGATCTCTCTATATTGTTACCGTGATGTAAACATTACTATTATGACAACAACAGAGAACATACAATGATTAAACAGTCACTCAAAGTGCTGAACACAGCACTCATCACCGCGGGTTGGGCATGTCTGCTCAGGCACTGGCCACCCCCACAACCTTTGTTCATTTATTCGAATGGTCCTGGCAGGATATTGCGACCGAATGTGAAACCTTCCTGGGCCCAAAAGGTTATGCCGCCGTACAGGTTTCGCCACCCAGTGAACACATCACTGGCGCGCCCTGGTGGACACGCTATCAGCCCGTTAGTTACCAGCTAGAAAGTCGCAGCGGTAACCGTGCTCAGTTTATTGATATGGTGACACGATGTAAGGCCGCAGGCGTTGATATTTATGTAGACGCTGTGATTAACCATATGGCGCACGGCAGTGGTACGGGCGTAGCAGGCAGTACATTCGGCGACAAGCACTACCCAATCTACAGCCCACAGGATTTTCATGAAACATGTGCAATAAACGACGCCGATTATGGCAATAATGCCTGGCGGGTACAAAACTGTGAGCTGGTTGGCCTGGCTGATCTCAACACGTCAGCTTCATATGTCCAGAATACACTGGCTGGTTATTTGAATGACCTGGTTGGCATTGGGGTGGCTGGATTCAGACTGGATGCCAGTAAACATATGGCGTCATCCGATATTGCCACGATCATGGGTAAGGTGAATGGTGAACCTTTGGTATTTCAGGAGGTGATTGATCAGGGCGGACAGGCAGTACGCGCCGACGAATATTTCGCAAATGGCTTGGTCACTGAGTTTAAGTACAGCACCAAGCTGGGTGACACCTTTAAGTCCGGCAAACTGGCCTGGCTGAACAGTTTTGGTGAAGCCTGGGACATGATGCCCAGCTATCTTGCGGTGGTATTTGTTGATAATCACGATAACCAGCGAGGTCATGGTGGAGCAGGCAATGTGGTGACCTATGAAGACGGTGCACTGTATGATTTGGCCAATGTCTTTATGCTGGCCTATCCGTACGGCTACCCCAAAGTGATGTCGAGTTATGACTTTAACCATGATGGAGATGCCGGACCGCCGGGCAGTGTTGTGCATCAGGGCAACACCTTAAACTGCTTTGCCAAAGAGTGGCAGTGTGAGCATCGCCGCAGCATGATTGCAGGTGCCATGGAGTTCAGAAACAATACCACTGGTCACTGGACGATAAATAACTGGTGGGACAATGGCAATAATCAGATTGCGTTTTCACGTGGCAATGAAGGTTTTGTCGCGATCAACCGTGAAGGTGGGTCGCTCAATCAAACACTACAAAACCGGTCTTGCTGAAGGCGTGTACTGTGATGTACTAAGTGGCGGAAAAAATGCCTCAGGCAATGGGTGTCTGGGTAATCAAATCACAGTATCGCAAAATGGTTTGGCGAGTATCAGTGTCAACCCCATGAGTGCAGTGGCGATCCATCATAATAGCAAAGTGGGCAACGCGCCGGACGAGCCGGTAGGCGACTGGCAAAGAACAGTCGTGTTTATCAAAGCTGAAACGGCCGCAGGTCAAGATCTGTTTGTGCGTGGTGGGCTGGATCATACCTTTCGCAGCCTCCCTGGGCCGCAACTGTGACCAGGATCCGCTGCAATGTGCGATGCCCATGCGCCACAACAACCTGAAAAACCCGACCACACAAGGCTGGAAACAGGGTGACAACTACCTGGACTGGCATGGTGCTGAATCAGGCCAAAGTGCAGGTGCTCAAGGCAGCGCACTGGACTGGACAACTAACTTGTGGCCAGCCGAATGGGGAGCCAAAGCGATGGTCGAAAGCCATGGTTATGGTGAAACACCGCTGAATCAGTGGGGCGCGCACTACTGGATGCTGGATGTTGATATGGATTGCAACCAGACCCACAATGGCTGGTTTGAAATTAAAGCCTTTGTTAAAAACGGCCAGGGCTGGGAAGATGATATTAATCAGGCTAACACGCCTTACAGCAGCAACAACCATTTTGCGCGCTGTGGCCAGATCTCGGTGTTTGAATTCAACCAATCAACAGCGAATTACAGCGCGTTTTAACCTTTAAACCGGCACACCGGTAAGCTACACCTGGCGGCGGTCATACTCCCTGGTGACCGTCGTATTTTTGCAGGCCTCGAGTGATGTACTACGCGTTCAAATAGGGAAGTTGTTTATTCTTTTTGTGGTTAGATCCCTGATACCT